>CAYPEV010000102.1:0-8568 GCA_964409605.1 uncultured Christensenella sp. | reverse complement strand
CGGGCCTTCCGGAAGGCCCGTGACCTGCACGCCGAAGAGGTCCACCATCTCGCGTTCATGCAGCATGAGGGAGGGATAGAGATCGCCCATTGAGCGCACGAGTGCAGCGTTTTTGGGCACGCACTCGCGCAGCACAAGCAGCACGTTGTCGTCGTTGGAGAGGATGTAGGAAAGCCCGATATCCGCGCCTTCGTCGGTTCCGACGATGTGCTTGCCCTTGTGGTAGCCGAGCTTTGCGTATGCAAAACGGAGCGCTTTTTCAAACGTCTCCGGCTCGGTAAATGCCGTATACACGCGCAGTGGACGCGGGGAAACCGCCGCCAAAGCCGGGAAATGCTGGTTGATGGAAAGAATGGTCTCTTCCGTGTTCATTTTCCGCTTGCCTCCTTTTGATCGAGCATGTCGAGGAGCTTGCCCACCGCGTCGATGATCGCCTCCGGGCGAACCGCGCAGCCGGGGATATAGGCGTCCACGGGGACCACGGTGTCGATACCGCCGGTCACGCAATAGCAGCTGTCGAAGATGCCGCCCGTGCAGGCGCAGGTGCCGACCGCGACCACGAACTTCGGCGTGGACATCTGGTCGTAGATCTGCTTGAGGCGGTCGCGCGTTTGCAGCGTCACCGCGCCCGTGCAGACCAGCACGTCCGCATGGCGCGGGCTGCCCTGCTGAAGGATGCCAAGCCGCTCCAGGTCGTACTGCGGCGTGAGCGCGTCGACCACTTCGATGTCGCAGCCATTGCAGGCGCCCGCGTTGAAGTGGATGATCCAGGGGGATTTTTTCTCGCCCCAGGCGATTGCTTTATCGAGAAGACCCATGATAATAAACCTCTAAAGCGTTGCTTTCTTGGTGGGTGCCGGCTATTTGCGGAAGAGGATCAGCATTGCAAGCGCGCCAACCGCGATATACGCGACGGGCATCAGCGTGTGCCCCGCGGGCGCGGTCGCGACGATCATCACGAGCACGTGCATGACCGTGAAGAAGAACGCGAGGTAAAACATCCGCCGGAAGTTCGGGTTGACGTATTGACTCACAGCATCCTTTGTCTGACCGCAGGCGTAGGGGTCAAACGCGTGCTTTCCGGACGGGGTTTTGTCCGCCTTGCGCTTGAGATACATGGAAAGCAGCGCGAACATCAGCAAAAACGAGAGAAAGAGCACGGGAGTGGAGATGATTACGCTTTGTGCCGTCATAAATTGCCCTCCCTCAACCTTTCAGGTTCCGGAGGCTCCGGATATCCATGTTGCCGTACTTGTGATAGATGCTGATGGCGATGCCGGACAGCACGGTCGCAACCACGACCTCGATGACGATGACGCTCACCACAAACGACTCCGCAACGGGCATGTTGCCGTTGAGCCAGCCGCCGAGCGCGATGAACATGGAGACCGCCTTGATGGCGAGCTCCAGTGCGATGATGATCTTGAGCATGTGGCGCGTGCGGATGAGCTCGAAACAGCCGATGAGGATCAGCACAAGCCCGGCGATGAGCATGATGGTGGACACGGTCATTGTTTTTCACTCTCCTTAAAGAACACCACGATGGCGGAGGCGCCCGCGATGATTGCGATCATCTGGCCGAAGATATCCGCCTGGCGTGTTTCCCAGAATACGTTGTCAAAGTTTGCCGCGCTGCCGATGAGGTTGTGCGAACCGAGCGAAAATCCCGTAAGCAGCGCCGCACCCATCAGGATTGCGCCGATGGCGATCAGGATGATGGGCAGTAGATGTGCGCGTTTTTCCGGCGCGCTCGCCTGCTTGTCGCCGTTGCTGAGGCTCACCGCGCTGATGAAGATCACGGTCACGAGTCCCGAACAGACGGAGACTTCAAAGATGGCCGCCGTATGCGCGCCGAGCACATACATCAACACGCCGCAGGCCGCGCTGACCGCGGCAAGCGCGATCGCGGCGTTGATCAGATGCCGGCTGAGCACGGAAAAGAAGCCGAACACCAGCATTGCGCCAAGGCAGATATAGATAGCAACGTTCATATGCGCTCCTTTCAGACGAGCCCCGCATGCTGCAGGTACAGCAGCACGAGCGGGAACAGCAGTCCGATAGCAAGGGTTGCGATGGTGAGCAGAATCTCGGAGACTTTGATGCCGCCGGTGATCTCCCGCACGCTTTCCCAGCGGTGGTTGAGCTCGCCGAAGAAGGCTTTCTTCTGCAGGCGCAGGAAATATGCGCCGGATAAGATGCTCAAAAGCAGTGCGGCGGCGGCGACGCCGGGAAGGCCCGCGCCCCAGAGGGCGATGAGCACAAGCAGCTTGCTCCAGAATCCCGCAAGCGGCGGAACGCCGGCAATCGAGAGCAGCGCCGCGACGGAGGAAAACGAGGTTACAGGCATTCTTGCCTGCAGGCCGCCCATCTCGTCGATATCCAGCGTGCCGAGACGCTTTTCCAGCGCGGCCGCGTTGGTGAAGAGGGCGGTTTTCGCCAGCGCATGCGTGAGCAAGTACAGCAGCGCCGCGATCAGCCCGAGGCGCGTATCCGCGGCAAGACCCAAGAGCAGATAACCCATCTGGCTGACGGAGGAGTAGGCCGCGATGCGCTTGAAGTTCTTCTGCCGCAGCGCGAGCAGCGCGCCGACGACGATCGTAAACAGGCCGAGAACCAGGAGCGTGACTTTCAGCGCGACGTTGCCGGGGAAGAGCTGCACGAGCACGATCAGGCTGTAGACGCCCGCGATCTTGGTCACGATGCCGGAGAGCATGATAGAGACCGCGGTGTCCGCGCTCTCGTAGGCGTCCGGCAGCCAGCTGTGAAAGGGCGCGATGCCGCTCTTGATGGCGTATCCGGAGGTCAGCAGCACCAGCGCCACCCAGCAGAGCAGCGTTTTTGCATCGGGCTCGCCCTCAAACAGGGCGGGGCGCAGCAGATCGAACGACAGGCTGCCCGCCTTGATGAACAGAAGCGAGATGCCCGTGAGGATGAAGATGGTCGCGAGCGCGGAGAGCGCCATGTACTTGAACGCGCCCTCAAGGTCTCGGGTGCTCTTGTACATGCCGATCATGACAAAGCTCGCAAGGCCGGTCACTTCCATGAAGATATAGAGCGTGAACAGGTCGCGCACGAGCAGCATGCCGTTCATGCCGAGCATCATGACCATCAGCATGTTCGTATACGAGCTGCGGTGGTCGTCGATGGTCGTAAACGCCGTGAGAGTCGAAGCGAGCGTAACCAAGCCGACGCAGGCGAGCAAGAGCAGCGTCACCAGATCGACGCGGAAGTAGCTCAGCCCCTTGCCGAGGTCCCACGCGAGCGAGAAGCGGAACATGCTTTCACCGGACGCTGCGAGTACCACGAACGCCGCGAGCGAGGCGGCGAGCTGAAACGCTGCGACGCCCGCGCTCATGCCGATGGTCATATGGCGCATGGCTTCGCGCGGAACGAGGTTGTTGACCACGATCGCGAGCAGCGGCAGCGCGAGGATGAGCTGGGTGAGGATGGTCAGTATATTCATACGCGCACCGCCTGACACTCTGCCGAACAGGCGGCAGTTTTCCGGGTTGGATCAAAAAACCGCATGAACATCGTCCGCCTTTCTCAGAGAAGTATGATCAGAAACAGGATTGCAACGAGCACGAGCCCGGATGCCGCAAGCGCGAGATAGCGCGTCAGGCTGCCGTTTGCCGCGCGGTGCAGCAGCGAGGATACCCACCAGACGAGTCCGGGCACGCCCTTGTCATAGACCCAGCTGACGCCTTTCTCGATCTGCATGCACAGGCGGGAGAACCCGCCGACCGCTGCCGTGAGCCAGTTGTAGGGGTCGAGCTTGCCCGCCTCTGCCAGCGCGTAGATCTGCTTTGCGCCGGGCGCATAGTGGATGTGATCCGCACTGTGCAGCGCGCTGCCGCCCTTCTTGCGTCCGTAGAGATGGTCCAACAGCGCGAGCACGAGCGCCGCGCAGGAGAGCGCGACGAGGAGGCCGCTTTCCGGCCAGCCGCCGAATGATTCGGCGTAGCCGAGCGCGGGCTGCAGCAGCAGCGTATGCGCAACCCCGTTCCATATGCCGAAGAACACGCACAGCAGCGCCAGCACCACGGCGGGCAGCGTCATGCCAACGGGCGCCTCTTTTACATGCTTGACGCCCTGCGGCAGCGAGAGCTTGCCGAAAAATGCTGCGCCGCCAAGCTTGAGGAACGAGACCGCCGTCATCACCGCGCCGACGAGGGCGACGATATAGAACACGACGTTGGTTTCCAGCGCCGCGTCAAACACGAGCTCTTTGGAGAAGAAACCGTTGAAGCCGGGGAAGCCGGAGATCGCAAGCCCGAACACCACGAAGCATGCGGCGGTGAGCGGCATGCGTTTGCCAAGGCCGCCGATGTGCCTGAGATCCGTCGTACCCGTGCGCTTTTCAAGCGCGCCCGCGGTAAGGAACAGGCCGGATTTATACAGCGCGTTGTTCATCATATGAAACAGCGCGCCGACGATGCCGATGGGAAGCGCGCTGCCCACGCCGAGGATCATGTAGCCGACCTGGCTGATGGCGTGGTAGGACAAGAGCCGCTTCATATCCTTTTGAATGAGCGCCATCGCCACGCCGAAGAACAGCGTCATGCTGCCGATGATCATCAAAAACAGGCTTACGGGCGAGCCGGGCTGCACGTCGTAGATCCGGGTTACGATGCGGATGGCAAGCCCGATGCCGAGGATCTTTTCCAGTGACCCGGGGAACAGCGCGAGAAACGGAGACTGCGCGTCCTCCGCCGCGAGCGGAATCCAGCTGTGAAACGGTACCGCGCCCGCTTTGCCGAGGGCGCCGAGCAGCATCAGCACACAGCCGGCCGCGCCGAGACCCGAAACGGGCAAACGGGAGATCGCGGAAAGATTGCTTTGCCCCGCGACGCGGATCGTGATGATCACGCCCAGCATGAGCAGGAGATCCGCAATCCCGCTGAGCCAGAGCAGCTTGATCGCGGCACGCGGTTTTTGCAGGTTGCCGATGAGCAACAGCACGCTCATGGAGAGCAGCAGCCCTTCCCAGAAGACGAGCATGACGGGCAGATTGTCCGAAAGCAGCGCGCCGTTGACAAAGCCCACGCTGACAAAGAAGAATAGCAGAAACAGCCCGCCTTCCCGCCTGCCGCGATAGTAGGTCACCGAATACCGCGCGAGGAGGAACGCGGCCACGGAGGCGAACAGCGGCAGAACCGCCGAGAGCCCGGCGGAGACGAACTTCGCCTCAAATCCGTAGCCCGCAAACGGCAGATCGACGCTCACCCCGCCGCCGAGGTACAGCGCGAGGCAGAGAAACACGTTGCTCAGTCCGAAGACGACGACCGCCGCGACCTGCGCCGCATAATATTTTTTGAAAAGCCAGATGATAAGCCCGCCGAAGATCGGAAGGCCGACGAGCATCAGCGGAAGCGCAATGCCGCCGCCCAGCCAGGCGCAAACAGAAGTCATATTACAACACCCCCCAAATGCGCGAAGCGAGCTCCGCCGGCAGAGAAATGAACACGCCCAGCACGAGCGCGAGAACGCCGAGGAAGACCACGCCGCCAACCATACCGCGCGTGTGTTCGCGCGCATGGTGGTCGCTTTCCGGGCCAAGGAAGACTTTGAAGAACACGCGGGAAAGATAGAACACCGTCATGAACGCGCCGAGGATGAACACGCCGGCGATCCAAGGCTGGTTTGCCGTCAGCGCGCCCTGCACGACGAGAAATTTCGCAAAATAGCCGGAGAAAGGCGGGACGCCCATCACCGACAGCGAGCAGAGCGCAAACGCGGCCGCGGTCAGCGGGAAACGTTTGTAGAGCCCGCCCATGCGGTTGATGTCCTTGGTATGCAACCCGTGCTCCACAATGCCCGCGCAGAGGAAAAGTCCGCCTTTTGCCACGCTGTGCGCGAGGATATACAGCATGCCGCCGACGAGACCCGTCTCGTTGCCGATGCTCACGCCCAGCAGGATGAACGCAAGCTGGCTGATGGTCGAGTAGGCGATGATGCGCTTGATGTCGGTCTCCACCATCGCGCAGCCGGCGGAGATCAGCGCGGAGACGGCGGCGATGATCGGAACGATTCTGGTAAACACCGGATCGATCGCAAACGTTACCGCAAACAGGCGCGCATAGGCGTAGACGCCGATTTTGACCAGCACCGCCGCATGCAGAAGCGACGTCACGGGCGAGGGCGCAACGCCCGCGTCCGGCAGCCAGCTGTGCAGCGGGAAGGTGGCGGATTTGCTGAGGATACCAAACAGGATCAGAACCACACACCAGGCGGGCACATGGACGCCTTGCATGGCGGTGAGTTCAAACGTGCCCGTCTGTCCCCAGATGCCTAAGAAACCGACGAGCATGATCAGAGCGCCAAGCACGGTGACCATATACGCCTTGTTCGCGCGCACGATGGTCAGCTTCTCGCGGTAGAAACCGATGAGCCGCCAGCAGGCGATCGCGCTGATTTCCCAGAAGACGTAGAGGAGAATCAGGCTTGTGGAGAACACAAGCCCCATCATCGCGCCAAGGAACAGAACCGCCATGAAGTAGTATTCATTTTGATTGGGATATTCCTTGATGTAGCCGAACGAGTAGATGAGGATAACGCCCGCGACCAGCGAGGACGTCATCGCCATAAACACGCTGAGCGCATCCGCCTGAACGCCGAGGCTGAGCCCCAGCGGCAGCACGAGGCGCACGAGCGGCTTTTCACCCGCGAGCACGGCGGGCAAGAGCGATGCCGCGCAGACAAAGGAAACCAGCACGAAGAGGAGCGAGAAGAGGTTCCTCACCCGCGGTGCGCGCCGGCCGATGAGCGGCAGCAAACAGGCACCGATCAGCGGCGTCAAAATTGCGACCAGAAGGGTAGCTTGCATAGACTCCAATCCCCTGTCCATGAATAAAACCCGCCCTGCGCAAAGTCGTTGGCAGGACAGGCTTTTGCTTGCAAAAAATTGCGTGTTCATTATAGAACTACGCGTGCAAAAGGTCAAGAAATGCCGAACTTATCATACCGATTCTAAAATATCGATATACATTCCGATTTATTCTTTTGACAATGAACGAAAAACAATATTGTTCATAAAAGACGTGCGGCGGCAGAAAAGAACGCACGGCTTGGTGCCCGCGCGTTGGTTTTCGCTTTCCTGACGGAAAATCCGTCAGGCGGTTTACTTTTCTTTTTGACAAAATGGCGATTTGAAACGATTTTTCTATACTGATTGCCCGAAAACGTTGAAAAATATCGTTGGATTTTCCTGATTTCCGTCAGCAAATACGCGGCAGCAGCTCTCCGCTCGGCGGCAGGACGCGGCGGAAGGTTCCGATCGGGGTTCTCGCAAACACCGTTCCGCGGCCTTCTTTTACGCCGGCGATGGCCGTGGCTTCGCCGCAGCCCATCCCGCGCAACACGGACAGGGCGCATAAAGCCTGTTCCGCGGGAACAGAAAAGAGCGCGACGCCTTCGTTTGCCACATAGACCGGATCGATGCCGAGGATACGGCAGGCGGCGCGCGCATCCGCGCGCACGGGCAGCGATTCTTCCTCCAGCGTGATCTCGAACGTGGTTCCCGCCCATTCCGTGAGCGTCCCCGCGATGCCGCCGCGCGTGGGGTCGCGCATGGCGCGAACCTGCACGCCGGCGTCCAGCACGGCGCGGATGATATGGTTCAGCGGGCGGACGTCGCTTTCGATCGCGGGATCAAAGGTGAGGTTGTGCCGCGCGGCCATGACCGCCATGCCGTGGCTTGCGACGGGAGAGGTGCAAAGGATCACGTCGCCCGCCTGCGGCTGCTGCGGGGGAATTGCCCGCCCTGCCGGAAATACGCCAATGCCGGCGGTGGTGACCGTCAGCCCCGCACAGGCGCCGGGCTCGACGACCTTTGTATCCCCCGTGACGATGACGACGCCCGCCTCTTTCGCGGCGTCTGCCATGGAGGCGACGACGCGGCGGAGGGTTTCAAACTTAAGCCCCGCTTCAAGGATCATCGCGCAGGAAAGATAGCGCGCTTCCGCGCCGGAGACGGCGAGGTCGTTGACTGTGCCGCAGACAGCGAGCCTGCCGATGTCCCCGCCCGGAAAGAACAGGGGATGCACGACAAAGCCGTCCGTCGTCATCGCAATTCGCTCTCCGCCGGGAAGAATCGCCGCGTCCGTCAGCGGCGAGAGAAACTCGTTATGAAACGCGGGCGCAAAGACGGTTTCGACCAGCTCGCGGTAGTCCCGTCCGCCGGAGCCGTGCGCGAGTGTGATGCAGTCGTTCATATACCGGCACCTTCATATTGATAATATGCCGCGCATGCGCCTTCCGATGAGACCATGCAGGCTCCGAGCGGATGCTGAGGCGTGCAGACCCTGCCAAACAGCGGGCATTCGACGGGTTCAATGGAGCCGCGCAGCACATCGCCGCAGCGGCAGGCGGATTGCACAGCCACCCGGGCCGGGGCAACGGAAAATCGCCGGATCGCGTCGAATCGCGCATGTTCCGGCAGGAGTGCAAGTCCGCTTTGCGGAATCATGCCGAGCCCGCGCCAAACTGCGTCGGAGGGGGCAAACCAGGCGTCTACCAGTGTGCGTGCGGTCCCGTTCGCGGCAGGCTTGACCACGCGCGGATATGCGT
>CAYPEV010000101.1:0-8671 GCA_964409605.1 uncultured Christensenella sp. | reverse complement strand
AACGTCATCTGTGTGTCGCAGGAATCGCGTCCGCCGACGGCGTCCCCATAGCCGATATAATGTTTCGCGCAGGCGAGGATGTGTTCTCCGTCCGCGATGTCGTCCCCCTGATAGCCGCGGATGATCGCAGCTCCCAGCTCCCCGGCGAGATACGGATCCTCGCCGAAAGTTTCGTTGATCCTCCCCCAGCGCGTATCCCTCCCCAAGCAGAGCACGGGCGAAAACGTCCAGTGCAGGCCGTCCGCCGCGACCTCGCGCGCGGTCACGCGCCCCATCTCCTCCAGGACCGCGGGATTCCAGCTGCAGGCCGCGGCCAGCTGGGAAGGGAAGATCGCGGCCTTCTGATTCAGCCCGTGGCCGTGGATGGCGTCTATGCCGAACAGCACGGGGATGCCGAGGCGGGTGTTCCTCGCAATTTGCTGGATCTCCCGCGCGTCGTCTCCCAGCACATGCAGGAACGACCCCGCGCCGCGCGCGGCCCAGGCGAGCGCCTCCTCGCGCGAAACGTATGCAAACGGCACCTGCACCATCTGCGCGGCTTTTTCCGCGAGCGTCATCCGCGAGAGGATCTCCTCCGCGCGGGCAACGACCGCACTGCTCCATCTTTGCATGCTGTCTCCTTTTGATACGCGAGAACCGCGCAATCTGCTTTTCACCATTGGAATTGTTGAATCACACTTGTTTACTTATTATAAATCCGACCGGCCGGCATTGACAAAAGTTAATTTTTGCTTACACTTCCTGTGCGCGCCGCTCATACGTCAGGGCGGGTGTCCGCATCAAAAAGCCGCTCCCGCAAAGGAGAGCGGCTCGGCCGGACGCCTGCGTTACCCCGCGTCCGTTGCGGGGTTCTCGCCTTTCTGCGGCGCGCAGCGCTTGATCCGCTTTGGCAGCGCCTCCAAAAGCGGCACGAGAAACGCTGCGACGATACCGGCGGAAAACCCGGTGTTGTAGAGATTCATGCCGCCATGCAGCACGCCGGAGCAGAGCGCGACCGAGGAATTTAAAAATCCCGCGAAGACGCCCCATACCCAGCCGTAGTGCCCCGAAACCGGCGCAAGGCTTGTGCCAAACAACGCCGCGAGCAGCACGGCGGGATCGTCGATGCTCCATACCTTTGTCATGCTGCCCAGGACGACGCCGAGAAGCACCGGAACGATGTTTTTGATGTGCTTGCCGCAGGCGCCAAACCCCGAAATGGTCAATATCCCGCCGATGGTGGGCCCGTTTAATGGACCGCCGACGAGCAAAACGTAGCCTGTCGCGATCAATCCGTTGATCCCCATGTTGATCAGTGCAGCGGGAAAGCCGCCGATCGCGACAAAATCCACGCACGACTGCCCCGATTCGCAAAAGATCGCGCGGAGCGCGGGAAGCGGACGAGGACGCATCCAAAGACCCTGCAGCACAAAATAAATGAACAGCAGACACAAAAACACGCCAAAACGCGTATTGTTTCCGCTGCTCCAGAAAAAATTGAACCCTGTCTGATAGCCATAGGATTTCAATAAGGATACAAACACCGTTCCGATGATGCCCGCCGTAAAGCCGACGTTATACAGGCTGAACCCCTTGTGCACATGTTTGAGATGCGCGGCGAGCGGAGGCGCAAGCAGCCCCACGCAGACGCCGACCAGGATGCCCAGCGGCGTACCCGTTTCCCCCGGCAGACGCAGCACAAAGGCAAACTCCGTCACAATCGGGGCGAGGCTCGTCGCAAACAGCCCGGTATACACGTGCGTCGCAAAGGATTCCCGCTTGAAGCGCGCATAGAGCCAGCTGCCGATCAGGATCGGCCAGACGTTATAGATGTTTTTGCCGAAAAGCCCGAAGCTGCCCATGAGAAACACGGCGGCAACGCTGATGCCCCGAAACGGCGCGCGCAAAAACACGAGCAGCGCAACCGAGAGCAGCATCAATAGCCCCGCGTTGACAAACGCGGCGCCGGCACCGCCGAGAGCGACATAGTCGGTAATCAGGATGTTGGTCGATTGAATGATGTTGGAAAATCCCGCGAATATCGCAGATATCGGGCTTTGCGTCAGACCGAACGCAATGAACAGCAGCGATATCCCAGCGAGTGTAGGGTAGCCCGCGGCGTTGCCGTCACGCACGGGGTTCTTTAAACTTGTTGCAGCGTTGTTTCCGCCGGATTCGGCGGGCGAGCCGCCTGAAGCGTCTTTTGCGGCAGTTCGATCAAAGAGTGTCAGCCTGGTCATGGTATCCCTCCTCATCGGAATGACGGGATATCAGCACGGGTTGCGATTCGTCCAATTCAGCGGCGGAACCGTCGGGCGATCAAGCCCTTGTTCGCGATGGAAGCGTCGTTGTGTTAGACCCGCTCTTTCGTCATAGGTTGTTCCGATATTCATTTTTGATTTTTCTGTTTTATCGTATCATGCCGCGCCGATCTCCCGCCAGAAAAATCTGAACAAAATACAGGCCGATTTCTCTTTTTTTTGCTTTTTTTCTGTGTTTTTTACAAACAAGCGCTCTCTTTCACATCCGCCTGTTCGTATTCGACAGCACTTTTGCAAAAAAGCGGGCGCTTTCGCACCCGCCTGTTTCTGTTGCTTTTTGAAAAGACGTCCCTTCAGCAGGCGCAGTCCTGCGTCAGCGCACGGTCAATGCTCCAAAACACATTTTCTTCGCCCACGAGCGTGAGGATTCCGCTGCGCTCCATCGTCCTGCGCGTCTCCGAGGAAAGCCCGCAGCAGCCGACGCGCACGCCGCGCTTATGGAGCGTGCCGATCACGCCCTCAAACGACTGCGCGCAGGAGACATCCAGATAGGAAACGCCGCGCATGGAGAAAAACACTTCGTCGCAGTCCGCCGGAATCTCAGCGGGGATTGCCTCGACTGCCTGCGTGTTTGCAAAGATCATCGCACCCGCGATGTAGACGACGCGCGCGTTGCCATATTTCCGGCAGATCGCTTCTCCGTCCGCCGAAAGTCTGCTTGCGTCCACCTGCTCGATGTTGATCTCGATCTTGGAAAGCCTGCGTACCAGCAGCAGGAGCGCGACCAGTACGCCAAGCGCGATCGCCGTGGTCAGATCGAAGATCACCGTCGCAGCCATCGTGACAAAATACTTCAGGATCGCACCCTTGAACTTTCTGCTGAACATATAGCGGATTGCGCTCCACTCGTTCATCCGAAATGCGGTGACCATCAGCACGCCCGCAAGCGCGGAGAGCGGGATCGACGACATCACAGGCGCAAGCAGGAACATGGACACCACGAGAACGAGCGCATGGATGATACCCGTGAGCCTCGTCACCGCGCCGCTTTTCACCGCGACGCTGGTGCGCGCGATCGCCGCGGTTGCGGGGATGCCGCCGAAGAACGGCAGCACGATATTGCCGATGCCCTGCGCCACAAGCTCCTGGTCGCTGTTGAACGCTTTGCCCGTCATGCGGGACGCGCTGGAACCGCAGAGCAGGCTCTCGATCATGCCCAGCATGGCGATGCTGAATGCGGGCGAAGCAAGGCGCAAGAGCATGTGTACGTCGATCCCGGAAAGATTCAGCCGCTGGGCGGGCAGCAGCGTCTTTGGAATTTCTCCGACGCGCATCACGTCAAAGCCCAGCAGCGAGGCGGCAGCGGTCGCAAGAATGATCGCAACCAGCGAACCGGGCACGACCGCGTTCCATTTTTTCGGGTATGCAATCATGAGGAGGATCACAAACAGTCCGATACAGACCGCGTAGAGATTCGGCGAAAAACCGAGCGAAAAATAACTCCCGATGCGCTCGATCACATCTTCCCCCGCCGAACGCACGCCGAAGAAATTGTCGAGCTGTCCCGCGGCGATCAGGATCGAAATGCCGGAGGTAAAGCCCGTAATGACAGGCGCGGGAATATAGCTCGTGAGTTTGCCGAGCCGCAGAACACCCGCGAGCAGGAGAAACACGCCCGCCATGAGGGTCGCGAGAAACACGCCCTGCATCTCATATTTTGAAACGATGGAGAGCAGGATCGCCGCCATCGCGCCCGTCGGCCCGGAGATCTGAAAATATGCGCCGGAGAGCGAGCCGATAACGACGCCCGCGATGATTGCGGTGATCAATCCCGCCGCGGCATCCGCACCGCTGCTGACGCCAAAAGCGAGCGCAAGCGGAAGCGCAACCGCGGCAACGGTTATGCCCGCCATGAGATCCTTGGAAAAAGACTTCGCGCCATAGCCGGAAAATTCCTGCTTCAGCCCCGAAAGAAAACTTCTGATCATGCCTTTACTCTCTGCTCCTGAAAAATTCCAATATCGTTCGTCAGTATACGCCTTTGAGCAGGATTTGACAAGGTTTTGCGCATTGCCGCGCTTATCAGCCGGCGTTTTGTTCGATCAGAGCGATTTGCGAAAAAACTGTTCCTGCGTGATGGAAAGCCGCGCGCAAGCGCCGGTCTCCCCGCAATGGACAAACCCCGCGTGCAGGAACAGACGCATGGAGCGAAGGTTATTGTGGTGTATCGTCGCAAACACACGCCGCACGGGCGTATCGCGCGGATAGAACGCCTCCTGCAAGGCAAGGCGGAGCGCACGCGCCCCGAAGCCCGCGCCCCAAAGCGTAGGTTCGCCGATCGCGGTGACGATCTCCCAATCGCCCGGCGTGTCCATACGCCGCAACGAAAGGAACCCGATCGGCCGCCCGCAGCGAAGGGAGATCATCGAAAACTTGCCGCCGCTGGAAAGCCGCTGGCCAAGCAGCGGCTCCGGCACATCCCAAAGCAGCGTATCCAGCGCATGCGAAATATGCGCGTGCTCGTTCAGATAACGCGTTACTTCCGGACGCTCCATCCAGCGGGATAAATGTGTGATATCTTGTTTTGTGACATCTGACCGCAAAAAAATAGAAGCGGCTTTCTTCATATACCTTACCTCATCGGCATTCATACTCAAAAGCCCTTCCTTGCGGTAAACGCAACGACGGTTCTTTTTTGGCTTATGCTGTTGTCAAATACTGTCCAATTGTTTGATTGATTATACCACAGTTCCGCGCGCCTGGCAAATCGCCCCCCTTTGCATGAGAAAACTTGAGTCGAGACGAAGTGTATACTTTTCATCGACCAATCGCACCAGTGGAAGGATTAGAATGATACTGGGCCAGATTTTACGCGCAGGCCTGACCGGACGGATCAACAGGAGGAACCATGAAAAAGAATACGAAACTCGTTCTTTGCATCGTGCTTGGGGTTATGGGCGCATGCATTCTTGTGCTTGTCGGGTTATTCATAAAAGCACGCTTGATCGGCTATTTACCGGAATATGTTTCTGCATGGCAGCCGAATTCGGACACTGTGGGGGAAGGGTTCCCCCTGCAACTGGAGCTGTTTCAAAACAAGACGGCCTTGGTCGATGGCACGCAGACCACCTATACGGTAAAGGATGACCAGATCCGGATCGGGGACATCGACTATACGTTTTCTTACGACACCGACAACATGACCCTGACCCGCGGCAACACAAGCGAAACCTATACCGCGACCGGTTCCTCCGAGCGATATACCTATGGCTTTGAAAACGGCGGCGCGGTGATCACCCGCTATGCCGGAAATCAGGCGACAATCGTCGTGCCAAAGACGCTCGGCGGCGCACCCGTGACAGGCATCGAGTCTGGCTTTGGAACTATAAATCTGGAAAAAATTGTACTGCCGGACACCATCACCTCCATCGGCGCAAACGCATTTTATATGTGCGCCTATTTGAAAGACGTCACGCTGCCCGGCGCGCTGGAAGAGATCGGCGAGCGTGCGTTTTCCGGCTGCGTGTCACTGGAAGAAATCGTCATACCGGATCAAACGCGTGTAATCGGCAAGGAAGCATTTGGATTCTGCGAAAGGCTTTCGTCCGTCACTCTTCCTGAAAGCCTTGAGACGATCGGCGCATCCGCGTTTTGTTCCTGTACCGCGCTGAAGGATATCTCGTTTCCGGCGGGATTGACGCAAATCGAAGATTTTGCGTTCAGCGGATGTGTTGCGCTGGAAGAACTCTCATTGCCGGACTCCATCGATCAGCTTGGTTTGTCCGTATTTTCGGATTGCACCTCACTCAAGCGCATTCATCTGCCCGCGAAGCTGACAAAGCTCGAAGGATTCACCTTCTCGAACTGCACCTCTCTTGCCTCGATCGAAATCCCGGAGGGTATGCTCGAACTCGATCTAAAGGATTTCGAGGGCTGCGCGGCGCTGTCTCAGGTGACGATCCCGGCTTCGCTCGTCGACATCTCGACGGACACGTTCATCGATTGCCCGGCGCTTGCGGGCGTTACCATTGCGCAGGGAAATCCGGCCTATGTCTGCCGCGGCAACGCTCTGCTGAGTCTGGACGGAAAGACGCTGCTGTTCTATTTTGACGGCGCGGGCAATACGACATATACGGTACCGGCAGGAGTAGAAACGATCGAGAAGGAATCGTTTTACCATTGCCATAACCTCAAGGAGCTCATCATACCGGAGGGAATTCAAACTCTTGAATACCAAGCAATCCTCGGCTGCGACGCGCTCGCCAACGTTCAGCTGCCCGCCAGCATGACGGATTACATTGATTCGATCGCAGAGTGTTATGCGCTCGCATCTGTGTCCCTCGCAGCTGGAAACCCGAACTATCGCCTCCTCGACGGAATGCTGCAAAACCCCGACGGTCTGTATCTCTACGCTTGTTTCTATGACGTCACGGATGGTATTCTGACGTTGCCGGAAGGGATTGCCCATCTCTTTGGCAACCCCTACTCCAACCTCAAATCGCTCAAGGAGGTCCATTTGCCAAAGTCGCTCGTGGACATCGGCGCGGCCTTCCAAAACTCGGCTTTGGGCGACGTAGATTACATGCAGGAGAAAAACATCACCGTATACGCCTGGAAAGATTCGGACGCATACCGGGCGGCAAAGAAGAACGATATCCCCGTCGTTGCGCGGACGAATTGAGAAAGCGACTCATATTTGAACGATAAGGAGCTTGATATGGCAACGCTTCAGCAGGTGCAGGCGGGTATCCTTGGCATCGCGGTCGGCGATGCGCTCGGCGTACCGGTCGAGTTCTCCGCGCGGGAGGAGCGCCGGCGTGATCCCGTAGCAGGCATGCGCGGCTACGGCACGCACCACCAGCCCGCAGGAACATGGTCCGACGATACCTCACTCACGCTCTGTACGATGGAAAGCCTTCTTCGAGGATTTAACCCGGCAGGCATGATGAAAACCTTTACGCGCTGGTGCGACTCTGCGTATTTGACCGCGGGCGATGTCCGCTTTGACATCGGGCACACGACGCATCGGGCGATCTTCTGTTATCAGCGGAGCAATAACCCGCGCACCTGCGGCCAGTGCGGTGAGATGGACGCGGGAAACGGGTCTTTGATGCGCATATTGCCCATGGCTTATTATCTCGACGCTCGGTACGATGCGCCATTTACGAAGAATGCCGAGGCGATGCGTCAGCTCGGGGACGTTTGCGCGCTCACGCACGCGCATATGCGCTGCATCATCGCATGCGGGATGTATTGCGCAATCGCGCAGAATTTACTCCGCGGTGATCCGATCACGTGCGCTGTCGACGCGGGCCTGATTCAGGCAGGGGCGCACTACAGCGCGGTGAATCGCAACTGGCACAGCGAAGTGGAGCAACTCTTTCCGTCCAGCGCGGCGGCTTTGTCCTCCCTCGCGGAAGAGCAGATCATCAACTCCGGATATGTTGTGGATTCTCTGTTTGCCGCCCTCTGGTGCCTCTGCAAGACGGATTCTTACGCAGCTTGCGTCCTGACTGCGGTCAATCTCGGCGGGGATACGGATACCGTCGCCGCTATCGCGGGGGGACTTGCAGGCATTGCATACGGGCTGGACGCGATTCCAAAGGATCGGATCGCTGGATTGGTGCGAAGGGAGCAGATCTTCCAGCTCTGTGCGGACTTTTCCCGCGCATGCGAACGCAAAAGCACGTAAGCGGGTGAAAGCGCAGACCAAACGCGCGATACAAAAAACGGCGCGGGATTCTTTTCCCGCGCCGTGCCGCATTTTGGTCACCCCTTATGCTGTAATCGCCGTTCCGTTGACAAAGACGGTAAAACCGCCGTTTACGATCTGGCTGACGTCTCCCGTGAACGAGGCGAGATAACTATCCCCCGTGAGCACCCATTGGCAGCCGCTGCCGAGCGTAACGCTGACGCTTCCCGTCTGCGCGCTGTTGATCGCGCCCGTAAAGACGGAGCCATCCGCAAGACGGAAGTCGAGGCTGGAGATACTGTCGACCAGGATATTCCCTTTTAGCGTTTGGTTGCTCGCCTTAAATATGCACGTGCCGCCGTTTGCGCCCGCCGTACCCCAGCCGCGGGCGCTGCTGTTGCCCGCGACGTTGAGCAGTGTGTCGTTAAAAAGCGTCAGCGCGACATTGCTCAGCGAGATCGAGCAGGTGGTATTGGTGACGTAGAACATGTCCCCTGCGTGCGCCGTGATGCTGCCACCCGTCGCTGAAAAGCTGGACTGGCCCTCCTCCGCGTCGCCGGACATGCTCTGATAAAGCATGATGTTGTGCACATTCTCGTTTGCATCCGTACCCACCTGCATATTACCTGTGAGGATCACGTTTTGGAGCGTCACGGTGTTCTTGCCCTCGACCACGACCGCTTCGGAAGCATTCGCGGTCAGCGTCGCGTCGTCAACCGAGATATCCGCCGTGCTGTAG
>CAYPEV010000100.1:0-8906 GCA_964409605.1 uncultured Christensenella sp. | reverse complement strand
TGATCGACGTCCACCATCACGAGCGCATGCAGCCCGCCGATGCGCGGCTGCGCGAACACCCGGTTCGCCGCTTCCATAAACGCGCCGCGGTTCAGCGCCCCCGTGAGCGTATCCGTGCGGAGCTGATTCATCAGCGTCAGCTCCTCCCGTTTCTGCGCGTCGATATCCTTGAGCAGGATGGACGCGCGCACATTGCAGGAGTACGGATCCGGCAGCATCTGCACACTCAGGCGCACCCAAACGTACTGTCCGTCCTCCTTGAGGTGGCGGTATTCCTGCTTTTCCGGGCGCGTCCCGCGGAAATATTCCGTGAGCAGATGCTCGCGCGCGGTATATGCGCGGATGCGCTCGCGATCGTCCGCGTGTACATAGCGCGCAAGATAGTGCCGTAAAACACTCTCCATCGAACCGCGAAGCTTCTCCGGCAGTTCCGAGAGCAGCTTGCCTTTCTGCATGGTCAGTTTGTTTTGCGTCAGGTCGAATTCCAGATAGGACGCGCTGTTCTGCGGCATGGACTCATACGTCTTTTCCCAGCGGCGATAGGCCACTTCCCGCTCATGCTGCTCCGATACGTTCTGCAAAGAAATCACCGCCTGGGTGGGCACGCCGTCCTCACGATAGATCACCGAATACGCTACGCGGTACCATTCGAACTCATAGGAATCCCAGCGCAGTTTAAGCTGCAGCACCGCGCTGCCCGCCGCGCGCGCGCCGCTGACGATCTGCGCATACAGCTCCTTCAGCGCCTCCCGGCTGTCCGGATTGACCACATCATTCTTGTCCAGATAGGAAGAAAGATTGGACACCGAGCTGCATTGGAACAGCTCCGCGGATTCCGGCGGGAAAAAGACGATGTCCTGCGCGATATCATACCGAAAGACGAGTTTGTCGCTCTGGCGGACGGCGATTCGGTACTCCTCCTCGCGCACGCGAAGCTCTTCCTCCACGCGTTTTTGCGCGGAGATATCCATAAACGCGCAGATCCAAAGTCCGTCCCCGCTCTGCGCGCGGGAGGCGTGTATGATCGCCCAGAACGCGGTGCCGTCGCGGCGCAGCAGCCGCACTTCCATCGCGATCGCCTGGTTTTCCGTCTCGCCGAGCGCGGCCATCCGCGCGAAGATCTCCGCGCGCATCCCCGCCTCCACGCAGTCGATCGCTCCGAGCGACGCGCCCGCGCCAGCTTGTGCTGCGCTGTCATAGCCAAGCATGCGGTAATAATTGTTGTTGGCAAATACGACAGAAAGCCTCTCATCCTGCCTCGCGACACAAAGTCCGCAAGGCAATTCAGAGAGGATATGCTCGCGCAGATCCGCTGTCAGAGGGAAGTCCTTATCGTGTTGATGCATTTCGCGCTCCGGCTGAGAGTGGTTCCGGTATAAAATCGATTTATACCAATCATTCTGGTTTCAGTATATCATCACTTGTTGCGATTGCAAGCGCAAATTGGAAAAGTCTGATCGATTTTAATCTCAACTTAACCAATAATTCAGGTTTTTGTCAAATTTTCATTCTCTAATCCAATTATTAATCAGAATTTCGATTGTTGCAATGTAACAAATTACTTGTTGTTGTTGTTTTATCAATTCGATTGTCGCGCGCGCTGTGCCGTATGTAAGAAATAACTCCTTTTTTGTCACACGCCGCTCCGGCTTGAATCCCGCGGTGCAAGCCGGTATAATGCAAACTGAATAGGAAGATGCGTTTTGCATGATTCAGGGGGTATGGAATATGAAGCAATTGCGTGCCTGCATCGTCGGCGTCGGGTTCGTGGGCGCGGCTCACATCGAGGCGCTGCGCCGACTCGGCAATGTAGAGATACTCGCTGTTTGCGACAAACCGGACGCGCAGAAGAAGGCGGACGCGCATTTTGTGCCACGCGGATACGAAGACTACCGCCAGATGCTGGACCGGGAAAAGCCGGACGTGGTGCACATCTGCACGCCCAATGATTCCCATTATGAAATCGCGATGTATGCCATGCAGCGAGGCATCGCCATCGTATGCGAAAAACCGCTGACACGCACGCCGGACGAAGCGCGCGAACTCGCGGCATATGCAAAGGCGCATGGCGTTGTCACCGCAGTCAATTTCAACTGCCGCTTCTACCCGCAGATCCTGCAGGCGAGGGCGATGACGCAGTCCGGCGCGCTGGGCGAGATTCGCTCCATCAGCGGCGGATATCTGCAGGACTGGCTGTTTCTGGATACGGACTACAGCTGGCGCCTGGAGCCGGAGATCAGCGGCGAAAGCCGCGCCTTTGCGGACATCGGCTCGCATTGGATCGACATTGCGGAGAGCGTGACCGGCCTTCGCGCCACCGAGGTGTTCGCGGATTTTGAAACCTTCCATCCCACTCGTAAAAAGCCGCTCAAGCCCGTGGAGTCCTTCTCCGGCATGGCGCTGCGCCCCGAGGATTATGCGGAGGTGCCCATCACGACGGAGGATTTCTGCACCGCGCTGTTCCGCTTTGAAAACGGCGCGATCGGCAACTGCACCGTAAGCCAGGCGTATGCCGGGCGCAAAAACCAGATCCAGCTCTCGCTATCCGGCAGCAAAGGCTCGCTCTTTTGGGACAGCGACAACAGCAACGAACTCTGGCTTGGCCACCGCGAGAGCTTCAATCAGGTTGCGGCAAAGGATCCCTCCATCCTCTCCCCGCTCGCGTGCTCGGCCATCGGCTATCCCGGCGGCCATGTCGAAGGCTATCCCGATACGTTCAAGCAGGCATTCCGTGCGATGTATGCTGCGATTGCGGCAAAAGACGCAGGGAAACACGTCTTTGCGGACTTTGAAGACGGCTATCGCAAGATGGTGATCGTAGACGCGGTGGTACGCAGCGCAAAGGCCGGCACATGGGTCCGGATAGACGCTTGACGTCCGCGCAACGCAAACACGACTAGGCTTCCGCTCCGCCCTGTTGGGGGCGGATTTTTTTATGCGGGATTCGTTCAGCTTTTCTGCAATTGCAAGCTTTTTGCCTCCTCCGTGCTTTTTGCGCGGATTCTTACGTTTTTCGCGCGAAATGTGTCGCCATACATGCTTCTTTTTTGATATACTCTCTTGCGTGTCTTGCGCGGTTTCTCCCGCCATCGCCGCGCCGGATGTTAAGAAGCAAACCCACATTGAGAGGAAACACCACATGCAATTACCCAACGAGCGCTCCTCCGGACGCTCTGTCAGCCTGCTCACGGCAGGCATCGTCATGCTCATCGGCACCTATGGACTCTTAAGCAACTATCAAAGCGTCGTACTCAACAGCGTCGTGGAGTCGTTCCGGCTTGTCGGCGGCGCACAAGGGATCATGAGCAGTCTGATCAATCTTGGCGCGGTCGCGGCGTTTCTCACCGCGCCCATGCTGCAGGGACGCGTGAAGAAGACCACGATGCTGCTCATCGGGGTCGGAATCCTCATCGTTTCTTTTTGCCTGCTCGGCACTGCACAAGCGATTTTTGCGTTGATTGCGGCAAGTTTGCTCACGGGCATCGGTTTCGGTTGGGTAGACGCCAATTGCAACGCCGTGATGGTCGATCTGCACCACGACGACAGCGCGAAGTACCTCGGCATGCTGCACGGCGGCTTCGGCGTGGGCGGTCTGATTGCACCGCTCCTCATCGGCGCGCTGCTCAGCATCGTGAGCTGGCACGGCGTGAGTTTTCTCATGAGCGGGCTGATCGCGCTGGCCGGTTTTGTGTTCTTCCTGCTGCTGGCCGCCGCAAAAAAAGGCGTGCCCGAGCCGGCGAAAGAACAGCCGCTGACGCTCTCCGGCGTCAAAACATTTCTGTTTAAGCGCAAAAACATGTGGATGCTGCTTGCAACCGTACTCTATGCCGGTTCGCAGGCAGGCTTTCTGGTCTGGATCGTACGCTATATGACACTGCAATACCATGCGGAAACGCTCGGCACCCTCGCGCTTTCGCTCTACTGGGTGTTCGGCACGCTCAGCCGCTTTTTCGCGCCGCGGCTGAAGATCCGCCCGCTTGTCCTCTACCTGCTCGGCGTGCTGCTGACCTTTGTGTTCCAGACCATCGGCGTGCTTTCGGGCAGCGCCATTGTCATGTGTGTGATGGGCGGCGTGATCGGCCTTGTGTCCGGCCATTGCGTGCCGATGATTCTGAGCGAGGCTTCGTCCGATAACCCCGGCAACTCCTCGCTGATCGCCTCGTCGTTTTTGGTCTGCATCTTTGCGACCAACAGCGTCTCCCCGCTGCTGATGGGTACGCTGGCAAGTCTCTTTGGCCTCAACGTCATGATGCTGGCTCCCGCCGTGTGCGCGCTGCTTGCCGCGCTGGTCGTGCTTATCGTTTTGCGTGAGAACCGCGTGGAACGCGCCGCTCTGCTTGCCGAGTAACGCGGAAACGGGTACCTTTTTATTGGAAGATTTTTCAGAGGAGGATTTGAGAGATGAGCACCTGCGTGAATGCCGCTTCCTGCCCCTGCACCTATGCATGCAAACGCCATGGGAAATGCTGCGAATGCGTGGCCTACCACCGCGACGGCGGCGAGTTTCCCGCCTGCTTTTTCACAAAAGAAGGCGAGAAAACGTATGACCGGAGTCTGAACAATTTGCTGCGGGATCGGAAGCTGAAATAGTCTTTGTTTCGTTTCTCGGAATCGATCGTTCCGATCAAAAAACATCGGCGCGCCTCACGGCGCGCCGATGTTTTTTCTGCTCCATAAAGCAGCTTTTATTAACAGTTCTTATTCACAGTTCTCTAGAGCAGCTCCGGCACCTCGCAGAGGCTGTCGACCAACTGCGCGCCGAGCGTGGAGAGATGCTTTTTTGTCTGGTGCCCTGCCGTGAGCAGCGCGCAGCCGCAGCCGATCGAAGAGGCGATCTCGAAATCGTGATCCGTATCCCCGACGAACAGCGCACGCGCGGGGGCTACCCCGCTTTCGAGCAGAAACTCCTTAGCATAGTCCGCCTTGCCGTGGGCAAGATTGTTGCTGTTTCCGATCACGCGCTCAAAATAGTCGTTCAACTGAAAATGCGCAACCTGTTCATCGAGCTTTTCCTGTCCGGTGGCGGAGAGGAGCACCTGCCGCGCGCCCGTTTTCAGCACGGCAGACAGGGCGATCTGGGCGCAGGGCTGCAGCGCGCAGGCGGGGAAACGCTCCGCATACATCGCCACAAACTGGCGCGAGATGTTTTCAAACGGCTCGGTCTCGAAGGTATATCCCATGCGCCGGTAATAGTCGACCACGGGAAACGTAAAATAGGTTCGATATTCCTCAACGCCCTGCATGAGGTTCATGCCCCGCTCCTGCCGCATCTCGTTTGCGATGCGATAGCACATGTCCGTGTCGTCCAAGAGGGTACCGTTCCAGTCCCAGATTACAAGATCAAATTTTCGGGTCGAATTCATTCCGTTGTCACCTGATTTCTCCCGCGTGTTTGCGGGCTTGCGGTCATTCACCACTTGTTGTGTACTTTTTCGGCGAAACACAGGAAGCGGTTGAGTGAAATTTTGCTGCCGTCGTCCAGCATGATCCGGCCATCCAGATAGCCGAACACCTGATGCTGATCGGAGAGGAGCGGGCCGACGCTTGTACACGCCGCGCGGTCGAGAATCGGCGAAAACGCGGCCTCAAACCTGCCGTCGCTGGAGGAGAACGACCAGGGCGAGAGATAGTCCTCTTTCCCGTCCTTCATCGGAATATGGAACGTCACGCGGTCAAGCTTGTGCGCAATTCCGTCGACAAAGAGCATGTTTTCGGAGGCAGCGGAGACATCTCCAAAGCCGTAACCCAGGTTAAAGCCGATCACGCGGCCCTCCGCCACGCCCTGCCCCGCGCCCCAATACCATGTGTTTTCATACGTCCAAACACCGCGTCCCCAGTCGAGAATGCCGAAGGAATCCGCGGGATCGAACGCGCGCGTGACAGCGCCTATCGTGAAGCTGCCCGCGGCGCGCATGGCGATGATCTTCTGATTATAATAAAACGCGGTCCTCTTCTCCGCAAACGGCGTCGCGATGACCATCGTGTCCCGAGGTGCGTCGGTGAGCAGAATGTCGCAGTCAAACGGCTGGTCCCCGTCGAACCTGTCGAGATGAAACCTCAGCCTGCGCGCGCCGTTCTCGTGCGTAAAGGAACCGGAAGCGCCCTTGACGTGCTTTGCGACATCTCCCGATTCCGAACTCGCGGGAAATCCCGTGCTGCCCAGCGGAAGCCAGAACATCGGGGAGACGGTCTTCTCCGTCTTCGCCTCGAAGTCGAGAAACGACGCGGAGAGCAGCCCCATATACGCGTTATCCGCAATCGTCAGCGCGACGCCGTATCTGCCGTTGTGGATCAGGTAGTAGTCCCATTCCTTGATGCGAAAGCCGCTCGCGCGGATCGCCTTGCGGTCATATGTTTTCACGAGGGCGGTGGCATACCCGGCCTCGCTCAGCGCGCCGGACTTGTCGAGAAGCGGGCCTTGGGAGAGAAGATGCTGCATGGTTCTCTGCCTCCTGCTGTTTCTGTTTTCGTACGGTTGTGGTGTCTCGTGGGATTTGTTCCATTATAACCCCCGCCGCGCGCACGCGCAAGAAAGCCGGCAGCGCGCGCAAACGATGCCGCAGGATTGTTTTTCTTCATTTGACGAAGTATGTTATAATAACGCGGTGGAAAAACAGCCGTTTCCATCCGAATCAAAAAGGAGAAACAACCAGCCGCAAATGGAATCCCGCGTTCGCCTCCAAAAAACAACCGGCCTCCTGCTGCTGTGCGCCGCGCTCGCCGCGATGCTCTGGCAGCTTGTGTCCATCTATGCCTTCGGCATGCGGCATGTCGCCCACGGTCTCCTGCTGATCGCCGGCATCTGCGCGCCCCTTGCGCTGGGAACTTATCTCTATACCCGTGCGCTGCCCTCGCGGGAGGAGCGCCGCCGCGCGGTGCGCTTCTCGCTCTTCGCGCTGTTTTTGTTCTATGCGCTGGCGCTGTTCGGCGCGCTGATCGCCTCCCGCGTGGCATATCAGGGTTTGTCGGAAGCAAGATCGTCCTATTTGGAAAACTTTGGCCTGATGACGAACTTCAATCCTCTGGAGACCGTGCGACTCTACATCAACGCGATCAAGTACGACTATATCGGCATGGAGATTCCGCTGAGCAACCTTGTCGGAAACGCGATGCTGTTTATGCCCATGGCGGTGTTCCTGCCGTGCCTGTTTCGGTCGATGCAAAAGCTCTGGCTCTTTGCGCTGACGATGTTCCTGCTGCTCGTCGCGGTGGAGGCGCTGCAGCTGCTGCTCGCCTGCGGAAGCTGCGATGTCGACGACGTGCTCTTAAACCTCGCGGGCACGCTGATCGTATTCGGCATCCTCAAGCTTCCGTTTGTGCGGCGTCTGCTCGAGCGGCTCTATCTCATGCCGGAGCGGGGCAAACCATCCGCGCAGCCGGCAGATACGGACGCTCCGCCCGCCGCTACAGCCTGATCTCCCGTGTGGCGATCTCATCCACAAACGCCCTGTCATGCTCGACAAACAGCATGGTGGGTTTTGCGGCAAGCAGCAGGTCGCGAATCTGCATCCGCGAAAGCACGTCCACAAAATTCAACGGCTCGTCCCATACATACAGATGCGCCTGCTCGGAAAGCGTCTTCGCCAGAAGCGTTTTTTTCTTTTGTCCGCCGGAAAACGTGCGCATGTCCTTTTCAAACTGGACGCGCGGAAAATCGAGCTTGCGCAAAATCGTCAGAAACAGCGTCTCGTCCAGCCCATTTGCGCGCGCAAAGTCCGTCACCGTGCCGGAGAGGAACGACGTGTCCTGCGGCATATAGGAGATCACAAGCCCGCTCGCCTTACGCAATACGCCCGTATGCGGGATATCCTCCCCCATCAGGAGCTTGACGACGCTGCTCTTTCCGCTGCCGTTTTTGCCGAGAAGCACCGCGCGCTCCCCTTGCCGCAGGGTGAAATCCAGCGGACCTGTAACGACGCGCTCACCATAGGCGATCGAAAGATCCAGCGCTTCCACGAGCAGTTCCGCGTGGTGGCGGAGCGGGGTCACCTTGAGCGTGTCGTTGCGTTCGATGTCTTTTAAGAGCTTCTCCTTCGCCTTCGCCGCGCTCTCCTGCCGCCGCTCGGTGGCCTTCGCGCGCTTCATCATCCGCGCCGACTGCGCGCCGATAAAGCCGCGATCCGCCGCGTGCTCGCCGATCTTCGTGCGCTCCACGCGGTCCGACCATTCCGCCGTTCGCCTCGCCGCGGCGCGCAGATCACCGATTTCGCGCGTGAGCCGCTCGTTTTCCGCGCGCTCAAAGCTGTCCTGCCGCCTGCGGTTTTCCTCCCAGCTCGTGAACGTTCCCTTCTGCACCTCGATGCTCGCGCGGTTGATCGAGAGGATATGATCCACGCAGCCGTCGAGGAACGCGCGGTCGTGGCTCACGAGGATGAACCCCTGCTTCCCGCTCAAATACCGGCTGACGACGGCGCGCGCCTCCATGTCGAGGTGGTTTGTGGGTTCGTCGATCAGCAGGAAATGCCCGCTGCGGGAGAACAGCGCGGCGAGCAGCACCTTGGTCTGCTCCCCGGGGCTGAGGGTCGAGAACGCGCGCTCCAGCACGTCCGGCGCCACCTCTAAGAGATTCAGCTCCTTTTCCAGCCGCCATCTCGGCGCGTCCGAAATCGACGCGAACACCGCCTCTGTCGTGCGGGATGTGTCCGCCACGGGGAAGGGAAAATAGTCGAACGCGACGGAGGCGGAGATGATCCCTTCGTAGTCGTGTTCGCCCATCAGGAGCTTGAGAAACGTGGTTTTGCCGCGCCCGTTTCTGCCGACGAAGCCGAGCTTCCAGCTTGTGTCGATGGAAAAGGACGTATGTTCGAAGATATTGTCGTAGCTGCCTTCATAATGAAAGGTCAGATCATTGACGCGAATTTGGGACATGTGAAACCTCCTGTTGACGAAAAAAACGAAAAAGCCAA
>CAYPEV010000099.1:6850-8946 GCA_964409605.1 uncultured Christensenella sp. | reverse complement strand
GCATGGCATCGACTTGCAGGGCGGAAACAGTACCGTCGGCGGCAACCGGACGATTGGAACCGGCCCGATGGGGCAGGGCAACCGCCTGAGCGGCAACGGCTGGTATGGGCTTCGCGTCGGCGGATCCGGTCAAACCGTGCTCGGAAATTACGTCGGCACCGATCTCGCCGGAGAGGAACCGGATCCGAATTTTGACGGCATATTCATCACCGAAACGCGGGATATCACGGTCGGCAGCGTGATACCCGGCGAGGGAAATCTCATCAGCGGCAACCGCTCGATCAACATCGACTCCTGGGGAGACCATACGCGGATCTTCGGCAACATCATCGGCCTCAACGCATCCGGAACGAAGGCGATGAACCCCGATACCGGGAGCAATGTCACGCTCGAGAGCAATGTGATGAACACGGTCGTCGGCGGCACAACGCCGGGGGAACGGAACATCATCTCCGGCGCGGGGTTCGGCGTGGTGTTCAGCGACCCGAACAGCTACCAGTGCGCGGTGATCGGCAACTATATCGGCACGGACATCACGGGCACAAAGGCGATCCCGAATCACGAAGGCGTTTTGCTGTGGACGAGCGGCAATCACCGCGTCGGCGGTACGCGCGCGGGCGAAGGGAACCTCATCTGCGGCAATCAAAACGGCATCCAGCTCAATGGCTACGGCGTATCCGAAAACATCCTGCTGGGCAACAGCATCGGCTGCGACGCAAACGGAAACCCGCTCCCGAACGATACGGGCATTTCGATCAACATGGGGCAAAAACATGTGATCGTCGGCGGGTATACGCAGGCGGAGGGCAACCGCATCTGCGGCGGGACGATCGCGATGCGGATCACAGACCGCGGCATACAGGCCTGCTATATCGCGGGGAATACCATCGACAATCCGGGCGGCGCGGGCATCTATTTTGAGAACGGGTCGAATCATAACTTTGTGCAGGCAAATACGCTGACAAAATGGCGCTTCAACGCCGTCCGTGTGGATTATGGTGCGGGCAACATGCTGCGCGCAAACCTGCATGCGGGCAGCAAGCCGCAGGAGATCATCCTCCTGATGGAAGGGGGAAACAGCATGCTTGCCGCGCCGGAGGCGACAGCCTTGACGCCGAACGGCTTCTCCGGCAAGACCATCCCGTTCGGTCGCGTGGAGACGTATCTCTACGATGCGGCGGAGATTCGCCCGCTCGGGTTTACGGATGCCGACGCAAACGGCGCGTTCAGCTGCGCATACCCCGAACTTTCCGGCGGGAAACGCTTTGTCCTGCTCGTGACGGACGCATTTGGCAGCACCTCGCCGTTCTCAACCGTGTTTGCGCTGCCGGTCAACTGATCGGTGGTTGCGTGGCGACAAGGCAAGATGGTATACTGTTTTCATTCCGAACGAAAGGATCTACGCTTGATGTTCTACTACATCCGTATTCGCTAGGTGAACGAAAGGACAGGCCAGCCGTAAACCGGCGCTGTTTGCGTTGCCTGAGGTGCGGATGAACCGGATTGCGCGTGTGCTGCGCGATACCGATCCTGTTTCGTCCCCTTTTGGCAGGCAGGCAAACGCTCGCCTGCCTTTTTCGTTCAAACGATGCTGCCGGACCGGCGGGCATTGTCCCGTTTTCCGCGTCGTCCGTCCCTGCGGGATGGTGACCATATCACGAGGATAAACCGTCTGTCATGGTAAAATAGAACATACTTTGGAACAACGAAGGGAATTTATCATATGCCTCAATCAAACAACTGGAAACGGAAGTACTTTACGATATTGTCCGGTCAAGCCGTTTCGATGGTGACGAGCGGAATCCTGCAGATGGCGCTGATCTTCTATCTGACCGAAACGACAGGCTCCGCACTCGTGCTCTCGCTGGCGACGTTCTTTGGCTTCCTGCCGCAGGCACTGCTGGGGCCGTTCATCGGTGTCTGGGTGGATCGCTGGAGCAGAAAAGCCGTGATGATCGGCGCGGATCTGTTCATCGCGCTGGCCGGCGTTGCGCTGGCGATCATCGCGCTCAACACGCAGCCGCCGATCTGGGTCGTACTGGGCATCCTGTTTTTGCGCAGCATCGGCGCGGCGTTCCATACCCCCGCGATGTCGG
>CAYPEV010000099.1:0-6840 GCA_964409605.1 uncultured Christensenella sp. | reverse complement strand
TCGGCGGTGACGCCGCTCATCGTGCCGGAGGATCAGCTGGTCAAATGCGCGGGTTACAGCTCGTCGATTCAATCCATCAGCTTTCTCGTGAGCCCCGCGCTCGGCGCGGTGGTCTATGCCAGCTGGTCGATCTCCGCGATTGTGGGGCTGGATGTCCTCGGCGCAATCGTAGCGGTGCTGTTTGTAGCGTTTATTGCGATTCCTGATCCGCCAAAATCGGATCTGGTGGGGCAGGAGAGCTTTTTCACCGATCTGAAGAACGGCTATCTGGCGATTCGGGACGACAAGGGGCTGTTTCAGATGCTCTGGATCGGTACGCTGTATATGCTGGTCTTTATGCCGATCAACGCGCTCTTCCCGCTGATGAGCATGGGCTATTTCAGCGGAACGACTACGCACGCGGCGATTGCGGAGACGTCGTTTTCCGCGGGGATGCTGGTTGGCGGTCTCGTGCTCGGCGCCTGGGGTGGCTTTCGCCGGCGTATCCTCACGCTGGGGCTTTCCGTGATGCTGATGGGCGCCGGGTTCGCCGCTTCGGGTCTTTTGCCGACGTGGGGCTTTGTCGGTTTTGCCGTGCTCTGTGTGGTGATGGGCTTTGCGGCTCCGTTTCACGGCGTGCAGACCGCGATCTTTCAGGAGCGCATCGCGCCGGAGTGCCTGGGGCGGGTGTTCTCGCTCAGCATGAGCATGATGTCGCTCGCGATGCCGATCGGGCTGATGCTCGCGGGCGCGTTTGCGGAGGTCATCGGCGTGCACACATGGTTCCTCATCTCCGGCCTGCTGGTCATGCTCATCGCGCTGCTGATGATGTCCATGCCGGCCATCCGCGCACTGGATGACAAACCCGCGCCGGAGACCGGCGCGGAGGTCATACCGGAGACCGTCGAATAGCGGCAAAAGCGCTCCTTCTTTTTACGCAAAGAAAAATCCCCGTGCTGTCGTCATATTGCCAGCGCGGGGATTTCTTTCGGTTGTAGGTTTTCTTGTTCTCGTTCTTGCGGGTCACGGGGTTGATTCCATTCCATGAGGCCCGCTTTGCCTCGTCCAGCGCGCGCTTTTCGCGCTTGCTCATCTTCTCGCGCGGCAGAAATTGGTTCATATGTTCCACTCCCTTTTTGTTGGATTCCGCGCATCAGTATAGGGCTTTCTGGCCGGATTTGCAATTGTTTTTCTTTTCTGTTGCGGTATAATACAGGTGTTGCATCAAAAAAAACGGGGGGATAATGGGAATGAAGGACAAAACGCGTCTGCTGGTTACGATTCTGATCCTGCTGATTGCCGTCGCGCTGTTCGTGCTCGGCCTGCTGTATTTGCCGGATACGCTCGTGATGCAGGTGCAGGCGGACGGCACGCCGTCCAACACCATGCCCAAGCTGATCGGGCTGCTGATCCCGCTGGCGCTTTCCGTCGTGTTCGCCGTGTTCTATTATAAAGGCGGCAAGGGGAAGAACCTGTTCGTCGCGCTCATCGGTATATTCGCGTTTGCCCTGACGTTTTACTTCAACCGTTAAGCACGCATGCGCGTGAAAAAGGAGCTGCCATGGCAGCTCCTTTTTGCGTGCAAAGGATATGTGGAGATTACTTACCGAAGGTGCCATCCTGCAGCTGCTTGATGTATTCGGCAACCTTGGCCTGGGTGTCGGCATCCATGAGGGTATCGTTGAATTTGCCGAGGAAGACCGCGCCGTTTTCGAGCGAGCCGAAGACCACTTCGTTGCCGAAGGTGCCGCTCTCGACCTTTTCGAGGCAGATAGCGATCATGCGGGCGTTGTCGGTGACGACGCTGCTCACGACGCAGGGGTTCTGGCCGAGGAGGTCCGCGGGCTGGCCGATATCAAAGATCTTCACGGTGTCGCCGTTCGCCTGGTCGATGGCCTGGCGCGCACCGGAGTCGACGGCGGAAGCATCGCCAAAGAACAGGTCGGCGCCTTCATTGATCATGGAAGCGGCGAGCTCCATGCCCTTTGCGGTGTCGTTGAAGGAACCCGCATAGGCGGAAACGACCTTGATGGCGGGGTTGATCGCCTGAGCTGCGGAGGTGAAGTTCGCAAGCTTGGACTTCGTGGTGTCGAGTTCCATGCCGCCGATGAAGCCGATGACGTTGGTCTTGCTCATGAGACCCGCGATGATGCCCGCGATGGAGCCGATCTGGTCGGCGTTGGGCAGGATGCTCATGATGTTGGCGGTGGGCAGCTCGGTGGAGCCGTTGAGCACTGCGAACGCGACGTTCGGGTAATCCGCAGCGACCTGCTTGACGGCATCGCTGTACTGGTTGCCGGGAGCAAAGATCATGTCATAGCCGAGATCGCAGTAGCTGATCATCGTATCGGCATAGGCGGACTGATCGATGGCATCGGTGTAGGCGGTTTCCCAGCCGCGCTCTTCGGCGGCCGCGGTCATGCCGTTGTAGCAGGCGGCACCCCAGCCACCGTCAGAAATGCTGGAATCGCAGATCATGGCGACCTTGAAGGTCTTCTCCGCGGCGGGAGCGGCTTCCTTGGCGCAGCCGGCGAGCATGCCGAAGGCCAGGCACAGGACAAGCGCGATAGCAAGAATCTTCTTCATACGTGTTCTTTTCCTCCATAAAATTTTATGTAACAACGAGAGCACTCGTAATTACCGACAGGATCTGCGGTGCTATCCGCAGGATTGATTACCGTTCTTCGCGATAATAGGGCTTTCCTTTGCTCTTGGGCCCTGCGATCTTGCTGCCGAAGATGGTCAGCGCAATCAGGGTCATGACATACGGAATCATCTGGAACAGCTGATACGGCAGCAGGTTTGTGCCGACCTGGAGCCTTAGCTGCATCGCGTCAAACAGGCCGAAGAGCAGGCAGGCCATCAGCACGCCGGAGCCCGACCAACGGCCGAAGATGACCGCGGCCAGCGCGATGAAACCGCGTCCCGCGACGATGCCGTCGGAATAGGTGTTGACGTAGCACGTGGTCAGGTATGCGCCGCCCATGCCCGCGAGAAAACCGCAGATGATGCACGCGATGTACTTCGTGCGTACGACGTTGATGCCCATCGTCTCCGCGGCCTTGGGATATTCGCCGACGGCTTTGAAGTTCAGGCCGGATTTCGTGCGGTTGAAATAGATCATCGTTACGACGACGAGCAGATAGACCCCGTATACCATCGGCGTCTGATCGAATAAAAGCTTTCCTAAGAACGGAATATCTTTCAAAACGGGGATGGAGACGGTCTTCATCAGCGTGGCCTGCGCGAGAGTGGAACTCACGCCGAACACCACGCGGTAGATGAACGACGCGAGCGCCGGTGCGAAGATATTCAGCGCCATGCCGTAGACGATCTGCTGCCCTGCAAGGGTGATCGTGCAAAACGCGTAGACCATGTTGACCAGCACGCCGCCCAGTGCGCCGCAAAGCACGCCGAGGAAGGGGTTTCCCGTCCAGTAGCACACGAGGAAGCCCACAAGCGAGCCAAACGCCATGATGCCGTCGAGGCCGATGTTAACGAGTCCGGCCCGCTCGGAATACAGCTCCGCAAGCGCCACGAACAGCAGCGGCGTCGCCATGCGAACGGCGGAGATGAGCACCTCGGAAATCGTGTTCCAGTTCATACGGATTTAACCTCCTTTTTCTCGAAGAGGTTCATGACAAACTTACGAACCTTCGGCAGATACATCATCGAAGAACCGGCGACGGCGAAGATGATCACCAGCGCCTGAATGATATCGATCACGCTGGTGGGCACGCCGGTGCCGACCTGCATCGTCGTGCTGCCGACGCGCAGCACCGCAAAGAAGTAGGCTACCACGACGGTCGCGATCGGATGCAGCTGCGCAATCAGCGCGAGCGCCACGCCGTCAAAGCCGTAGCCGCCGCCATAGCCGCTGATGAGCCGGAACTGCGTGCCGAGGATATCGCACGCGCCGCCGAGGCCCGCGACCGCACCGGAGACGATAAACGCCGCGAGCATGTATCTCTTCACGGAAAGGCCGTTGTAGCTGCTCGCTACGGGGTTGAAGCCGACCGCGCGCAGCTGGAACCCCTTGGAGGTGTAGAAAAGGAAATACCAGATGGCGAAACCCAGTACGACCGCGATTACGATGCCCCAGGTGATGCGAAGATCCGGAATGATTCGGCCGATCTTCGTCGCGTCCGGGACGGGCGCGGTCTGCGGCACGCTGCCTTCGCGCAGCGCCGTCGTATAGAGATAGCCCATGAAGAGCGTCGCCACATAGTTGAACATGATCGTCGTGATCATCTCGTTGAGCCCGCGCCAGGTTTTCAACAGCCCCGGCAGCAAGCCCCAGATGCCGCCCGCGAGCGTGCCCGCGAGCACGGAGAGGATGGTGACCCACCAGCCCTCGTGGCCGATGAGGAGGCTGACCGTGATGGCGGCCATGGCGCCCGTGAGGAACTGGCCTTCGCCGCCGAGGTTGAACACGCCGCAGCGATACGCAAAGCATGTGCAAAGCCCCGTAAAGATCAGCGGCATGGAGCGCACGACGGTGTTGGCGAGGTTGGTCTTGGAGCCAAACGCGCCTTTCATCAGGTATCCGATGGCCTCGATCGGGTTTTTGCCCAGCGCGAGGATGATCAGCATCCCGATGAAAAACGCCAGCAGGATCGAGAGAACCGGGATCAGCACATTGAGCGTCTTTGTCTTTTGCATCGCGTTCTCCCTCCTTTACTTGCCCGCCATCGCGAGGCTGATGGTCGAGATCGGCGGATTTTTGCCGGAATATTCACCCATGACCTTGCCTTCGAACATGACGATGATCCGGTCGGACAGTTGCAGCACCTCGTCGAAATCCGCGCTGATGAGCAGCACCGCGCAGCCCGCGTCCCTTGCCGCGATCATGCTGTCGCGCACATAGCGCGTAGCGCCGATGTCGAGGCCGCGTGTCGGGTGTACGGCGACGAGCAGGTCCGGGCTTGCCTCCAGCTCGCGTGCGAGAATGACTTTCTGCTGGTTGCCGCCGGAGAGGGAGCGGATCTCCTGCTCCATGCTCTGGCAGCGAATGTCGTATTTCACGCGCATCTTTTCCGCATAGGAGCGCATGGCTTTTTTCTTGAGGTGCCAGCCGTTGAGGTCGCAGAAGTCGCATTTCTGTGTGCTCTTGAGGAGCAGGTTTTCCTCGACCGTCATGTTGCCCACGAGGCCCATGCGGTTGCGATCCTCCGGAATATGGGAAACGTTCTTCCCGATAAAGTCCGCGGCGGTGACGTGGGACACCTTGCAGCCCTTGAGGGTGACCTCGCCCACCTCCGCCATGGTGACTCCGGTGACGATCTGGCTCAGCTGGCTCTGTCCGTTTCCGTCTACGCCTGCGATGCCGAGGATCTCGCCTTTGCGCACCGCGAGGGAGACGCCGGAAAGGCCGTTGTGCTTGCTGGCTTTGTTGTAGTCCACGTTTTTCAGTTCAATGACCGCTTCCTGCGTGGACTCCTTCTTTTCGTATTCACACTCGATCAGCTCGCGGCCGATCATGAGGTTTGCGAGTTCTTTTCCGTCTGTTTCGCCGGCGTTGAGGGTTTGGATCGTCTTGCCGGCGCGGAGGATGGTCACGCGGTCGCTGACATGCAGCACCTCGCGCATCTTGTGGCTGATGAAGATGATGCTCTTGCCCTCTTTTTTGAGCTTCTCGATCACGGTATACAGCCCTTCGACCTCGATATCCGTGAGCACAGCGGTCGGCTCGTCGAGGATGAGCAGCTCCGCGCCGCGATAGAGCGCCTTGAGGATCTCCACGCGCTGCTGCGCGCCGACGGAAATATCCGTGATCTTCGCTTCAAGGTCGATGTTCAGCCCGTAGCGCCAGGAGAGCTCCAGAATCTCTTTCCTGCGCGCGTCGTGGTTGATGAAAAGCCCCTTGTAGCGTTTGTCTCCGAGGATGATGTTCTGCATGACGGTCATCGCTTCGACGAGCATGAAGTGCTGGTGCACCATGCCGATGCCGAGGCGAACCGCCTCTGCGGGGGAGTCGATATCTACCTTTTTGCCGTGGAGGTAGATCGAACCCTCCGTCGGTTGATACAGGCCGATGAGCACGTTCATCAGCGTGCTTTTACCCGCGCCGTTTTCACCAAGCAGTGTGTGTACTTCGCCTTTGCGGACATCAAAATTGATGTCGCGGTTGGCGTAAAAGTCGCCAAACTGCTTGCTGATGTGCTCCATGCGGAGGATTTCGTTCATATACCACGTCCCCTTCCCGATTCCGGCGAATGGCAAAGTGATTGCCTTCTATATTAAAATTTATTGTTTGCGTTCGGTATAAATGAAAGATTGTTGCGGGATGATGACCTTTTTCGGCATGCTTGTGAATCGGTACTGCATAATCGAATCTACAAGCAATATAACAAACGTTCCGTACGGAAACCGTACGAAACGTCTTTGTTTCGCCGCGCGCTGGCGTTCATCTGCAATTTTTTCTTTCGTTTCCGCCGGCACTGCTCTGCTGCGCCAAGCGATCGGAAAACGTATTTCTAAATAATATATCATATCAACCGTACGAGAACCGTACGGAAATGGAAGAAATATATATTATTTTTGTCTTGCGCCCAAGCTCAACGGAGGAAATTGCCCTCAATAATCCGTTTGATGATCCGTTTAGTGAAGGGAGTTTGCCCTCAATAATCCGTCCGATGATCCGTTTAGTGATCGGAAAGAGAAAATCCACCCCCTGCTAAACAGCAAAGGTTAAAGTCCATGTTGGGGAAGGAGCGAATTTTGAAGCGGGATTCGTTGCTTTTCTAAAAAGCAACAATCGAAAAAAACCGCCCCGTGCTTGCGCAAGAGGCGGAATCCATACCGCGGAAGGAGCGAATTCCCACGGTATTCGAGGGTGCCAGAGTCAAGATTTATACCGCG
>CAYPEV010000098.1:0-8968 GCA_964409605.1 uncultured Christensenella sp. | reverse complement strand
CGATACGGCGACAATGTTTGTCCATGTAGTCGCTTCCTTGAATTCGGCAACATCGCTATCGTAGCCCGCGAGGTGGACTTTACCGTTTACATCGATACCTGCGAGCACATAACCGGTTGCGTCGATCGCGATGATATCACGCCAATCGCTCGTGTCATATGTATCCGGGCTCGTGGTGACCACTGTACCGTCGGAATGCAATCCGGCTGTATAGAACATTCCACCGGCGATGCGTACGATATCCGACCAGTTTTCAACATTGCATTCACCCCAGCTGTTTTCGCCGGCCGCGACGACGGTGCCATCGTCTTTAAGCCCGACAGAATGATATGCGCCCGCTGAGACTGCTACCAGATCGGTCCATTTTTCGACCTCGTCAAGACCTTCAATCGCATCGTAATCCTTGTAGGCCAATGCGGTTCCGTCTTTTTTCAGCCCGATGATATGGTTATCTCCTGATGTGATTGCGACGATATTATTCCAGCTCTTCATGGCATCGTCAAAATCATACGCCATGGTTACTTTTCCGTCTTCATGGAGTGCGGCTATCAAGCCGCTTACGACCGAAACACCTGTTCCGATTTCACTCCAGTATCCAATGCTGGTGTCATCATTGTAGGAGAATATCGGCGTTCCGTCGCTGTCCAATACGACGCTGCTGATAGTAGCAGCGGCAATTCTCTGCGAAAAGTCATAGCTTGTCATCGCTTCGAGATATTCACCGTCTGAAAGGAGTTCAACGGCCTCGATGAACCGCTGCTTTTGCTGAGAGGCAGGGATGCGCTCCGGCATCTTGAGCGGGAAGATATAGCCGGGATCGATCGGCTCGTCATCCTCCGGCAAGGTTTCTGCCTCGCTCGCCACCGCTTCGGCGTCCGTCTGCGCGGGATCGGACGACTCCGGCGGCACAGTAAACTCGGACGGCGCGAGCGTTGCGGTCGGGCGCGCGGCAACCTTCGAGTCCGGATTCGCCGCCTGCTTTGGCGAGAAGAACACAATCGCCATGACCAGCGTCAAAACAGCGGCAATTCCGACCGGAATCAGGCGCATCGGCGAACGGAAGGAATGGATGAACGCACGCCAGCGCGCGGAAAGCGAACCCGGTTTAGCCGCGGTCTCGTTTGCGCCAAAGGTTTGCGCGTTTGCGCCCTGTCTCTGCGGCGGGGTAAACATGTTGAGCGGCACGGTGCCGGCATCGTTCGGATAAAGCGCTGCGTACAGTTCCGGAATCGTCTGCCAGCGCGCCTCCTGCGAGACGGCCATGCCTTTGAGCAGCGCGGCCTCCTGCGCGGGGGAGATGCGTGCGCCGAGCGCGGACGGGGCCTTCAGCTCGTCGTGGCGGAGACGCTCGACGGACTCCGGCGGGGTTGTGCCGGTGATCGCGCGGTAGATGGTTGCCGACAGCGCGTAGATATCTGTCCACGGGCCTTGCTGTCCGCGCGCAAAATATTGCTCTTCCGGCGCAAATCCGGGTTTGAGCATCACGGAGAGGCTGCGGTTTCCGCTGTCGAGATAGTCCCGCGCGGCGCCGAAATCGATGAGTTTGACGTTGTTTTCGGGTGTGATCATGATGTTATCCGGGCTGATGTCGCGATGGATAAGCCCGGAAGCGTGCATCTCCGCAAGCGAACGAAGCAGCGGACGCACGAGCTCGAACACCTCTGCGGCACTCATCTTTCCCCCGACGCGCGCGAGGCGTTGCTTCAGCGTTTCGCCCTCCACAAACTCCATGACGATATACGCCGTGCCGTTTTCGAGGAAAAAATCGCGCACGGAGACGATGCCGGGCAGCGCGTAATATTTCGCAAGGGTCTTTGCTTCATTGATGAAGCGGGAGCGACCTTTGGTGAAAAACTCCGTCTTGTCACCATGATAAGGGGTGACGGTGTTTGTCGTTGTATTCGTACGCGTTACAAACCCGCTTGGGTAGTACTCCTTGATTGCGAGCTTGAGGTCGAGGTTCAGATCCCAGCCCATGTAGGTGATACCGAACCCGCCCTCGCCGAGCACGCGCCCGATCAGGCATTTCCCGCCGAGGATGCTGCGCGGAGGCAGGTGATGCGGAGAGGGGACATACTTTGTTTCGTCAAACCCGCAAAACGGGCAGACGCCGCCATCCGATTTTTCGCGCATGCAGTTGATGCACAGGTGTTCTACGTTGGTGATAGACATTTTTTCCTCCTGATCGATGTGTTTTGCGATAGCTTATCTCCATGCTTTACCGCACAAGAGATTAGTTGCGGTAGAGGGTATAGGTGAGGGTTTTCGAATAAACATATACTTGGATGGTATTTTTGTCGACGATAGAAAACTTTGCAATCTTAACATAATCGCCCGCAGAATTTTTGACTTCAAATTCACCGTCTTCGAAAGTCCATGACCCCGAGGGAAAACCCGTCAAATTCCAATAACCCCACAAGTCGTCGTACAGACCTGACGCAGACTTGATTTGAAAATAAGAGGAGCCATGCGACCATCTGCCCAGTAAAAACAGAACGGTGGGTTGAAATCCGCTCATTAGTATTTCGCCGGTGTCTTCCCATCCGGCGGTTGCCATCAACTCTTGCGCGCAAAGGCGATCACCATCGGTTTTGTCAGCCCAGTCCCAGATAAATGTTCCAGCGTCCAGAGAATTGTGCGCCTGAATGAGCTGTAAATAACCTTCCGTCTGCTGATAGTCGCTGGAGATCAAACGAAATGATTCGGCTGACAGATCGAAGAACTTGCTGCGATACAGGGAAACAGCGTGGTTATAAATTTGATCCAGATAATCATCGATCAACGTTTCTGCCGCGCTTCGATTGGACATCCGAAGGCTGATGAGGTCTGAAATCGCATTGGCGAAATCCCCATTGGCGAAACTGTTTCTGATCCTTGCGTCGGCCACTTTTGTCCGCATCGTTTCAACATGGTACTTTTCGGGGCGCTTGATGGTATCCAGAGCCTTGTCCGCAGAGAGAAAATCTCCATTTTCAAGGAAGGCAACCGCTTGCTGATACGCGATCTGATCTTCAAGGCTTTCCATGTCCTGCTTCTCGGTATCAACAATCTTGTTTTTTGCAATCGTCGCATTTTCGAACTCACCCGCGTCAAGCAGTTCCTGCGCCGCCTGATAGAGCGCATTGTCGTATACTGCGGTATCCGCGTCGATCTCTTCAATCAGCGCAATGGCTAAGTCGAAGTTTTTAGCTTCCAGAAAAGTTTCGATCCGCTTTGTTTTTTGATGTATGACAAACCCGTTGATCAACAGCACGATCGCAACAACGACGAATATCGCAAGTCCGGCATAGGCGACGTTCATAACCCCTTTGGTCTTCTTGAACCAGACTTTTTTCCCGTCGGGCACATCGTCAGAGGTGGGCTCATTTTCGCTTTGTTTAGAGACAGGCGTAACATCGCGCTCCTGTTTTTGAACTTCGTTAGCGCTGCTGTTCGCTTGTTTTGCGGGCTGAACCGGCTCCAACCGCTTTCCTTCGGCTCCATACAGCGCGGCGCTGAGTTCGGGAATCGTCTGCCAACGCTCCTCCTGAGACACCGCCATGCCCTTGAGAAGCGCGGCCTCCTGCGCGGGGGAGATGCGCACGCCGAGCGCGGACGGAGCCTTCAGCTCGTCGTGGCGGAGACGCTCGACGGACTCCGGCGGGGTTGTGCCGGTGATCGCGCGGTAGATGGTTGCCGACAGCGCGTAGATATCTGTCCACGGGCCTTGCTGTCCGCGCGCAAAATATTGCTCTTCCGGCGCAAATCCGGGTTTGAGCATCACGGAGAGGCTGCGGTTTCCGCTGTCGAGATAGTCCCGCGCGGCGCCGAAATCGATGAGTTTGACGTTGTTTTCGGGTGTGATCATGATGTTATCCGGGCTGATGTCGCGATGGATAAGCCCGGAAGCGTGCATCTCCGCAAGCGAGCGCAGCAGCGGACGTACGAGCTCGAAGACCTCGACGGCGTCCATCCTGCCTCCGACGCGCGCGAGGCGCTGCTTCAGCGTTTCGCCCTCCACAAACTCCATGAGGATATACGCCGTACCATTTTCGAGGAAGAAATCGCGCACGGAGACGATGCCGGGCAGGGTATAGAATTTCGCGAGCGTCTTTGCCTCGTTGATGAAGCGCGAACGGCCCGTGCTGAAAAACTCCGTCTTCTCGCCGCGATACGGGGTGACGGTATTCGTAGCAGAACCGGTGCGCGTGACGAATCCGGCAGGGTAGTATTCCTTGATCGCGAGTTTGAGGTCGAGGTTCAAATCCCAGCCCATGTAGGTGATGCCGAACCCGCCCTCGCCGAGCACGCGCCCGACGAGACACTTCCCGCCGAGGATGCTGCGCGGGGGCAGATGATGCGGAGAGGGCTCATACTGCGCCTCGTCAAACCCGCAGAACGGGCAGACGCCGCCATCCGGCTTTTCGCGCATGCAGTTGATGCAAAGGTGATCCGCATTTGTGATGGACATATCGCTCTCCTATTCATCGGTTGGTTCTCGCACAAAATCAAATCTTTTTAATTCTGCGACAGGCAAAAATGGAAGATTCTTACGGATAAACCGTAAAACGATACCCGTGTTCCCGCGCGAAGCTCTCCCCGTAGGAGCCCGCTGAAGCATGGATGGTCAATTGATTCACGCCGGAAAACGCATCCGGCGCGATTGAGATAACCGCCGAGGAGAGATAGACATCCCGCAACGCCGGGCAGTTCACGAAAGAACCGCCGAGCACGGAATGCACGCCGTCTCCAAGCATGACGGCACGCAGGTTCGGCAAGTCTCGATAACCGGAGACACATCCGGCGGACGCGATTTCAAGGGTCTCCAGCGCGAGACAATCCGTGAGCGCCGTTTCATCCACATAGCTGAGCCCGCTGCCAAAGGAAGCGTGCCGCAGATTCAGGTTGCTGTCAAACGCATTGTATCCCAGCGTAGTGAGGGAGGAAGGCAGCGAGACCTCTTCCAGATTACACCGGTAAAACGCATAGTAATCGATGCGCTTGAGCGAGGAGGGAAACTCGACGCGAACGAGATTGGGACAATAGCTGAAGGCGGAGTTCAGGATTGTCTCGAGCCTGCGCGGGAGCACGACGCTTGTGAGCGAACTGCAATCATAGAAGGAATCGACACCGACCGCGACGACCGGCTGTTCGTTTAGGTACGTCGGTAATACCAGATCGTTCGCCGTGCCGGAATAGTACGTGATCATCATGCCGCCCTCACAGGGCTCGTAATACAGCTCCGATGCGTCACACCAGAGCGATACATCGTCAAACGTCAACCCGGCTTGTTCCGCTACGGACTCCGCCGCGGAACCCGGAAAACCGATCAACACGAGATTTGCGGAGGTATTCGGCTCAAAACCGTACTCATTTACAAAAGCATTCGGATCGATACGCGTCGTTTCCTGCGGGATATAAAGCGTTTCCAGCGCGGAGCAGCCCGCAAACGCATGATAACCGATCTCCGTCAAGCTTCTCGGCAAACGCAGATGAATCAGCGAAACGCAGCCGTCGAACGCATTTTCGCCGATGCGGGTCAGCCCTTCGGCAAACGTAACGTTGGAAAGCTGATCGCAATAGCTAAAAACGCCCATGGGAAGGCTGGTCACTCCCGCAGGGATCCGAATCGACTTCAATCCGGTGCAGCTTTCGAAGGCAAACGCGCCGATTGTACGCAGCGACGCGGGCAGTGTGATGCCCGTGAGCGAGCGGACATAGGAAAATGCGCTTTCGCCAATCTCTTCCAATCCTTCGCTGAAGTGAACGGTTGTGAGAAAACCGCAATCAGTAAATGCAAGATTACCGATGCGTTTGACGCTCGAAGGGATGGTGACCTCGCGCAGATTTTGATCGTAGGCAAACGCCTGCTCTCCGATGGCCGCAATTCCTTCGCTGATGATGACTCGCTCAACCGACCTGTTCTGAGACATTCCGCCTGTGATGCTTGCCACGGGAAATCCGTCCATCTTTGCGGGGAAAACCACGCATTCCGCTTGTCCGGTATAGCGCGTGATGACCGCGCAGCCGTTTAATACCGTGTATTCAAAGCAATCGGGATCACAAAACAGCAGATCGTGATCGTTTGCGTACTGCTCAGCATACGAACCCGTGGAACCAAACAGAACCAGCGCATCGGAACAACCGGAAAACGCGGAGGCTGCAATCTCCGTGACGCTATCCGGCAGATAGACAGCCTTCAGCGCGGAACAATCGGCAAACGCATAGGCATCAATACGCGTAACGCCTTGCGGGACGACGATCTCTTCCAGCACCGTGCAGCCAAAGAACGCCATCTCCTGGATTTCGAGCAGTGAATCCGGCAGCGTGATTTGCTTCAGCCGCGTGTTCCCGCGAAACGCTTCCTGCAGGACGGCACGCACCGGCAGGCCGAAAATCCGCTCCGGTACATCTGCGGTATCGTCGCCTGCATAGGAGCGCACCGCGGCATACCCGCGCGCGAGGGAAATGCCGCAGCCGGAAGCGGATGGAAACCCATGCGTGCCGTGGAGCAACAGCAGGGCGCCGACGAGCAGGACGACGCAAGAAAGCGCGATTGTCCAGCGCTGAATCCGTTTGTGCCGCGCGAGTTCCTCCGGCAGCGGCAGATGATACAGCTCGCTTCGGAACTGCTCCATGCTGCGCTGCCTGCCCGAAATCTGCGGGGACAGCGCGCGAAGCAGCGCGCGCTGCTCCGCACGGGAGATGCGCGCTCCGCGGACACGCGGCGGAACCAAACCATCCTTTTCGACGCGGAGAATCGCTTCCGGCGGCGCCTGTGCGCAGAGCATATCGTAGATTGTCGCCGCGAGCGCATAGAGATCCGACCAGGGGCCTTGCTGCCCGTGGGAATCATATTGCTCCAGCGGGGTATAGCCTTTTCGAAGGATAACCGCATGGCTGCGCGTCTCGTCCTGCGGAGAAAGCTCCTCCGCCGCGCCGAAATCGATCAGCCAGGCCGTGCCGGTGCGGTCGATCAGGATATTGTCCGGGCTGATATCGCGGTGCAATATCCCGGAGTGATGCACCAGAATCAACGCGTCGAATACCGGACGGAGCAGCGAAAAGAGCGCGGCGGGCGCAATCGCGCCGCAGGTACGGCTCGCGAGCGCACGCAGACTCTCTCCGTGGATGAAGTCCATGACGATATACGCAGTGTCGTTTTCCTCAAAAAAGTCCCGAACGGGCACGATGCCGCGTACGCCGGAGAGCATCGCCAAAATGCGTGCTTCACGCAGAAACCGCTCCCGCCCTGCATAATACCAGCTCTTCGCCGGGCCTTGTGCGGGAAGCGCGGAGAAGGAGAGGGAAGCATCCCTGCCCGTGAATCCCGCGGGGAAATATTCCTTGATCGCAATCGGTTGATCCAGCGTGAGATCCCAGCCCGCGTAGGTGATGCCAAAGCCGCCTTCGCCCAGCACGCACGCGACGAGATAGCGCTGCTTGAGCAGCGCTTCCGGCGGCAGATGGTGCGGTTTGGGATGATAGTCCGCATCTGAAAAACCGCAGTGTGTGCAGCTCTGCCCGCGCGAAACGATAGTCAGGCAGCGGGAGCACACCCAGCGATCGTCAATGTTCATGTCAAATCCTTTCGCGTTTCGAGGGAGGGAGAATGATCGCTAGAGCGACTCTTCACCCGCATCGTAGAGCAAGAGATTCGCGTCCATCAGCGACAGCCGCTTGATGATGCAATGCAGAATCGCGGCATCGCGGCTGTCTCTCGGGGTCAGGCGCGCCCTTCTGCCGACCTTGAGCAGATATTGCGCTTCATTGACGTCCAACCCGAGCGCAAACGCAACGCGCAAAAGCGAATCCCGGCTTGGCAGGAGCTGCCCGTTCATGATTTTATAGCCCGTCGAGCGCTCGGTTAGCGCGGCCTCAAAGAGCTGCGCGGTCGAGAGATTCCTCTCGCCCATCTTCTTGTTCAAATAAGAAGGGATGGATTCGAGGACAACCTGCTGATCCGGCGGAAGAGGCCGCTCATGCGTCCGCATCCATTCGATCGCGTATTCGGTATAATTCGTGTCGCGTTTAACCTGATCCATGGTTCGCCTCCTGTGGCGGCCTCGCCCGCACCGCCGCATTCATGCTGCGGCGCGCCGGATCCTTTCCTGCGAGTCGCGCGCGTATCCTGCTATTATCGTAGCGGATCAACATGCAGATTGTGTCGATGTTTTGTATACCTTTATCAAAAAACTCTGTTTTTGATACAGAGCGTTTTTTCTTGCCTGATATTGTGTGAAAAAATCTGTTTTGAATACGGATCGTTTTTTGATATAGAGCGCTTTTTCTTGCCTGATATTGTGTGAAAAAATCTGTTTTGAATACGGATCGTTTATTCTTGCTTGATATCGCTTACTAAAAAAGCTGTTTCGAATGTAGATGTTTTATCCTTGCGTTTCATCGGCCCATTCTTTACGATTGGGGCAAGACAGGGCGGATAAACCTGGCGGTGCAATCCGCTCATGTATCATAATCGCAAATTGTTTTTTACAGGCGATTCACGCGGGAAACACACCTAGCCTTTATTCTAGTTCGTTTTTGTGAAGAAAGGAATATACAAGTGAAAAAATTGCCGGAAAATGCAGAAGTTTTTTCACGATTTTATTGAGATCGACGAAAAGTCGACTGTTTCTACAGGCAGATCGTGTTATAATGTTTCAGACCGAGAGAAATTGTATATGCAAGCGCGTCGAACAAACGACCGAAAGATGCAAAAAAGGCGCGATCTGACGAGATCGGACGTCGCTTTTTCCGCGAAAAATCCATGAACGTACTCGATCAATTGTAAAAGGGGAGACATTCCATGAACATGCAGCGCTGTGAAAACGGGCATTACTACGATCAGTCCAAGTTCGCACAATGCCCATACTGCAATCCGGGCTACGGCGAGGTGAACCGCACCGTGCCGCTGGAACAAACGGCGGGTTCGTTTGACGGGGGCTTTGGCGGTTTCCCCGGCGGCTTTGGCGCGGAGGACGCGCCATAC
>CAYPEV010000097.1:0-9229 GCA_964409605.1 uncultured Christensenella sp. | reverse complement strand
GGAACATGTCCGACACATGGGACATTACAAGGTCGTTATCCACGCTTTCTAAGACGAGTACATTCCCCTCTTGATCCGCAGCAGCTCTTGTTTCCCCCCGCCTATCCCCTTCCGAAACATCGACCGTCACCGTTGCTTGATAGCCGCTCGCGACTGCTGGATCAAACGAATAGATGACGGCGAGCGGATCGTGAAGATTGATGCCGGGTTTGGATGGGAAAATCTTGGCAAATTGCTCGCTTAACCCGTTGAACAAATACGAAATCTTACAATCTCCAGGCATCATGTCCTTGACGTTCACCGAAGAAAGATACGTTTGATGGGTCACGTCGAGACCAACCATCACAATGTCAATGCCGCTGGAGAAGACCGCTTTTGCGGCTATGGGATCACAGTGGATGTTGAACTCCGCATAGGCCGTATGGTTCCCGCCGGTTGTAGAGCCGCCCATGATGACGATCCTGTCGATCAAGTCCGGAAGATCGGGGTACCGTTCTAACGCAGTCGCGATATTCGTCAAAGGTCCAAGCGCAATCAGCTGTAAATTCCCGTTTTCGCTTTTTGCGGTGTCGTATATCACGTCCCAAGCCTTGCGTTGATCTAATGTTGGAAAATCTGCCTCAAGGACGAAATCCCCCAGCCCATTGTATCCGTGAATTTGTGTAGAAACGCTGTAATAATCAGCACCAAGTGGAATCGCCTTGCCGCGTGCGATCGCCGCATCCATCCCCAAATAGTCTGCTAGGGCCAGAAGATTGTACGTCGTGCGATTTAAAGTTGAATTGCCAAACACAGAGGTCATGGCCTTCACATCCAGCTGATCTGTTGCGGAAGCGATGCAAAGCGCGATCGCGTCATCGACGCCCGGGTCGCAATCTATGATCACCGGTATAGGGGCGTGATCTGCCGTAGTCTGTTTCCCACCACATCCGAACGGTAAAAAGCAAAACAGAGCAGCTAGGGAGAGGAGGAGCATTTTTTACATAGACGCGCACCCTCCAAATCTTGGTCATGCAAAAATAGTATTGACACAAAACAGTAAATGATATGGCATTTACGCAAATAGATTGTATATCAACTGTTTGGATAAATCAAGCGGCACGATTATGCATCATCCCGAATCGTGCGCGCAAAAGCGGTCGCCAGAGATCGGAAAAGGCGTCTCCCTATCGGGAAACGCCTCTCAGGTCGTTTTGTGAACTACTGATTCCGATTATATCCGAGAACGGAATAAGGGGAATGCGTCAGCGCTTGTGGTTCTGGAAGCAATTGCTGCAGTAGACGGGACGGTCGTTTCTGGGTTGGAACGGGATCTTGGTGGGTGCCCCGCATTCCGCGCAAACAGCATCGAACATCTCGCGCTCGCTGCTGCGCGTGGTTTTGCGGCTGGAGCGGCAGTCTTTGCAGCGGACAGGCTCGTTCTGGAACCCTTTCTCCGCGTAAAACTCCTGCTCGCCGGACGTAAAGACGAATTCCTTACCGCAATCCTTGCATACCAGTGTTTTGTCTTGGAACATTTGGATTTTTTCCCCTTTTCGGTTCGTGAGAATTTTTTTGATATCCGAGTGCCGGCTGACCTGGTTTTTGCCCCCACACCCGCCAACTGGAAGTGTCGCTACCCGGCGATATGCCTCTCACTACTGCCTCTCTCGAAATGCATGTTTGATATGCTTCGGTTGGACTTACTTCTAGACCGCACCATGCTCACGGAGCTTTGTCCGCTTACGTGGATCGTTTTGCCTGCGACTGGCATCGATTTTCAACCACAGACCCGATACGCGGATACCAAGGCTAGTATAGTACACCCGATTAGAAAATTGCAATGTATTTTTTCTCGCAAATGTTCGAACAAATCCAATGATTGGGCGGTTTTTCTGTTTTTTATGCGGCTGTTTGCGCACTTTATACTGTATTCTACACATGTAAATATACAATATCTGGTGGCCCTCACCTGCAGGACCGCCTTATCTATGGGCAGGAAGGTCGTCGCCGTACTGCGCGCGCGGGCCGCCGACATATTTCGGCCGCGTCTTTGCAAGGAGGAACGAAGCCTCTCCGATTTTCCTCTGCTCGATGTGTACAGGCACCACGACGGGATGCAGATGCATGCCGATCAGCGTGCCGCCGATGTCCATGCCAAGCGCTGCCTGCGCCCGGACATCCTCCACCATCACGCGGTCGGGGATGCGGTGATACGCCTCGGTGGCAAAAGCGCCGCCCGCGTGCAGCCACGGGCGCACCCAGACTTCCTGCAAATGGTATTGCTCCATGCAGGCGCGGCTGGTGCAGATCGCGCGGTTGATGTGTTCGCACCCTTGCACGGCAAGGTATAGCCCCGCCTCGGTCACCCGCGGCAGAATCGCGTCCATGACGGCTTTTGCCGCCTCTTCGCTGGAGGCGGAGCCGATGCGTTTGCCTACGATTTCGCTCGTCGAGCAGCCGATGACGAAGATATCGCCCTTGCGGTAGTCCGCGCTTTGGAGCAGATGATCGACGGCTTCCGCCGCCTGACGGGTCAGTTCGCTGTAATCCATATACTTCACCTCTGTGGTTTTGCCGCAAGCGCCGCAGCGCGGGCGCCCGCATGCTTCAGACACACAGTATAGCACAATTTTCGTACAATCTCCGTGCATTTTTCGCCGAAAGCCGGTGAAACTTGTATGGTATACTGTCCCTATGGAATGGATTGCGTCTTTACTGAAGTGGTATCAAAAAAACGCGCGGGATCTTCCCTGGCGAAGAACGCGGGATGCTTACGCCGTCTGGATCAGCGAGATCATGCTGCAGCAGACGCGCGTTGCCGCCGTGATCCCCTATTACGAGCGGTTCCTAAAGGAACTGCCGGATGTATTCGCCCTCGCGAACATAGAGGACGACCGCCTGCACAAGCTCTGGGAAGGGCTGGGCTACTATAGCCGCGCGAGAAATCTGAAAAAAGCTGCGGGAGAGATTGTCTCACGCTTCGGCGGCAGGATGCCGCAGCTCTACGACGAGCTGATCACCCTCCCCGGCATCGGGGAATATACCGCGGGGGCGATCGCTTCGATCGCATTCGGGGAAAGCGTGCCCGCCGTGGACGGAAACGTACTGCGCGTCTACGCGCGGCTCTTCGGCGTGGAAAAGGATATTCGCGATCTTGCGTTTAAAAAAGAGGTGCGCGCGTTTCTGCTGCCGCTCGTGCCCGCGGAGAATCCCGGCGCGTTCAACGCGGCGCTGATGGAGCTCGGCGCTACTGTCTGCCTGCCGAACGGGCAGCCAAAGTGCGGCGAGTGCCCCGTGCGGGAATATTGCGCAGCTTACCGCGAGGGCAGAACGGCGGAACTGCCGCTGCTCTCTGCGAAGAAAGCAAGGAGGACGGAGCGCAAGACGGTGTTCGCACTCACGATCCAAGGAAGCCTGATCGGGCTGCGCCGGCCCGAAAGCGGCTTGCTCGCGGGCCTTTGGCAATTGCCGGAGGCAACAGGGGAATTTTCCGACGCGGAGGCTGCCCGCTGGCTCGGCCAACACGGCGTCGTCCCCGTCGGAGAGCTGCGCTTCTATGAGCGCAAGCATATCTTCACGCATATCGAGTGGCATATGCGCGTCTGCGCGGCGGAGGTCTCGGTGAAAACGCTGCCCGATGGCTGGGTTTTGCTGGACGAATCCCATGCGCTGCCGACGGCGTATCGGGTGTGTCTCTAAGAAGATCGGGACGAATTCACAAAAAAAATAGCGGCGCGAGCCGCTGTTTTTGTATGCTTAGAGTTGTCGTCTTCCCTCCATCGCTTTTGCCAGCGTAACCTCATCCGTGTATTCGAGGTTGCCGCCGATGGGGATGCCGTGCGCGATGCGCGTGCAATTGACCCCCATGGGCTTTAGTAGCCGCGCGATATAGGAGGCGGTCGCCTCGCCCTCCACGTCCGGATTGGTCGCGAGGATGACCTCCTTCACGCCGCCCGCCTTGACGCGCTCCACGAGCTCGTTGATGCGGATATCATTCGGGCCAACGCCGTCCACGGGAGACAGCACGCCGTGCAGCACGTGGTATTTGCCGTGGAATTCCCGCGTGCGCTCCATGGCGGTGACATCCTTTGCGTCGCAAACCACGCACAATACGCTGCCGTCGCGGCTTGTGTCCGCGCAGATGCCGCAGGGAGAGACGTCCGTATACGTACCGCAGATCGGGCAGTCCACCACCTTTTCCCGCGCGGCAACGATTGCCGCAGCAAGCTCCTGTGCTTGAGTCGCGGGCATATCAAGGATATGGTAAGCAAGCCGCTGTGCGGTCTTCTGCCCGATGCCGGGCAGGCGCGAGAGTTGGGTCGTCAGCCGGACGATGGGTTCGATGGTGAGCATATTTACAGGCCGAGCCCCAATCCGCCGGTGATCTTACCGATTTCATCCTCGACGGTCCTGGTCGCGGTGCGCAGCGCCTCGTTGACCGCGGAGAGCACGAGATCCTGCAGCATCTCCACATCGTCGGGATCGACGCACGCGGGATTGATGACGATCGATTTTACATCCTTGTTGCCTGTGACGGTCACGCTGACCATGCCGCCGCCGCTGCTCGCGGTAAATTCGCGCTCGTTCAGCTCCGCTTGCGCGCGGGCAACATCCTGCTGCATCTTCTGTGCTTTCATCATCAGCTGCTGCATATTGCCGCCGCCCATTCCGCCCATTCCGCCGGGAAATCCGCCTTTTGCCATAAAAAAGTTCCTCCTGAAAAATGTCTCTCTGACCAGTCTATTCTACTTTTACTTATTCGATCGTGAGTTTGTCTCCGAACAGGGCTTTTGCGAGCTCCTCCGCCTGGCCGCTTGCGGGCGCGGCTTTCGTGGTGGTGATCACGAGCTTCGCCTCGGGTTTCAGCGCCTGTAAGGCGCGCAGCGCCGGCTCGTAGTTGATCGGCGCGGAGAGGCTTTTGTGCTTCGTCTCCTGCGCTTCGGTGAAGCCGACGGTCAGCGTGTTCTGCTCAAAATGAAGGGCGGTTGCCTCTCTTGCCAGCGCCTGCACAAACATGTTGGGTATGCCCGCGATCGTTTCGCGCCAGATTGCCGCGGCGTCGCTGCCTCCGCCTGTTTTCGCCGCGGGTTTGGGCGCAGCCTTCTCGGGCTTCGGATCGGGTCGCGGTGCGATTTTTCCGATCTCCTCCTGCGCGGAAACGCGCTCTTCCTCCTCCGGCAGCCATTCCTCCGGTGGCGGAGTCAGGTCCGTCCACGGTGCAGGATCGGGTTCCTGCCGGGGTGCAGGCGCGGGTTCCGGCGCGGCTTGCCGCTTTGCGGGTGCCTGCGCGGGCGCGCTGTCTTTCTGACCTTCATTCTTTTGGAAAGATGAATCACGTACGGGAAGCCCGTCTTTCATCTGCGCTTCGAGACGATCGATCCGCGCTTCGAGATTCGCGATCGAGAGCGAATCCTCCGGCCGGCAGATATGGATCAGCGCGCTTTCCAAGAGCGCGCGCGGAGACGGCAGATAGCGCATGTCGTTTTGCGCGGCGATCAGGCGATCCACCGCGAGCATCAGCCGCGCTTCGGATGCACCCTTTGCCTGCTCCAGATAGCGCGCCATCGCGTCCTCGGTGCAGTCGAGAAGATCTTCGCAGCGTCCGCAGGTCTTGCCGAGCAGCAGCGCGCGAAAATGCGCCGCGAGATCCGCGGCAAAGACGGAAAGATCGCGCCCCGACTGCATGATGGAATCCAGCATCCTGAGCGCGTCCGGCGCGTTTGAGGCAAGCAGTGCGTTTGCGATATCGAATAGAAACGCATCTTCCATGCTGCCCAGCACGTCGTATACGTTCTTTGTGGTGACGGTATCTCCGCAGAAGGCGAGGCACTGGTCGCAAAGCGACAGCGCGTCGCGCATGCCGCCCTGCGCCGCGCGCGCAATCAGCGTCAAGCCCCCGTCCTCGATCGAGGCGCCCGCGCGGGAGAGCACGCTCTTGAGCGTTTGCTTGATGTCCGTGATCGAGAGCCGGTGAAAATCGAACCGCTGGCAGCGGGAGATGATCGTCGCGGGCAGCTTCTGCGGCTCCGTGGTCGCAAGGATGAAGAGGATGTGCTCCGGCGGTTCCTCGAGGGTTTTTAAGAGCGCGTTGAACGCAGCTCCGGAGAGCATATGCACCTCGTCGATGATAAACACGCGGCGGCGGAGCTTGAGCGGCGCGTATTGCGCGTTTTCGATCAGATCGCGCACGTCGTTGACGCTGTTGTTGCTCGCGGCGTCGATCTCGGTGATGTCGGAGGCGCTCTCCGCCGCCGTGATCAGGCAGGCTTCGCATTTGCCGCAGGGTTCGCCGTCCTCGGGGCTCAGGCAGTTGACTGCGCGCGCCAGAATGCGCGCCGACGTAGTCTTGCCCGTGCCGCGCGTGCCGCAGAACAGATAGGCATGCGCCGGACGATCCGACGACACCTGATGCTTCAGCGTTGTTGTGATGTGCTCCTGCCCGATGACGTCCTGAAAGCGGGCGGGGCGATATTGGCGGTAGAGCGCGCGGTATGCCATGAAACGTATTTTCTCCAATTGATCTACACAGATTGAGATACTTACTCTTCATGATACCATATTTCGTAGGCACGCAAAAGCATGAAGCACAAGCGTGCGGAGGCAGAGGAAATTTTGCGCCTTTGCATAGATTCGTTCACGCTTTCTTTCGTTGACCGGACAACGCGCGTGCGGTAAAATGAAAAGCGTGAAACGTATGAGTAAAAACCTGAAATATGCGCCTAAGCGCAGGATGAATCTGGACGCGACAAGCTATGGCCCGCTGATCAAGCTGGTCATCGTGCTTGGCGTGCTCGCGGCGCTCGTGCTGGTCGTCGTGTTTGTCGCGATGCCGCTGATCAACGCGCGCATCAGCAGCGGGCAGCCGCTGCTTGGCAAGACTGCCGCGCCGACGGCGCTGAAGCAGACCGCATCCCCGTTGAATCCGATCCTGACCAATGAGGTCAAGACCGTACAGTTTGGCGAAGGCTACGGCCTGCCGGCTGCGGTTGTCGACCCGAGCGTGTTTGCGGACGAGATTCTCTTTGCGACGGGCGCGAGCGAAAACGCCTGCGACAGGCTTGTCCGTCTCAACCCCGAGACGGGTTCGTTCGTCAACATCGGCATCACGCGAATCAACGATACGCTTCGCTATCCCGTGGAGAACGCGGACCTGATCCTGTATGCCGACTGCAAGAGCGCGGGCGGCGGCAGCATCGTGCGGCTGAACAAGGCCACGGGTGAGACCGTCGTGCTCTCCGAGTTTGCGCTGGAAGTGCCGAAGCTTTCGTTTGAGTTCCCTTATGCGGTCTGGACGGAGCGCACGGCGAGCACGACCGCCAAGGTGATGGTCTGCGATGTGGAGAGCGGCGAACTGCTCACGCTCGCGGTTCTGACGGGCGGCGCATATACCGAGAGCGCGGCTTCCATCAAGAGCGGACAGGTGATCTATGCCGACGCGGACACAGCAAACCCCGGCAAGAGCCTGATTCGCACGGTACTGCTCTCGGACAACAGCCGCTGGGACTTTGCCGCGGGCAGCTTTGTGCATGATCCCAAGTCCGCGGGCGACCGCTGGGCGTTTTTGAGCGGCAATCATGACGACAGCAGCGATCTGTATATCAGCGTAAACGGAGCCGCGGCGCGGCGCGTCGCCTCCGGCGTGATCGATTTTAACATCACCCCCACCAGCGTGATCTTCAGCCGCGACGAGACCGTATACGCCTATGTCTTTGCAGACGATAAAACCTACGTCATCAGCGAAACGGGCGCAAACGCGCAGTTTGTCATGGCGGGCGGGAGCTATGCGCTCTGGCGCGATATGAGCGACACGGCGCAGCCGCTTTGGAAGTATCTCAAGGTCGTCGGCTGATATGGCAAGTAAAGAACGCGTCTCCTATATCTGCGGCGAGTGCGGCTATGAGTCCGCCAAATGGATGGGCAAATGCCCGCAGTGCGAGAGCTGGAACACCATGACCGAGTTTGCCGAGGTCAAGGTAAAAAGCGCGTCGCCAAGCGGCGCCGCCGTCTCGCAAAAGCTCAGCAAGGTGGTTCCGCTCCCGCAAAAGCGCGTCTCCGCGGGCATGGGCGAACTCGACCGCGTGCTGGGCGGCGGGCTGATCCGCGGCATGGTGGTGCTCCTGGGCGGAGATCCGGGCATCGGAAAATCGACGCTGCTGCTGCAGGCTGCGGATACGCTTGCCAGCGAGGGCGTCGTTTTGTATGTCTCCGGCGAGGAGAGCGCCTCGCAGATCAAGCTGCGCGCGGATCGCCTCGGCATGAAAAACGACATCGACGTCCTCTGCGAAACCGATCTGGATCAGATCATCGACGAGGCGAACAATACGCGCTGCAGCGTGCTGATCGTGGACTCGATTCAGACGATCTTTTCCGAGGAGAGCGCGGGCGCGCCCGCAAGCGTCAGCCAGGTGCGCGCCGTGACCGCGCGGCTCACGCGCTTTGCCAAGGAGACGGGCATCATCGTGCTGATCGTAGGCCACGTGACCAAGGACGGAAATATCGCGGGCCCGCGTGTGCTGGAGCACATTGTGGACACGGTCTTGTATTTTGAGGGCGACCGGCACGAGGGCCTTCGCCTCCTGCGCGCGGTGAAAAACCGGTTCGGCTCGACCAACGAGGTCGGCGTGTTCGAGATGGGCGACGGCGGCATGCGCGAGGTGGCCGATCCATCGCGGCTGTTCCTCTCCGGCGAGATCACCCCCGGCTGCTGCGTCACCTGCGCGATGGAAGGCAGCCGCCCGATCCTTGCGGAGGTGCAGTCGCTGCTGACGGACAACGCGTTTGGCAACCCGCGCCGCACGAGCGCGGGCGTGGACGCGGGCAGGCTGAGCCTGCTGCTCGCCGTGCTGGAGAAAAAGGCGCATCTCAGGCTTTCGACGAAGGATGTCTATCTCAACGTCGTCGGCGGGCTGAAGCTCGACGAGCGGAGCACCGATCTTGCCGTTGCGCTCTGCGTCGCTTCCGCGATGATGGACCTGCCGCTGCCGCCGCGCACGGCTGCGCTGGGCGAGGTGGGTTTAACGGGCGAAGTGCGCGCGCTGAGCCGGATCGAGACGCGGCTCAACGAATGCGTGCGGCTGGGGTACGACACCGTGCTGCTGCCGAAATCCGCCAAAGCGCCGAAGATTGCGGGGCTGAAGCTCGTGCCCGTCGCGACCGTCGGCGAGGCGATCGCCTATTGCTACGAAAAGAAACCTGTGGTATAATCTGCTTCGCGCCGTTGCGCGCTTTACAACGCGAAAATCGCATA
>CAYPEV010000096.1:0-9242 GCA_964409605.1 uncultured Christensenella sp. | reverse complement strand
GCGCCTGCTTGAGCGAACGCGCGCCCTCGTCCTCATAGGCGATCAGGAAGAGATCGAACGCGGAAACGTCGATCTTCTCAAGCTCCGTGAGCGGCAGCACCTGCGGCACCATGGCCCTGCGGCTCTGCTTCGCCGCTTCCAGCGCCACGCGGTTGTAGCGCGCCCGCTTTTTTTCATAATCTTTGTTTGGAACGACTACGCAGCGCGCGGAGACGACGGGTACGACGGCAAAGACGCCGAGCTCCGTGCATTTTTGCACGATCAACTCCATCTTGCCCGTCTTGGGCAGGCATTGGAAGAGCGTGACGCGCACGGGGCTCTCCGCCGCGCTCGCGTGCGGCTCGCCGAGGGTGCAGCGCACCGACTCCTGCGAGACCGAATCGATCACCGCGTCATATTCCTTTCCCGCGCCGTCGCAGAGCGAGAGCGCATCGCCCGCCTTCATGCGGAGCACGCGGCAGATGTGGTGCGCGTCGTCGCCGGTGATGACAGCGGCGGGGTATGTGATGTTGTCGCAAAAAAATCGGCGCATGAACGGATCCTTCTGTTGTGTTTGCTTTTCTGATTACGTTTTTTGATAGAATTACGCGCGCAGCAACATCGCAACCCAGCCTTCGCTGCGCAGAATCTCCTCGACGGTAAAGCCTTCGCGAATCAGCGCGTGCTTGACCTCGTCTTCCCGCTCGTCGATGATGCCGGAGACGATAAACGGCGCGCCTTTCTTGCAGCAGGTCCTGGCAAACGGCGCGATGGCGATGATGACCCCCGCGACGATGTTTGCGGCGACGACGTCATATCCGCGGCGGATGCGGCCTTGCAGCGCTTCGTTTGTGAGCAGGTCGCCGATCAGCACGTCGTATTGCGCCGGCTCTACGCCGTTCATCGCGGCGTTTTCGAGGGCGACGTGCTCCGCCACGGGATCGATATCCACCGCGACGGCATGATTCGCGCCCAATAGGACCGACGCGACGGAGAGAATTCCGCTGCCGCAGCCGAGGTCGAGCATGTCGTCCCCTGGCTTGACCACGGTCTCCAAGAGCTCCAGACACATCCGCGTCGTTTGGTGTTCGCCCGTGCCGAACGCGACGCCCGGGTCGAGCTTGAGCGTCACGCGGTTTTCCGGTGCGGTCTCCTCGATCCAGCAGGGCAGCACATACAGTCGTTTTCCGATCTTGAGCGGTTTATAGTAGGCCTTCCAGTTGTTTTCCCAGTCCGCGTCATCCATCCGCGTGACCACGACGGAGAGCGAACCCGCGTCGTAGCCGAGCTCGGTTTCGCGTAGAAGCGCGATGCCGCGCTTGACGTCCTCTACCACGGCGGCGTTTTCCGGCACGTCCGCGACATAGGCCTTCACGCAGGGTTCATCCACGCCGACCTTGTCCGCGTCCGCATAGTCCCAGTAGACCACGCGCTCGTTTAAGAACGCCATCGCGCGCTCGTGGCTCTCCTCGATGCTCACCTGATCGAGCCCCGCGTTGGAGAACGCGAACGTCACCGCGTCCAGTCCCGCGTCGGTCGTATAGACGCAGATTTCCAGCCATTTCATCGTGTTGCTTCCTGTCCGTCCGCGTCGAGTACACGCGGATCTTTTCTGATATCATGAGTAGTATATCACCCGAGGCTATCCTCCGACAACCGCACGCAGGGGATCGCGTTTACGAGCGGTCAATCGCGGAATTGACAAACGGCAGCGGGTATGATTAACTCAACCCAAATGCCGCAGGAACAGCAAAACGAACAACAAAGCAAAGCCGCGCAAACCGCGCCCGTGCCGGAGGGGGAACGTCCTCCCTGGTTTCACGCGCGTCCGGTTGCCGTCGCGGCTATCGGGCTGTTATTCGGGCTGCTGATCGGGGATGGGTTTTCGCTCTCCCGCGCGCTGATGGCATGCCTCGTGCTGCTCGTCTGCGCGCTTGCCGCGCGGATTCTCAAAAAGGCGATGTGGACGGTGCTCCTGCTTTTTATGGCGCTGGGCTTCGCGCGCGTCGCGCTCGCGGCGCCCGTCTCCGTGCCGGTCGGTACAGGGGTTGTGCAGGGCAGGATCTGCGAAACGCCGGAAGCGCGGGAATTCGGCAGTTTCCGCGTTTATTTGGACGACGCGACCGTAAACGGCGTGCCCGTGTCCGGCAGACTTCGGCTGTTTGCGCGCTTTGCGGAAGCGCCCGCGTACGGGCAGGTCATCGCGGCAGACGCGGAGGTCGTACCCTCCGCCGAGAAATACCGCCTCAACGACCGCTATCGAGCGGTGTTTGCCGTCGCCTTTGCGCGCGGTGAAGCGCGGCTGCTCTGGCAGACCCCGCCGGATACGTACGGCGCGCTGCTGCGCCTGCGCGAGAGCCTCGGCGAGCGCATCGCGCTGCTCTTTCCCAATGCACCGGGCGAGGCAAAGGGCATGATATTGGGCGATGTCTCACAGATCGACGAGGAGATGATGGAATCCTTCCGGGATACGGGCATCGCGCACCTGCTCTCGGTTTCGGGGCTGCATGTCTCCCTGCTCGCGGTCGCGTTCTCGCTGCTGTTTCGCCGCAATGCCTGGGTGCGTTTTTTCGCGGTCGCGCTCTTTTGTGCGCTGTATGCGGCGATCACCGCATTTTCCCCGCCGGTGGTCCGCAGCGGCATCATGCTGATGATCGGCCTAATGGCGTTTCCGCTGCGGCGCAGGCTGGACGCGGTGAGCGCTGTCAGCGCATCGTTTGTGCTGATATTGCTGTATAACCCCTATGCGCTTTGGAACGCGGGGTTTCAGCTCTCGTTTGTCGCCGTGCTGTCGATGGTTCTGCTCGCACCCGTCTTTCAAAAGCCGCTGATGCGGCTTGGCTCCACGGCGGCGGGGCTGATCGGCGCAAGCGCCGCCGTGGTGATCGGTACCCTGCCGACGAGCTGTTATTTCTTCCAGCAGGCGCAGTTCCTCTCGCTCGTGACCAACCTGTTCGTGATCCCGATCTCCGGCGTGTTCCTGATCCCTGCCGTGGCGGGGCTTCTCCTCTCGTTCGTCTGGCTGCCGCTCGGGAATGCGGTCTGCTGGATTGCCCGCGCCGCGCTGGACGTCATCCTCGGCGTGGCGCGCTTTGGCGGGAGCGTCACGCTCGCGCTGCCCGCGCCGCCCGCGATCGCCTATCTGCTGTGGCTGACGGCGATGGTGTTCGCCTCGCGCTTGTTTCTCCGAAGCGGGAAGACGCGCGCGCTTTTTGCCGTTCTGCTGGCGGATGCGTCAATTCTGCTCTGGCTGCTGCTCTAGCGGGTTTGCCGGAGAAAAAACGGCGCTCTGTGGATAACTCTGTGCATTTGGTGAACAACCGTTTGGTCTGGCCACAATCTGTTCATCGAAAAACGGCGTGTTTTCGCGGGGAATGCGACTCTGGTCATTCTTTTTCCACGGTTGTCCACAGAGTTATCCCCAGAGCGTGGATAACTCTGTGGATTTGAGTTGTCAGAAAAAAAGAAGATCTTTCTTTTAAAAAAAGCAGGAGAGCAGATGGACGCGGAAAGCGTCCGTATCGTTTCGCTGGAAAAAAGAGAAAAACAGTTCGCCGCTGCCACGAATAGTAAGAACAATCGTTTGCAGGACAGGCGGAGAATGGTATAATAACCCCAATGGACGGAATGACGTTTTTGAAGGCCGTAATCGGCGGAAACCCCGTTGGCGGCGCATATTATCTTTGCGGCGAAGACCCGTATAGCCTCAACAAAGGCGTGCGGGCCGTGCTTGCGCGCACCAACCCCGACATGCGGGACATGAACACGACGATCCTGCGCGCGCCGCAGCCTGCGGAGGTGCAGGCCGCTGCCGAGACGATGCCGTTCTTTGACGAGCTGCGCGTCGTGGTCGTGCAGGAGTTTGACGCGGACACCGCAAACGCATTGGAGGAGTACAGCAAGAGCGTGCCGGAGACGACGGTGCTCCTGTTTGTGCGCCCCGGCAAGCCGCAGCTATTAAACCCGCTGTATAAGGCGATCGCCGCGAGGGATCGCGCGGTGATCTTTGATCTGCTGGACGGCACGCAGCTCAACGCGTTCCTGCAAAAGCGCGCGAAGGAAAACGGAATCGTTCTGGACGAATCCGCGGCAAACCGCATGATTTCATATCTCGGCTCCGACCTCGGCGCGCTGGAAAACACGCTGCTGCTGCTCGGCGCCTATGTCGGTTTTGGCAACCGCGTGACCACAAAGGCGGTGGAGGCCTGTGTCCGGCCGCCGAGCGAAGCGAAGGTCTTTGACGTGATGGATCTGCTTTGGTCGGGCAACAAGCGGGCCGGCATGCGCGCGCTGGCGGAGCTGGTCAACGATCCTTCCGAGAGCCCGATGGGACTTGCGACCATGTTCGCGCGAAACGCACGCGGCGTGCTGAACGTCAAGCAGTGCCTGCTGCGCGGCAGGACGGAGGCGCAGATGGTGCAGCTGCTCGGCATGAAGCCGTATCCCGTAAAGAAAGCCGCGGTGAACGCGAAGAAGAGAAGCTACGCCCAGCTGGTCAGGATAATGGATGCGTTCATCGCCGTGGAATGGAACCAGAAGCAGGGGCTCTGCAAAGCCGCGGATGCGTTGATTCTTGCGTGCCAGGAGAATTTTTAAGAGACAAAAACACGCGAAACAGATAAAAGGAGAAGAAGACCGTGATCAAACACATCGTATTCACCAAGTTTGAACAACCCGAAGAACAGGCGCCGGTTGCGAGCGGGATGCTGCTTGCGCTTAAGGACAGCATCCCCGAGATTCGTTCGATCGAGACCGGACGCGATTTTAAGCACAGCGAGCGCAGCTTTGACCTTGCGTTGATCGTGACATTCGACAGCAAGGAAGATCTCGAAACATACGACCATCACCCGGAGCACGAGAAAGCACGCGCCTATATCAAGGCGCACCGCACGGCAACCGCGACGGTCGACTTCGAATTTTAACGCAGCAAAGGCAAGCAACGGGAAAGGAGCGAGCGAAATGCTCAAATATATCGTACTGTTCAAGTTCCGCGATCCGGAGGAATGTCTGCCGACGGTGATCGAGAAGCTCCATGGCATGGTTGGAAAGATCCCCGAAATACTGTCGATGGAGACGGGCGCGGATATCTGGCACAACGGCGCGCGGAGCTATGACCTTGCGCTGACGTGCACGTTTCGGGATCTCGACGCCATCGCGGTGTATGACAAGCACCCCGCGCACGAAGAGGCGCGGGAGTATATCTACGCCCATCGCGTTGACGGGAAGACCGTTGTTTACGAGATCGTATGAACGAATTCAAGCTGGTATCCGAATATGAACCCGCGGGCGACCAGCCGCAGGCGATCGAGCGCCTGACGGAGGGTGTGCTGCGCGGAGATGCGGCGCAGGTGCTCCTCGGCGTTACCGGCAGCGGAAAAACCTATACCATGGCGAAGGTGATCGAGCGTGTGCAAAAACCCACGCTGGTCATCGCGCACAACAAAACCCTCGCGGCGCAGCTCTGCTCCGAGTTCCGGGAGTTTTTCCCGGACAGCGCGGTGGAATATTTCGTGAGCTATTACGATTATTATCAGCCGGAGGCATATATCCCCGCCTCGGATACCTACATCGAAAAGACGACGGATATCAACGAGGAGATCGACCGTCTGCGCTACAGCGCGACCAGCTCGCTCAACGAGCGGCGGGATGTGATCATCGTCTCCTCCGTCTCCTGCATCTATGCGCTGGGCGATCCGGAGGAGTATATGCGCCTCTCGGTCTCGCTCCGAAAAGGCATGCAGATACCAAGGGACGAGGTCACGCGAAAGCTCGTCGACATCCAGTTCCAGCGCAACGACATCGATTTTTCGCGCGGTACGTTCCGCGTGCGCGGCGACGTGCTGGATATCTTCCCGATCTCCAGCGCGGGCACGGCGATTCGCGTCGAATTTTTCGGCGACGAGGTGGAGCGCATCATGGACATCAACTCGCTCACGGGGGAACTCCTGGGTGAGCGGGCGCATGTCGCAATCTTCCCCGCCTCGCACTATGCCACAAGCCGCGAAAAGTTGGACGCCGCGATCGACAATATCTGGAGCGACGCCGAATCGCGGCGGGACGAATTCAAGCGCATGGATCGACTGATTGAGGCGCAGAGAATCGAGCAGCGCACGCAGTACGACATCGAGATGATGCGCGAGATTGGCTATTGCAGCGGCATCGAGAACTATTCGCGCTACTTTGACGGACGAAAACCCGGCCAGCCGCCGTTTACGCTGATCGACTATTTCCCCAAGGATTTTCTGCTGATCGTGGACGAAAGCCACGTGACGATTCCGCAGATCGGCGCCATGTATCGCGGCGATCTCGCGCGAAAGACGTCGCTCGTCGACTATGGCTTCCGGATTCCCAGCGCGTTTGACAACCGCCCACTGAAATTTCCGGAGTTCGAGGCGAGGATTCCACAGATGATCTGCGTCTCCGCGACGCCCGCGGAATACGAGATGAAGCGTTCCACACAGGTTGTGGAGCAAATCATTCGTCCGACGGGGCTGATTGACCCGGAAGTGGAGGTTCGACCCGTCAAAGGACAGATCGACGACCTGCTCGGTGAGGTGCGCAGGCAGGCGCAGAAGGGCTACCGCACGCTCGTGACCACGCTCACCAAGCGCATGGCGGAGGATTTGACGGAGTACCTCGACGGCATGGGCGTTCGTGTGCGCTATATGCATGCGGACATCGAAACCATCGAGCGCATGGAGATCATCCGCGATCTGCGGCTGGGCGATTTTGACGTGCTTGTGGGGATTAACCTGCTTCGTGAAGGCTTGGATTTGCCGGAAGTGGGGCTTGTTGCGATTCTGGACGCGGATAAAGAGGGCTTTTTGCGCTCGTCCACGAGCCTTGTGCAGACGATCGGCAGAGCCGCGCGAAACGTCGAAGGCAAGGTCATTCTGTATGCGGACGTGATCACGCCCAGCATGAAGTATGCGATGGACGAGACCGACCGCAGAAGGATGATCCAAAAGGCGTTCAACGAGGAGAACGGCATCACGCCGCAGAGCATCAAGAAGGCGGTGCGTGAGACGCTGCTGATCACCACCAAGGTCGCGGATATGAACGACGACATGAGCGCGGAGGAAAAGGCAGCCCGCGTGAAGGTGCTGACCGAGGAGATGCGCGCTGCGGCGCGGGAGCTGGAATTTGAGCACGCGGCAAAGCTCAGGGACGAGATCCGCAAGCTCTCCGGCGAGGACGCGCTGGAGCGTGCGGCGAAAGCCAAGCCCGGCACCATCGGCGCCAAGAAGCGCAACAAGGGCAGATCGAGAAAATAAAAAGCATACAAAAAACGGGAGCGCAGACTCCCGTTTTTTTGATGCGAAAAAGATCATTTCGTGGGGGTTGGCGTGGGCGCCGGCGTCACTTTCGGCGTCGGCGTTGCCTTTGGCGCGCGCGTGGGTTTCGGCGTTGGCGAGGGCGCGGGCGAAGGGGTCGGCGTCGGCACATACGTCCAGTCCGGCTCGATATAGTCGTAGACCTTGCGAAGGCCGATGTCCGTGTGCATGTGGCGGTTGATGTCATTTTCCGTGAGCATGAAGTGCATCGCGTCGCAGGTGGTCTCATAATAGAACCCCCATTCAAACCCCGCGCGGAAAAACGCCAGCTCGTAGATCAGATAGTTGATGATGGTCTTCGGCACTTTTTGATAGCGTGCGGGATAGCTGCCGGTATACGAAAAATCGTAATAGCGGATCCCGTTCTCGTCGGTCTTGATGCCGTTGTAGGCCAGATTGTTCCTGACCTCGGAGCCGATCAGGTCATGGTTGCTCTTTGTGTTCGTGTTGGGATACATGTTGTCGTTGACGTCGATGGCGGTGCCCAGCGTGTGGTGGCTCAAATATTCCAGATTGGACTGAAAGCGCGGCACATAGGCGCAGTATTTGTCCACCAGATCGTCAAGCAGCAGCGTGCTGCCCTCCAGCACTTCGCCCGTATAGTGGTTGAGCAGCGAAACGCGGATATAGGTGTTCATCAGGTAATGGTTCGCCCGCTCAAAATTCGGCACGGCGAATACATTAACCCGCCCCATGCTGGAGGGGACGATATGCGCGTTGCGCCAGGTCTCGTCGGTGCCGATGCCGCGCCCGTCCCCCATGTAAAACGGAAACAGGAACGCGTTCGTGTCCCCGCGGAAGAACTCCAGCGCGTCGAGATAGTTGTCGTCAAACTTGTTCTGCGAGAGCGTATGCGGGCGGACCATCACGACCGAGCAATCGACGGAGACGAGAGAGACGGGGTCGGGATGCGAAACACTTGTGGCGGAGAGAGTAAAGTGATACGGACCCGGACGCATCCGCCGCACATCAAACTGCTTGTCCAGGGATTCATACGCCTTCGTGGTCAGCGAATACGCGGTGACGTTCTCCTCCGGCAGGAGCGGGACGGTTTCGCGAATCGCTGAGCCGCCCTCGGCGAGCGGCGTCATTTGGGCGGTTACGCTCGTGAGCGGGCTGTCGGAATAGATCGAGCCGTGAAGATTGAAGTCTAGCCCGCGCTCCAGAACTTCGCCCTGGCGCATCATCGGCACCTCCGGGCAGGAGCGGAACTGAATCCCCTGGTAGCCGACCGGCGTCGTTTCGTCGCCCGCAGTGCAGCGAAGCATGGCAATGGCCGCTTTCTTCAGCTTGCCCTGCTGGGCGACATGTGCTTCCGCGGTGGTCCAGTAGTGCACGGCTGCGCTGTCCGTGCCCGCGCGGAGCATCTTCGCCGTGTTTGCCGAGCTGGCCTGCGTCATCGAATCACGCATGCTCTCCCGCACGGCTTCGGATTCCGCGCGCGCGATGCGCTCGCTGACCTCCGAAGGGCTGATGCGCACGAGCTGCGCGGGCAGCACGAAGCCGTAGTTGCCCGCTTCGGTGAGCACATAATAATACCCGTCGAGTTCGCCGAGGATGCGGACCAAGTGCTCGCATTCGCTCGCGAGCACGCGCGCATCCTCCTGCGCCTTGGCGAGCAGATCGCACGCCGCGGCCTCGATGCGGGCGTAGCCCGGCGTGCCTTTTCCCGCAAGCCGGCTCTCCTTTGCGTCACGAGCCAGGATATAGCCCGTTTCGCCGCCGAATGTGGAGCGCACCTGATAAAACGCGGCCCCTTCGGGAGAGGTCACCTCTTTGAGCACGATCAGTTCGCTGATGCCCTGTACAGACTCGTTTCGAAGCTTGATCTTGGCCGATTTTGTCGTGGGCTCGGGATAGAGGAAGATCGCGCTCGCCATGCCGACGAGCCGGAGCTGCGGCAAATCGGTCAAAAGGTTTTCGCGGATC
>CAYPEV010000095.1:0-9318 GCA_964409605.1 uncultured Christensenella sp. | reverse complement strand
GCGCCTCGGCTCGTTTGGCGAACGCGGCAAGCGTCTCCTTTTCTTTGAGCGCACCAACGCGGCCCACGCCCTCGTCAAACGGAATCGCCTCCCGGATGCCTAGCAGCGTGCAGAGCGTGTCGTTCACTCCGCCGTGCGCCGCGTCCAGATTCGTATGCGCGGCATACAGCCCGATCCCGTGGCGAAGGAGCAGGCAGCCCGCCGCTGTCTCGGGGTCGCTGTAAGTCATATGCTTCACGGGGTGAAAGAACAGCGGGTGATGTGTCAGAACAAGATCTGCGCCCCACTCCGCGGCCTCTTTCGCGACCTCCACCGTGCAGTCCAGCGCGACAAGCACGCGCGAAATCTCCGCGTGGTCCGGCTCGATCAGTAAACCCGGATTATCAAACTCCAGCGCAAGTTCTCTGGGTGCGATGCGCTCCATCGCCGCGCAGAATTCCAAAATCTTCATTGCCGTTTCTCCCACTGATTCAAAATCTGTTCCAGTTGCTGCGTCTGTGTCTCCAGCGCCTGCGCACGTTGCGTCCTCTGCTTTCGCCGCGCGGTGGCAAGCAGCCGCTCCGCAAGCTGCCGCATCATCGGCTCGCGCCGGGCAAACGCAGTGTAGCCGAGAAAGAAGCACCCATCCGGCCAGCCATCCGGGAGACTCTTCGCCCGCGGGAGCGGTTGGCCAACGGAGAAAATCTGATAGTATCGGCCCGTGTCGAGCACGACACGATCATCGAGCACGGGATAGTTCCGCTCAAACAACCATCTGCGGATGTCCTCCGCCGCGCGCATCGGCTGCAAAACGCATCGCACAGCATCCATCAGTGGCGGATTCACATCCAGAATCTGCGTCATCATCGTGCCGCCCATGCCGAGGATCGCGAGCGCGTCCGCCTCGCCCGCGGCGAGCGGCATAAGCCCGTCGCCAAGCCGCGTCTCGATGCGGTCCTGCGCGCCGATTTTGCGGATCAGCCGTTCGGCTTTTTGCAGGCTCGGCTCGCTGATGTCGGTTGCGATGCAGCGGCTTACGAGGTTTCGCTGAATCAGCGCGCAGCTCAGCCGCCCGTGGTCACACCCCACGTCCGCGACGACGCGCGCGCCGGATAGCAGTTCGATTGCGCAATCCAGCCGCTCGCGCGGGTGAATTCTCTGGCCGTCTTGTTCCATATGTTCCTATTATAAAAAACAATCCTTCGAAATGCAAACCGGCGGTCCGCGCATATTGTGTCATTTATGCAAATATGGAGCCGCATCCCCCGCAGAAAAGACGCCGGAATTCCGGCGTCCTGTCGTAAACGGCTTCCTGTTAGATTCGGATCGCCTTCTTCGGCTCCACGCGGTCGATCGGCCCGCCGCCAAGGCATACATCCCCTTGGTAGAACACGACCCATTGTCCCGGCGTCACCGCGCGCTGCGGCTGGTCAAACGCAACATGCGCGCCCGCGCCGTCGATCGTGACATGCACGGGCTGATCCGGCTGGCGATAGCGGAACTTTGCGGTGCAGGCAAACTCCCGCGCGGGCGCATTGCCCGAAATCCAGTTGATCCTCCGTGCATCCAGCGAGAGCGAAAACAGCTCGTCATGCTCGCCCTGCTGCACGATGAGCAGGTTACGCTTCAGGTCTTTTCCGATGACAAACCAGCTTTCGCCGCTGCCGTCGCTCCGCCCGCCGATGCCGAGGCCCCTGCGCTGGCCGAGTGTATAATACATGAGCCCATCATGCGTTGCGATCACGCGGCCGGTTTCGTCGACCATGTCGCCCGGCTGCGCCGGCAGATACTGCATCAGAAACTGTTTGAAGTTACGCTCGCCGATGAAACAGATGCCTGTGGAATCCTTCTTTGCAGCGTTGCTGAGGCCGGATGCTTCCGCAATCTTCCGCACCTCCGCCTTTTGCAGTTCTCCGATGGGAAACATTGCATGCTTCAACTGTTCCTGCGTCAGCCCCGCGAGAAAATACGTCTGGTCCTTGCCGGTGTCGCGCGCGCGAAGAAGCGTTACCTCGTCGTTTTTCGCGAGCCGCGCATAGTGTCCGGTTGCGAGCATGCCCGCGCCCGTTGAGACCGCAAAGTCGAGAAACGCGCGGAACTTGATCTCGCAGTTACAGAGCACGTCGGGGTTGGGCGTCCTTCCGCACGCGTATTCCTCTAAAAAATAGGAAAAAACACGGTCGCGATACTCCCGTGCGAAGTTGACCGTATAGTATGGGATCCCGATTGCGGCGCAGACGCTCTTGACGTCCTCATAATCGCGCGCAGCGGTGCAGACGCCGGTTTCGTCGTCCTCTTCCTCCCAGTTTTTCATGAACACACCAACAACGTCGTAACCCTGCTGCTTTAACAGCAGCGCGGCTACGGCGCTGTCGACACCGCCGGACATGCCAACCACGACATGACCGGTATGTATTTGACCCATGCGTTTAACCTGCCTCGTTTATTTCCGAAGCCGACATTGTTCAGTCCGCAAGCACGGTGGTGAGCATGTATCCTTCATCCTCCAGCACGGCGCCGGCCGTCTTGAGTACGGTAGAGGGGTTCATGTCGGACTTGATCTTAGCGTCGCCCATCTCTACGGAAACAACCTCAAAACCAGATTCATTCAGAATTCTGGTCACCTTGCTCACGCAGTGTGTGCAGCCCATGCCTTCAATCTTCAATCGATAGGTGTTCATGAAACCATCCTCCTTTTGTTTGATGATATGCTACCATATGCGCACGCGATCGTTCGATGACTTTGTCACACAATAGAGTGCGGCCCGCACCGAACACGAATTACAAAGCGGCTCATCGTATGCCTGTTTATTCTTTCGACCATCACAGGCGTTTTCCTGCTTTCGTCCTGTGTGTATTTGCCGAATATTCGGGCAGCGGCATCCCGCCGCGCCTTGACAAATCTCCCGTATTCCTGCGATAATATGCGTTGACTGACGAATAAGGAGCATAAAATAACATGGCAGCGCAATCGGAGAAACCTTCCTGGTATACGATGGATCAAATCGTTTCGCTCTGCAAGGGGCGCGGCTTTGTCTACCCCGGCAGCGAGATCTATGGCGGTCTCGCCAACAGCTGGGACTACGGCCCGCTCGGCGTAGAGTTCAAGAATAACATCAAGCGCGCCTGGTGGAGAAAAGTCGTGCAGGAATCGCCCTACAACGTGGGTATGGACGCGGCGATTCTGATGAACCCCGAAACCTGGGTCGCGAGCGGCCATGTCGGCGGCTTTTCCGATCCGCTGATGGACTGCAAGAGCTGCCGCGCGCGTTTCCGCGCCGACAAGCTCATCGAAGACTATGTCGCGGAACATAACCTCACCGACGTGCGCCCCGACGGCTGGACAAACGCGCAGATGGAAGCGTTCATTCAGGAGAAGGGCATCGCCTGTCCGGAATGCGGCAAGACGGACTTCACCGGCATCCGCAAGTTCAACCTGATGTTCAAGACGTTCCAGGGTGTGACCGAGGATTCCGCTTCGGAGCTGTATCTGCGCCCCGAAACCGCGCAGGGCATCTTTGTCAACTTCAAAAACGTGCTGCGCACCACGCGCAAAAAGCTGCCGTTCGGCATCGCGCAGGTCGGCAAATCCTTCCGAAACGAGATCACCCCCGGCAACTTCATCTTCCGTATCCGCGAGTTCGAGCAGATGGAGCTGGAGTTCTTCTGCACGCCCGGCACCGATCTGGAATGGTACCGCTACTGGAAGGATTACTGCCACAAGTTCCTGCTCGCCCTCGGCATGCAGGACGAGCGCATCCGCCTGCGCGAGCACGAGCAGGAAGAGCTCTCGCATTACAGTAAGGGTACGACGGACATCGAGTTTCTGTTCCCCTTCGGCTGGGGCGAACTGTGGGGCATCGCCGACCGTACGGACTTCGACCTCAAGAGCCATGCGGACCACAGCGGTGAGAATTTTGAATACCTCGATCCCTACACAAACGAGAAGTTCATCCCCTATTGTGTGGAACCGTCTCTCGGCGCGGACCGCGTCGCGCTCGCGTTCCTCTGCAACGCGTATGAGGAGCAGGAGCTGGAGGGCGGAGACGTCCGCACCGTGCTGCATCTGCATCCCGCGCTCGCGCCGTTCAAGTGCGCCGTGCTGCCGCTGAGCAAGAAGCTCTCTGAGCAGGCGCAAGCCGTCTACGAAAAGCTCGCAAAGAAGTTTATGGTTGACTTTGACGAGACGGGTTCCATCGGCAAACGCTATCGCCGCGAGGACGAGATCGGCACGCCGTATTGCGTGACCGTCGACTTTGAGACCGAGACCGACGGCTGCGTGACCGTGCGCGATCGTGACACGATGGAGCAGATCCGTCTGCCGATCGACCAGCTCACCGCCTATATCGAATCAAAGCTGGATTTCTAAGCCATTTGCGCAACGATCCGAACACAAGCCTCCGCGTCCTGCGCGGAGGCATTTTTTTCGCGCGCATGCTTTCCCGCGCGGGAGAAAGCATGCTACAATGCAAGATAGCGCAGAATCATTTTTTTATCATGACAGGAAACGATATGGCAGAGATTTCAGGCGTCGTCAACTCCATCATCTACCGTAACAGCGAAAACGGCTGGACGGTGCTGGAGCTTTGCCCGGACGAGGGCGAGAAGCTCACCGTCGTCGGCGCGCTGCCGCTGGCAAACGTCGGCGAGCGGCTGGAGCTCATGGGCGAATACGCCTCCCATCCGAAATACGGCAGCCAGTTTAAAGCGGCAAGCTATCATACCGTTGCGCCCGCGACGCTCTCCGCCATCGAAACCTATCTCGGCAGCGGGTTGATCAAGGGCGTCGGGCCCGCGACCGCGCGCGCCATCGTCGCAAAATTCGGGATGGATACCCTCAGCGTGCTGGACGAAGATCCGCTCCGTCTTTCCGAGATACCCGGCATCGGCGCCAAGCGGCGGGATATCATCCTCGCGAGCTACACAGAAAACCGCATGATGCGCGATATTCTGCTTGCGCTGGAACCGTACGGCGTGACGGTCAACCAGGCATATAAGCTTTATAAGATCTATGGCGAGCTGTGTCTTGCGCGCATCGAAGAAGACCCGTATCAGATCATCAAGGATATCGACGGCATCGGCTTTGTCACGGCGGATAAAATCGCGCAGAATGTCGCGGGTTTTTCGTTTGATTCCGAATCCCGTCTGCGCGCGGGGCTTCTCTATGCGCTCTCTACCGCGGCAAACGAATACGGCCACACCTATCTGCCCAAGCCATCCCTGCTGAATTATTCTGTGAAGCTGCTGGGCGCGCCGGAAGAGCGGCTTGTCGACACGCTCGACACGCTGATTGCAAACGGCGAAGCGGTGCAGCAATACGTCGGAGATGCGGAAGCGGTGTTTTTGCCGTATTTTGACCGGATCGAATCATACATCGCGGAAAAGCTTTTAAAGCTTTCGCAAAAGCCGGTCGAAAACCCGTTTTTTGACTTTGCTGCGATCCAGTCCGCCCAGAAGCTGGAACTCTCGAACCAGCAGAAAGGTGCCGTTCTCTCCGCGTTGAACGAAGGCGCGCTGGTCATCACCGGCGGTCCCGGCACAGGCAAGACGACCATCATCCTCTTCATCACCGCCATCATGGAGGAAATCGGGCTGGAGGTTGCGCTCACCGCGCCGACGGGCAGGGCCGCAAAGCGCATGAGCGACGCCACAGGGCACGAAGCGAAGACCATCCACCGTCTTTTGGAATACATACCCGGCGAGGGATTTTTGCGCAATGCGGACGATCCGCTCTATGTCGATATGGTCATTGTGGACGAGATGAGCATGGTCGACGCCATGCTGATAAACGCGCTCCTCAAGGCGGTCTCCATCGGCACGCGGCTCATCCTTGTGGGCGACGCGGATCAGCTTCCCTCCGTCGGCGCTGGCGACGTGCTCAGAGATATCATCAGCAGCGGCACCGTCCGCGTTGTGCGGCTGGATGAAATCTTCCGTCAGGCGCAGTCGAGCATGATCGTTACCAATGCGCACCGCATCAATGAAGGGTTCGCTCCCATCCTCGATATACCGGAAAGCGATTTTCTGTTTGAGGACGTCGCCTCACAGGATCGCATCCTCGAGCGCATCCTGCATGTATGCACCCATCCGGGTCTGGTGCTCGCTACGCGCGAGCCGCTGCTGGATGTGCAGGTTCTCGCACCGATGAAGAAGGGCGTGCTCGGCGTATACAACATCAACGCGCGCCTGCAGGCGGCGCTGAACCCGCCGGAGCCGCACAAGCGCGAGCACATCAGCGGCGATACCATCTTCCGCGAAGGCGACCGCGTCATGCAAATGAAGAACAACTATAAGGTCGAATGGCGAAAGCCGCTGCCAAGCGGCGGCGTGGAGGATGGCACGGGCGCATTCAACGGCGACCTCGGCACCATCTTCCAGATCCACGAAAACGAGCGCTCCCTAAGCGTAGTGTTTGACGACGAGCGTCTCGCGGTATTCGACTATACCCATATCGACGAGCTGGAGCTCGCCTACTGTATCTCGATCCACAAAAGTCAGGGCAGCGAATTTCCGATCGTGATCCTGCCGATGTTCGGCACGGCCTCGCCCATGATGACGCGAAATCTTTTGTATACCGCGGTCACGCGCGCAAAGAGGCAGGTCGTCTGCATCGGCCGCAGGGACGCGCTGATGAGCATGGTCAACAACAACCGCACCGACCGCCGCTATACCGCGCTTTGTAACCGTCTCAGCGAACTCAAAGGGCTTGGCGTATGAGCGGAACTCGCATGCGCACGTTGCCGGATCGAATTCTCGACGCGCTCTATCCAAAAGACGTCGCCTGCGTGCTCTGCGGGCGTGAGACGCTGCTCGGCGCAGACTTTCTCTGTGGGGATTGCCGCGCGTCACTCGCGCATGCGCCTTCGCTTCCCTGCCCGCCGGGACTCGACGGCATCACCGCAGGCTTTCGCTACGCGGGCGGTGCCAAAGACGGCATCCGTGCGCTCAAGTATCATTCACAGGTGCGCCTCGCTCCGTTCTTCGCGAACGCGATCGCGCTCCCGCCGGGGTGGCGTATTGATTGTGTCGTGCCCGTTCCGCTGCACCCGCTGAAACAGTGGCTGCGCTCCTATAATCAGAGCGATCTGATCGCGCAGGAATTGTGCCGCAGGCTCTCTCTTAAGCAAGAAAACGATCTTTTGCGGCGCACGCGGTTCACCCGCTCGCAGACCACGTTAAGCGCCGCGGAACGCACGACAAACGTCTCTGCGGCCTTTGTCGCGCATCCTGCTACGCGCGGGCTCTCCATCCTGCTCGTCGACGATGTTACCACTACGCACAGCACGCTGCTCGCCTGCGCGCAAGCGCTCCGGCAGGCCGGCGCTTCGCGGATTTACGCCGCCTGCGCAACGATCGCCGCGCACGGCACAGACCGGGAATAATCGGATTCTACGCAAAAACCGCCTGTATTCGAACAGACGGGTTTTTGTTGCGTAAAATCATTCAGATGGTTTGGTTCCTGCCGGCCTGTCTGCCGGAGAAGAAGATGATTACGATGAGAATCCCGACGCAGACGAACGCGATGTTCCAATTCCCTGTCCAGTCAAAAAACCAGCCGCCAAGAATCGGGCCCAACGCACCAAAGCCATAGCCAAGGGATTGCACCATGCCGGAAAGGCTCGTTGCCCTGCCCGCCGTACGGGTTCGCAGGCTGATGAGCAGCATGCACAGGTTGAAGCAGGAACCCGTGGATAAGCCATACAGCATCACGCAGGCCGTCAGCAGCGCCGTGTTTTTCGCGAGCACAAGCCCGCAGAGCGACGCGATATACAGCACCGAGACAATCGAAATCAGTCCGCGCTGGTCCTTGAGCCGCGTTGCGATCGTAGGGATTATGAACGCCGCAGGAATGGTCATAAGCTGGAACGCAAACGCCATATAGCCCGCTGCCGCCGGTGTAAGGCCCTTGTAGATTGCAATGCTTGGCAGCCACGCCGCGAAAAAGTAGAACAGAAACGATTGCGCACCCATGAGAATCGTCAGCCACCAGGCAAGCCCCGTGCGCCAGACGGATTTTTGCGGTTCTGCTTCTTCTTGCGCCGCGCATGCCGTTTGCTGCGCGATTGAAAGCGTTCTCTGCGGCAGCCAGACGAGAATGCCGACAAGAACAAGTGCCATCCAGACTGCCAGAGAGCTCCGCCAGCCCATGTTCGGAAGTGACGCGAGCGGGTAGCTTAACGCTGCGGAAACCGCCGCAAGAGACGTCATAGAGATCGTAAACGCACCCGTGGCAAGCCCGATCCGGTCGGGAAAGCGTGACTTAATGATACCGGGCACCAGCACGTTGCCAATCGCAATGCCTGCGCCGAGCAGGAGCGTGCCTGCAAATAGTCCTGCAACGCCCGCATAGGAACGCAGCGCGATACCCAACAGAATTGCGATCACGGAATAGAGCAGTGTCTTTCCCGCACCGAAAAAATCAGAGATGCGCCGTACAAACGGGGAAAACACAGCGAACATGATCAGCGGTATTGTCGTCAAAAGCCCGAATACGCCGCTGGAAAACGGCAGTTCGCTTTTCATCGTGGAGATCAGTGGCCCCACAGCTGTGATCGGGGCGCGCAGGTTGACCGACACAAAGATCAAACCAAGAAACAGTAAGAGCTGAAATGATTTTTTCGTCAAAACGAATGATTCCTTTCGTATTGCGTGTTCTTTTCCTCGTTATTCCAATTCGTCCGGCGTAAATTGCGTGTTGCGCAGGCCGTGATAATGGCTGCATGATTGGACCGTGAGCTTGAGCACGCAATAGTCCGGATCTGTGACACCTTTCGGATAATACTTTTCAAACCCTTCGCGCCACAAAAACTCCTTTGTGGCTGCGTCCATGCACACCTCGATATCGCCAACAAATAAGGCGCCTTGAAACTGGCCCGGGTTGCAATAATACAGAGAGGCTTTCGGGTTTTTCAATAGAGCGGCGATTTTGCCGGACGACGTGTTGGAAGAGAGATACTGCGTCCGAATATGATCATGTTCCAAGATCAGCATCGCCCTTGTATTCGGATAGCCGTTTTCATCAATGTATGAAAGGTATGCCGAGTCGCTTTCTTTTCGCAGTTTCCATATTGCGTCATAAATCTCCTGGCGCATGTGCGCTCCCTCCTGCGTTCAATGGAACGCAATCCTTTATTCGTACGATATCCGTTTTCACTTTTGAGCATAGACTATTTATTTGGCGTATATGAAAGACGGGAACGTGAAGAGCCGTAAGCGAATGGAATGGATTGGTATTGATGAAAAATTACGCACCCTCATCCTCTTCGAATGAGAGTGCGTATCGATGGCGGAGGGCCAGGGATTCGAACCCTGGGTCCCTTTCGGGACACGGCATTTCGA
>CAYPEV010000094.1:0-9349 GCA_964409605.1 uncultured Christensenella sp. | reverse complement strand
CGGCGGTTCACCCGCCGATGCTTTAGAAGAAGAACAGCCCGATCGCCCCGGGGCCGACGTGAGACGATGTGCAGGGTTCAAAATAGTCGACCGAGACGGTGACGGTCGGATAGCGCTCCACGATGTCCGCGGCGAGCAGATGCGCCTCGTCCTCGCAACCCGTGTGCGTGATCCCGACAAAATTGTTCGCTTCGTCCGGCACATGATACTGCACGAATTGCTCCAACAGCGTCTTGATCGCTTTCTTGCGGCCAAGAATCTTGAGGTCGAGCACGAGCCTGCCCTCCTCGTCACCCTTGAGGATGGGCTTGAGGTGCATGATGCTGCCCGCAAGCGCCGCGCTGCCGGAGATGCGTCCGCCGCGCTTGAGGAAGTTCAGATCGTCAACCATGATGAAGGAGTGGACTTCGTGGCTTCTGCGTTCCGCGTGTGCCGCGGCCTCCGCGGCGCTCGCGCCGGCATCGCGCAGCTTTGCCGTTTCCCGCAGGATCATCCCCTCGCCGATGACGGCGGTCAGGGTATCCACCACGAGCACCTTGCGCTGCGGATATTTCTTCTGCAAAATCTCCGCGGCGATCTTTCCCGCGCCGCAGGTTCCGCTGATGCCGCCCGCCATGCCGAGATAGAGCACATCTTCCCCGGCCTGAAGACGCGGTTCAAACGCGCTTAGAAACGCGGAGGTGTTGACCATAGAGGTCTTCATGACCAGGGTGCCGTCCTCGCGCATACGCTTGAAAAACGCCTCGCTGTCAAACACGACGCCGGGTTCATAGCAAAGGATCTCCTGATCGTTGAGAGACAGCGTCAGGGAAAGCACATCGATGCGGCTTTGGGTATATTCCGCTTCGGTCAGGTTCGCGGTCGAATCGGTAAAAAGTGCGAATGACATTGTTTGTTGCACCTCGTTTACTAGTTTGCTATACTATATTAACTGATATCGTGAATTGTGTAAAGAGGTTTCGCGAATAAACAACATCTGGTAATTACCTCGACAAGCGTCTATAATAATGAAAACCAGGCAGGATTTCAGGGTAAAAATCCGCGCGGTTTCTGCCGCGCAGCACCATCCGGCGAAAGGAGCCAGAATTTTCATGCAATACGACAAGCAGCAGGTCGCGGAAAAACTCAACAGATGGGAACACTTCCTGGAGTTCTATCGCTTGCCTGAATGGGATGATCTGCCGCAGATCGACCTGTATCTCGATCAGGTCATCGCGCTCGTCAATCAATATCTCGGCTTTTTCGTCTACGATCCGGCCGAAGAAAAGCTGCTCACGCCCTCGATGGTCAATAACTATGTCAAGCTCCGCCTCATCCCCGCACCGGTGCGAAAAAAATACGGCAGGAAGCACATCGCGCTTCTTTTGATGGTCTGCACGTTCAAGCAGTCCGTCAGTATGGCCGCGATGAGCGAAATGCTGCCGCCGGACGACGAGGAGCTGATCCATCAGGAGTATGTGCGCTATACGGCGTCGTTCCTGCGCATATCGCGCTATGTAGTGCAGCAGGCGAAGGCAAGCGCCGCGCCGATCTATGACGAAACCAGCGACACGGGCAACGAGGTAAGCGATCTGGTGGTTGGCTCCGCGATTGCCGCAAGCTTTGCGCGGCTGCTCGCGGGCAAACTCATCGCACTGCATCTGCCCTCGAAGCTCGAGACGCTCGACGAAACGTTCCATCGGGAATGACGACGCAAAACCACGCGCGGGCCTCGGACTATCCCGAGGCCCGCTTTTTGTACCCATTGACCAGCGCGGCTTATTTCTTTCTTAGCGCGATTGCGACGAAGTTCATATACTTGCCGGCGCCCGCGTTCATCGCGGCGCGGTCCATCACGGCATATTCGTTCTCGGTCGCAAGCCAGTCCTGCCAGCATTCCTCCATGCTCTCCATCTCCTCAACGGCCACGATCTCGACGCCGTCTGTCGCGGAGACGACTTCCCGCCAGTAGTCCGCGTCGTGGAGCGTATCGAGATCTTCCGGACTCCAGGAAAGCAGCATTTCTTTGGGGATGTCGTCGTGAATGTCCCTGTGGAATCCCGGCACGACGAAGAGCAGCCACCCGCCCGGCTTCACAAGCGGCAGCAGATGTTTGCCCAGATATGCCTTGTCGAGCCCGAAATAGTGATACGAATCGATACTGACCACCGCATCGAAATAATCCGCCGCAAAAGGCAGCTCATGCGCATCCTCATGAATCGGTACGATCTGCTGATTTGTCAGCCCTTGCGCGCGGAACCGCTGCCAGTTTTCGCTCGCGCTGATCCAGAGATCGACGGCAAACACCCGCATGCCGTATTCCTTGACGAGCATGACGGATGTGACCCCTTGCCCGCAGCCGAGGTCCATGATTGTTTGTCCTGGTTCCAGCGGAAACTTGTCCATAAGTTCTTCCAGTAGTTTTGCGGGATTCGGGCCCATGATGTTGTTTTTGATCAAAGTCGGGTCCATCTTCTGTGTGCGTGGATAGTTCATGACTTTTCCTCTCATATCTTCCAAATGGAATCGTTCGCTTTGTTTCCTGTTTTTACCAAAACAAAAACGGCACGGAAATCGCTCCATGCCTGAAAAAAACTCTTTGTTGTCGGTTCAAAAAGAGCTGCCCTGGCTTGTCGCGTTTCTGTTTGGAACAGGTACATCAAAATAGGCGCATGCATTGCGCGCATTTTGTAAAAAAATTGTACCGCGTTCCTTTACAGAACCGACGTCAAACAGACACTTCCTCTCTTTTTAAAGCTTGTGTTCCGTGCTGATTCTATGCTAACAAACAACGGCTCAAAACGCAAGCGCCGCGGATACGATATCGTTCGGTCAATCCTTCCTGCATGTTTGCAGTATCTGCGTGGCAAACTGTTCGATCCGCTCCCCGATTCCCTCCGCCTGCATTGCCTCGCCGGGGTTATTCGCCGCTTGCATCAGGCAAAAGCGCGGCGGAAGAGAGAACGTTTTGTTCAGGCACAGTGCGCCAAGCACCTGCTGGGCGATGATGTCGCTGCCGCTGTAGCCGGAGACGATGACAGCGTAGAGCTGCTTATCGTAGAGCGAATTGTAAACCAGCATGCTCGTGAGCCGGTTGATGAACGCAAGAATGTTTGCACTCACGCTGTCGTTATAGTTTGGGCATAGCAATAGCAGCGCATCGCATTCGTTGATCGCGGGATAGACGTCGTTTGTAATCACCCCGCCGTAGAAGCAGCTGTTCTGCCGTGCAAAGTGCGCGCAGGTCTTATAGGAGCATCCGCGGCAATCGTAGATCGCGCCGTTTTGCAGTGAAATCTCGCGGATATCGCAAGCGGGCGCGATTGTCTCCGCGATGCGCGTGCCGATCTGCAGCGTGTTGGAGGTCGCGCGGTCGCTCGCATGCAGCAAGAGCACCTTCGGCCTCTCCTTTTTCTCCGGCGAAAACGAAAGCAGCCGCTGCACCAGTTCCCGCGCGGCCTGACGATATGCCCCGGCGAGCGAAACCCCGCGCCGCAAGGACTGCACATTCCAGTTGTCGAGAGAGCCCGTCGCCTCGACGAGCGGCTTACCCGGGAATCGGCAGCCGGCGAGATTCGCGGCGAGCGCGAGCATATCCGCCGTCTGTTTCGTATAGAGTTCTCCCGCGCCGTCGAGGAGGATCGCACCTGTGGCTCCTTCCATCGCGGCGGGATGTTGCCGCAGGGAGGCGATCAGCGAGATTACATCCGCGTCCAGACCGTGCTCGCTCAGCCCAAGCGCAAAGAGCACGCGATTCCCCGCAAGGCGCGGCAGGGCGAGCGTGCCTTCCACGCGCGCATAGCGTACGCCCGCCAGCGCATAGTCGAGCGTTTCGCGCAGGCGCGCGCTCTCGTTGCAGGAAACGACGATCAATTCATTCATCCGGCCTGAAACTCCTCCAGCTTGCGATAGCTTTCCGTAATCCTGCCGAGCAGTTCTTCGTGCATTTCTTCGCGCCACTGCTCCGGCCCATGCTCGCCCAACCGCGCGCGGCAGCCAAAGTATGCCCCGCCAAGCGGAACGGCCGCATCGTGCCATTCTCCGCGCAGTGCCCGTAAAACGGAGATTGCGGCGGAAGAAAGGCCCGGCGCAATGTACGGCTTGAAGCCATACGAGCGCACGGCGAGGTTCGCCGTCTCGGCCTTGTGCGTTAACGCTCGGGAAAGCGCTGCGTCATATCCGCGATCCGGAGCGTTTGCGATCACGAGGCCGTTCCCATGCGGGCCATAGACCCGCAGCTGCTCCGGGCCGACGCCATCCTGCTCCGCGCAGTAGAGCGCGCGCGCGTGCATGACGCCGAGGCCGAAACCGCGCACCTGCTCCGGCAGAAGCCCGCTCCAATCGTACGCTCCGCGCTCGTCTTGGTTGCTCATCCGGAACACCGCGCGGCTGAGCTGATCCACCGGGTCGGAGATCTGGCAAAAAAGTCCGCAAAATCCGCTTTCCCGCGCTTTCTGCGCATAGCCGCGAAGGAGATCCCGGTTTGCATCGAACTGCATCATGCGCACATCTCCGCCGTGCTCCGCGCCGACCTCCGGCACGGCGCGCGCCGCGGTGAAGAGCAGCGCGTCTGAGTCGAACAGCGCGTCCTCATCCAAAATTCGGACGGGAGGCAGACGCTCGCCATCCCGCACGGGCAGCACCTGATTCAGCTCCGCTTCGTAGCGCAGGCATTGATTCTCGTCATAATCATAGATGCCGATCTGCGCAAGATCGGTGCCAAGAAGCTTGAGCCCCGTTGCAGTCGTTCCGCCCACGTTGCCCAGGCCCACGAGGCTGACGCGAAGCTTTTCGCTCCCGCGCGCGCGAAAGGCTGCGAGCACGGAAAACCAGCGCGAGAACGCGGTGTTCGCGACGCTTGCACCGTGCGCCTCCACAAATCGTGAAAGCGCGTCGCCGCCCGCGTGTTCCGGCGGCGGCAGGAGGAGGCGTATGCCCTCCGGCTCGTCCAGCTCGGCCAGCGAACGGATCGCAAACAATCCGCGGCTCGTCATCGGATCGCGCGAAACGAGAAACACAAGCGGATCAAACGGCTCCGCGACCGCGGACGCACCCTCGGGCAGCCGCCCGCCGTGTTCCGCAAGGCAGAATCCCTTGTATGCATAATACTTCATACGCTCACACATCCTCCGCGTTGGAGATGCGCCGCATCTGCCGGATATCGTCCTTGAGATAGGCGGATGCGACGACGTTGAGATCATACTGCATATGCGCGCCCTTATCCGGCAGGCGCGGACGCAGCAGCGCCTCACCAAGGCGACGGAGCGTCAGCCCCGTCCCCTGCAGTTTGAGATAGCGATCCTCCAAAACCGTCAGTATCGTCAGCGCATTTCTCAGCGCGACGCGCGAATATTGCCGCACGGCGGGCGGCGGCGCGCCATGCAGATATTTCGGATATTGATACGGCAAAATCAGGTTGATGCTCGGCGGATAGTCACGCTCCACAATGCCGCCCGCGACGCTGTCGCCGCCGATGAAGGGATACAGCAGGCTCTCCGTGAACCAGTAGAGCATATTCGGGATGAAGTATTCGCAGTCGACATTGCGCTTTTGCTCGCGCATCAAATCCAAACCTCTGCCGGAGAGAATGCCGACGATGATGCGCTCAATCTCCACGCCCTGCTCGCGGAACAGGGGATCGAGCTTTTCCAGACGGTAACCGTTGTGCAGCAGGTCGTCGATCAGCAGCACGGGGCGGCGGAAGGATTTGATCGTCCTGACCTGATTCGCCAGCGGCGAATAGCCCGGCGATTCGTCGATGTCAAACCCGCTTTCGTTCGCGTGGAATACCTTGTCCGCGTGGAGCGCTTTGGTCACCGTGTTCGGCACGATCGTCTCCGCGAGGATCTTGCCGTAAGGCACGCACATCGCGCGGCCGAGCGTCTTCTCGCCCCGCGGAACATTCGAAACGCCGTTGAGTGCGCGCACCTTTTCGATCAGGCCGTCGTTGATGGCCTCCATGTCAAAGCACAAGAGAAGCGTGCCGGGGAACATATCGCAGATGGATCGCCTGAGCGCCGGGCGCGTAGATTCCACCGCAAGGCGCACCGCCTCGTCCGAAGCAAACGGCTCCTTGATGCGCTGCAACGTGTCTTCCAGCAGCACGAGCGGCGCGCGCATATCCGCATACAGCAGCACGCTCTGTCCGGACACGGGCAGAAAGCCGAGCTGGCTTGCAATCTCGCGCTCGCTCTCCTGTTCGCAGCGGTAGAGCGCATAGGTATGCTCGCGGATCAGCGAGCGCGCGAGTAAATCGCAAAGCAGCGCGCGAAGCGGCTCCCCCGCCCCGCTCGTCTCCTCGATCCAGAGGATGCGGCCGGAAGCGAGCCTTCGCACCGTCTCCACGGACGCGCGCATCTCGCCAAGCACATCGTATAGATCCGTCACGCTGACGCTGCGGCTGCGGATGCGCGCCTGCGCCTCGCCGCCGCCGTCGCGGTAGACCGCAACATACTCCTCGCCCGTTTCGCGCACCTCGCAGCGTCTCTGTGAGACCGCGCTGACCTCCTGCTTATACTGCGGCATGCGCAGATACAACCCGCGCGAATAGATAAAATCCTGCACCACGGGATCGACAAGCATGCCGATGTCCATGTCTTTGTCGATGTATTCGCGAATCTGCGTCGAGCTTGCGCTCTCATAATAGGCGGGGAGCGAAAGCGAGATGACGCGGCCGCGCAGCAGATCCTCCGCTCTTCGGTTGTCCTCCGGATGCGTCGTCTCCACGCGCGTAAAGAGAATGTGATGATACGTCGCCGCCGTGCCGGGGCCGCTCTGGCGGTATGCGCTCGCGTTCAGAATCACATCGCTCCCTGCCACGAGATACAGCTCCCTGTCGCTGAAGATGCGGCTGAGGTTTTTGAGATCCTCCGGTACGGCGAGGTTGACGGGAATGTCGTCCGGAAAGAGGTAGACGTCCGGCAGATTCGCGGCGGACATGCTCACGATCTGCCGCCTCAACAGCTTCGCGAGCGTGCGCTTGCTCCAGGAAAACTCGTCTACCGCGAGATAGACCTCAAACCCGTGTGCGCGGATCTCCTCGACGATGCGCTTGTGCCCCGCCGAAAACGGATCAAACGTGCCGGGGAAGAACGCGACGGGCTTGAGCGGCTCAAACGTGAAGCCCCCGCTGGTTTCGCAGAGCGTGATGAAGCGGTAGAGATGGTTGAGCATCGCCGCTTCGTTAAAAAACGCGAGCATGCCGCTGTGGCGTTCGCCGAGCAGCGTCAGGAGTTTTTTGCCGAAGCGCACGAGGCACGCGCGCCGCGCGGCAAGCGGGCAGGCTTCGTTGCCGAAATACATCCGGCAGATGACCTCCAGCGCGGTCAGGCGGATACTGTCGTCAAAATGCGCAACGCCGGTGAGCAAAAGCCCAAAGACACGCTCATAGACTGCGTCCGCGCGCGCGCTGTTTTCGCTGGCGTAGCCGGAGAGCACGGCGCAGAGCGTCGAGAGCGCGGCGCGCGCAGCGCGTGTGTTTGCGGCGCGCAGGAGCCCCTCCAGATAATCGATGCCTTCGTCCATCTCCTTTTCCGGCACGCTGCAGATGAGCCGGCCCAGATACGGCGGAATATAGCCGGAGATTTCGTTTTGCCCGGTCTCCAGCTCGCGCAGCAGGTCGACCATGATTTCGTTCTTCTGGTCGATCGAGAGAACGCCGGAGATCTCCACCAGCGCTTCCCCCGCGCGCTCGCGCACGGGCAGATGCTCGCTGACCGAAAGGAGGTTGGACAGATGCATCGCGATATGGAACGCTTCTTCGGGATGCGCGTGTACATATTCGCAGAGATGATCGATGTGCACAAGCTTCATCGTCCAGGTGATGCTGCTCTTGAGATTGCTCAGATAGATCTCGCCGACCGGAAGCACGGGCTCCGGCAGGAGCGATAACCCCGCGCGTTTTCTCAGGCGGTTGAGCAGCCAGACGGAGGCAAACTCCGCGTCCGGATGCAATTTGATGCTCTCGCACGCGTGCAGGAGCAGCTTGTGGTCGCTGCCCGTCACCGCGCTGAGCGCGCGCAGCGCGCGGATACGCACCCGCGCTTCCGCGGAGGCCGCGGCGCCCGCGAGAATCGGCAGCATGCGTTCGACCTCTGTGCGCTGCATGAGCTCCTTTGGAATGTGGGCAAGCGTGTCCATCAGCGCGAGCAGATCTTCGCCGCCGCTGAAGAATATCCGCCGGTAAATCTTGTCCCAATATCCCCGGCGTTCCTCCGGAACGCAGCGCGCAAACAAACTCCCCGCGATGGTCTTGAGCGAGTTGCTGATCCGTGCGGCGTGTTTTTGCGAAATCTTATAGTCGGGATGCAGGCAAAGCTCGATGTAGTCGTCCCAAAGCGAGATGCTCTCGCTCAGCACCGCGTGCAGCGCGGGCGCGATCGCGAGCGACCCCGCGCCGCGCGGGAGCTCCTTTCGATAGCGCGGGCCGGAGTTTGCGAGGATATGCCCCATGATCCGCCCCGCGTGGCGGCGAACGTCTCCGTCGTGATGCATCAAAAGCTCATAGAGGAAGCGTAGCGTCAGGAGTTTGTGCGTGCGCGTCATATACGTGCTGTATTCTTCAAACAGAAGCAGGTATGTGCGGATACGGCTGAGGTTTTTCTCATCCCGCGCCTGCTCCAAGAGCGCCTCGAACGAATCGCTGACGGAGATGGTATGCATCAGCTGCACATTGTTTTCAAACGCGTGATGGTTCAGCGCGCGGATCACTTCGCCCTGCGAGAGCAGCGCCGCGTCCTTCTTCTCCGCCGGCAGCAGCACGCCCGCGTTCGGGTCGGGGTTCACGCCGTGGCTGATCAGGAAACGCTCAAAGTCATCCAGTTTCTTATAGACCGTCTCATAGCGCAGGCGCTTTTCCGCCGTCATATCGGCAAGCTTGACGAAGATCCGGTCGCGCGACTCCGTCAGCGGACTTACGATGGTCTGTTCTTTCCCGTCCGCTCCGCGTTCGGCGCGCACGCGGAAATCCGCATAGATCAGGATCAGCGATTCGATCGGCAGATTTTCAAACTCCAGATCCCATGTGGAGTGGTTGGCGGAGATGTGTGCGATGTCCGGCATGTTTCGCTCTTCGAGCCATTTCCAGGTGTAGTAGTAGTGCAGGTACGGGATGCGCGGCATATCCTCGCCGCGGCAGCCGAACTTGCCGATATCGTGCGCAAGCGCCGCGCAGGAGACCAGCGCGGTATCGACCGGCAGCCCCGCTTCCTTCGCCTGCCGCGCGGTATGACCCGCCACGAACCGCACGCCGAACGTATGTCCTGCCGGATCGAACGGCATGATTTCTTTCCCGATGCGCAGGAGTTCGCGATAGTTACATTTCTTCATCGCTTCGACAAACAGCACGCATTGTTCCCTGACCGCGCTTGCC
>CAYPEV010000093.1:0-9377 GCA_964409605.1 uncultured Christensenella sp. | reverse complement strand
CTTGAGCACCTTGATGGCGACGACCTTGCGGGAGCTGAGGTTGACCGCGCGGTAGACATGCGCCATGCCGCCAGTGCCGATAAGGTCGATGATGCGGTATCGATGCCCGATGATCGTTCCCTGTGCAATCATAGCGCGTCACCTTCTTCAAACCGAATCAGGATGACGGTGATGTTGTCGGTGCCGCCGTTATCCAGCGCGAGCTGAATCAAAAGCTCGCACATACTCTCCAGCGAGCGGTTGGAGGACAGCACCGAAATCAGGTCGTCCTCCTCGATCACGCCATGCAGCCCGTCGGAGCAGATGGCAAGGATGTCTCCCGCGCTCCAGACACGTTCAAAGAGATCGACGTCGACCGTAGGGGAAACGCCGATCGCGCGCGTGATGATATTGCGCTGGGGGTGCATGCGTGCTTCTTCCTTCGTAATTGCGCCGGCGAGTACAAGCTGCTCGACCAGGGAATGATCCGTAGTGACCGTGTCGAGAGCGTGCCCGCTGAAGTGATACATCCGGCTGTCACCAACGTTTGCGGCGATATATTCGTTTTTCAGGAGCAATGCCGCAACCAGCGTCGTGCCCATGCCGCGCAGCGTGCGGTCCTTTTCCGCTGCGCGATAGATATTGAAATTCGCGTGTTCGATCGACTGGCGCAGCAGTTCCAGCGCACGATCCGGTTCAACCTTGCGCTCAAACATCGCAAGTTGTTCGACGAGCATCTTGCTCGCGACCGACCCCGCCGCGTGCCCGCCCATGCCGTCCGCAACCGCAAACAGCATCGGGAAATCGGTCCGCTCGGAAAGCAGATAACTGTCTTCGTTGTGGACGCGTGCTCCGATATCAGTTTTCACTGCGAATTTCATGCAGAATCCTCCTGCGCAGCTGTCCGCATGCGCCTTCTATGTCTGTTCCCATCTCGCGGCGTACGGTCGCCGAAATGCTCCGCTCCGTGAGGCGTGCGGCGAACTGTTCGGCTTCCGCGCGGGATACGCCGGCAAGACCGCGTTCCGGCACGGGATTGAGGGGGATCAGGTTCACGTGGCAAAGTATGCCGCGCAGTTTTTTCGCGAGTGCGTCCGCATCCGAAAGCGACGCGTTGACGCCGCCGATGAGTGCGTATTCAAACACGACGCGCCTGCCGGTCTTTTCCGCATAATCCTTCGCCGCGGCAATCACGCTATCGATGGGATAGGCCTTATTGACGGGCATCAGGGAAGAGCGGGTCTCATCATCGTGTGCGTGCAGAGAGATCGAGAGTGTGACATGCGGCGCGTCCTCGATGAACTGCGCGATCTTCGGCACGATGCCGCAGGTGGAGACCGATATATTGCGCGGGCTGATGCGTAGGCCGTCCTGCGCGGTGACGCGCTTGAGAAACGCTACGACAAATTCGTAATTGTCAAGAGGTTCGCCGCTGCCCATCAGCACGAGGTTGGTCACTGTGCGGTGTCCTGCTTCCTTCGGCGGTTCGTCGCGCTCGACCGCGAGGATCTGACCCAGCATCTCGCCGGGACGCAGATTTCGCACGCAGCCGTCGAGCGTCGAAGCGCAGAATTTGCAGCCCATGTTGCAGCCGATCTGGGTTGAGAGGCACAGCGTATTACCATAATGATATCGCATCAGCACGCCTTCGACAAGGTTTTCGTCTTCCAGCCGAAACAGATACTTTACCGTTCCGTCTTTCTCGGAGAAGAACTTCCGCTCGATCGTCACGCCGCCGTAGGGGATCTGCGCGAGCTTTTCCCGCAGGGAAGCAGGCAGATTCGTCATCTCCTCTGCGCGCGCGCCGCGGTTGAGCCAGGTATAAACCTGCCCCGCACGATACTTTGGTTCGCCCCATTCGGACAAGAGGCGTTCCAATTCGGTTTTTGTCAGATCCGTCAGATACATCTTCTCATCCTCGCGATATAGAATCCATCGGTATGGTGCAGATGCGGCAGCAGCTGAATCTGTCCTTCGTTTTCGAGAGGAATCGGGATTTTTTCCAACGAAAATTCATGATGCGCCTGCAGAAAAGTTTTCGTCTGCTCCTCGTTCTCCCTGCGGGAGATGGTACAGGTCGCGTAGACCAGCACGCCGCCCGGTTTTACATACGCGGCGCAGGTCTCAAGGATCGATCGCTGAATCGAAACAAGCGCGGTGATATCCGCGTCTGTCTTGCTGTATCGGATGTCCGGCTTGTCGCTCAGGAGACCGAGTCCGCTGCAGGGAGCATCGATCAGCACCCCGTCAAACGCGGCGTGAAACGCGGGATCGTCCGTCGCGGCATCATGACACATGGTATGCGCAAGAACAGTTAGCCGCGCAAGCGTTTTGTCGAGCAACTCCTTGCGGTGCGGGTGCAGTTCAAAGCACGTCAGGTCGATATCGTTTTTCGCGAGGCTGGAAAGATACGCGCTCTTGCCGCCCGGGGCTGCGCAGGCATCCAGAACCCGCTTGCCCGTCATATCTCCCAGCGCGCGGCAGGCGAGCATTGCGCCTTCGCCCATCACGGTAAACTTTCCCTCTGAAAAGAGCGGATGCGCGGCGAGATCAAACCCGCTCGCAAGGGCGAGAGAATTTTCGTCGAGATGGTTGACCACGCTTGCCACAGGCAGCGCCGCTTGCAGCGCATCCCGCGTGAAGGGATACTGCGCGCGCACACAGATCGGTGCAGCGGGGCAGGATAGAAGCGCCTCCGCCTGCGTTTCGCCAAAGCGGTTGATCCATTCGCGAACAATCCATTCGGGATAGCTGTATTGCAGAGAAAGCCGCGCGGCAGGCTCCGCCGGAAACGCAGGCAGGGAGGCGCGGTTGCGGTCGATATTGCGTAATACAGCGTTGACGAAGCCGGATAGCCCTTCTTTTCCGACATCCTTGACGAGAGCAACGCTCTCGCTGACCGCCGCGTGCGCGGGCGTCGAAAGAAACAATAATTCACACACGCCGAGGCGCAGAATTCCGCGGATGACCGGTTTCTGCGTGCCCTTGACGAAGTGCGCAAGATAATAATCGATGGTCAGAAGATGATCGAGCGTATGGTAAACGAGCGCGGCGGCCAAGTTAGCCTCGCGCTCCGGCAGGGACGACGTCAGTTGTTTGACGCGGAGGTTTGCGTATGCCCCGCGATCCGTAATGTCGCAAAGCGCGTCCAGCGCGTGCCTGCGTGCGTTCAAAGGAGCACCTTTCCTTCCAATGCCTTTCCGGCGAGATAATCTTTTGCCGCGAGCCGTTTTCCGCCCGTCGCTTGCAGTTCGAGTATTTCAAGCCAGCCGTCGAGACAGCGCACAAACAGGCCGGACTTCGCGTTTCCTTTTAATATACCGATTGGCTCGTCCATAAACGGCTGATCGGTACACCGCGTTTTGTGGATCTTGAGCGGTTCGCCTTCCAGAAGCGCGTATGCGCCCGGCCAGGGGTTCGTGCCGCGTACGCGATTGTGGTTCGCGCGGCAGGTATGCGTAAAGTCGAGCTTTCCGTGCTCTTTTTTCAGCATCGGGCATTTTGTGGCCTGCGAGGCGTCCTGCGGCGTGCGGGTAAGCGTACCCGCTTCCAGCGCGGCAACCGTCCGGCGGAGCGTTTCCGCGCCGAGCAGCGCCATGCGGGAGAAGAGCTCGCCCGCCGTTTCGTCGGGATCGATCGTAAGGCGATCCGTCAGCAGGATGTCTCCCGTGTCCATGCCGATATCGGTCATCATGGTGGTGATGCCCGTCTCGGTTTCGCCGTCGATGATCGCCCACTGTATCGGGGCCGCGCCGCGATATTTCGGAAGCAGCGAACCATGCACGTTGATGCAGCCGAATTTCGGGATCGCGAGATTTTCCGCAGAGAGAAGCTGGCCAAACGCCGCGGTCACCATCAGATCCGGCGCAAACGAAGTGAGAGCCGCAACGCCCTCCGGCAGGCGGATTTTCTCAAACTGGAACACGGGTATGCCGTGCGCAAGGGCGTATGCCTTTGTCGGCGGCGGCGTCAACTGCGCATGCCTGCCGACGGGACGATCCGGCTGCGTGAATACCGCGAGCGCATGCCCGCTTGCATGCAGCATATGCAGCGATGGCAGCGCAAACTCCGGCGTACCGAGAAAGGCGATTCTCATCCCATGTTCTCCTCATCGTGCTGTTCTTCTTCAAACCCTTCCGGCGGCTCGGTCTTCTTGGTCAGATAGACCACGCCATCCAGGTGATCCAGCTCATGCTGCATCGCGCGCGCAAAAAAGCCTGTGGTGTCATACGTGTGCTTTTCACCACTGCGATCATAACCTTCCACGATCACATGATCTGCCCGCTCAACATAGCCGCTCTGCCCGGGGAAGGAGAGGCACCCCTCGTAACCGCCCTGGCAACCCTCCGCAAGCTTGATAACGGGGTTGACAAGCTCCACTCTGCCTTCTCCTGCGTCGACGACGACCACACGACGCTGGATACCGACCTGCGGTGCGGCAAGCCCCGCGCCGTTTGCCGCGTCCATGGTTTCATACATGTCGTCGATCAACTGCGCAAGCCGTGCGTCAAACTTCTCGACCGGCTTGCAAATTTTATAGAGGCACGGATCATCGTCCGTGCGAATCGTTCGTAGTGCCATATAACATGATACCTCCTTTTTGAAACAATGGTATTGTACTAAAAATCGAACGCCGTGTAAAGAAAAGCACCGGTTGACAAAAATTCTATCGTTGGTTTAGTCGCAAAAAGCAAAGTTGAGCGAAATTCTACTTTGGGTTGAAAAGAAATTTCAAACTCGAAAAACAAGCTATGTTCAAGTTTTACGCTTTATGCCATAATAAGCCCATGAAAGAGAGGGACAACAATATGGAACAACAATCGATGGGGAAGCGCATCATGCAGCTTCGAAAAGAAAAAGGGTACACACAGGAACAGCTCGCCGAGATGATGGGGGTTTCGGCGCAGGCGGTCAGCAAATGGGAGAACGATGTGTCCTGCCCGGATATATCGATTCTTCCGCAGCTGGCGGAAAAGCTCGGCGTCACGACGGACGAATTGCTCGGCGTCAAGCCGATTGAACCCAAGGTTGTCATCGTTGATGCGCAGAAGGCCAATAAGGATGGCGACGGTTCGTTCTCCGTCTCCTGGGACGGCAGCAACAACGCAAAGAAAGACGGTATTTGGTTTGCGATCCTGATCATCGCGCTGGGAGCCGCGTTTTTGATTCAGCGTCTCGGCCTCGTCTCCTTCGGCATCTGGGGCATCGTCTGGCCCGCGGTCATCATCGGCCTCGGCGTCAGCTGGATGGTCAAGCGGTTCTCATTCTTCGCACTCGCGGTGGCGGGACTCGGACTCTACTTCCTGCTCTTCAACTTGGAAGTGATTTCGCTTGTCTTGACCTGGGGCATCATCTGGCCGAGCCTCCTCGTGCTGCTCGGGCTGACGATCCTCTACGAAGCGCTGATTCCGCACAAGCATAAATGGTGCGGCGTACACATTGCGGGGGATAAGGATAAGCGCAGCCAATATCGCGAAGAAAATGGATTTGTCAATTATGAGTGCTCGTTCTCGGAAGAGAACCGCAAAGTCGCCGTGGAAGATTTCCTCGGAGGCGACATCGAAATCTCGTTTGGCAAGAGCGAGCTGGACCTCACAAACGTCAAACGCGTGAACCAGAACGCGAAACTGGATGTCGATGTTTCATTTGCGACATTCGATTTGATTGTACCCAAGACGATGCGCGTCTTCCTCAAGTCCGACAAATCGTTCGGCTCCATTCAGATGAACGGCGAACCGAATGCGGATGCCATGCAGGCGCTCAACGTGGACGGAGACGTCAGCTTTGGAACGATGAACATTTTCTATCGTTAATAAACAGAACACAACAAAAAGCGCCGCGCGGATTAACTCCGCGCGGCGCTTTGCCTGTCATGTTCCAGGGGCCTCATGCAACCAAAAGATCGTAGATCAGCCGGATGAACAACAGCCCAAGCACGGTCAGGACAAAGGGCCTGACGATCTTCGTGCCGTTTTTGAGCAGTAGTCCCGCGCCGATGAAATGCCCCGCGATTGCAAACACGGCGGAGATCAGGCCGATGGGAAGGATCGCCTGTCCGTGGTAAAGAAAGACCGCGAGGCTGCCGATATTGCTCGAAAGATTGGCGATCTTTACATTGCCCGCGGCGAGGCGGACGGGCAGCTTTGCCAGCTGCGTGTAGGCGATCAGAAGAAATGTGCCGGTTCCGGGGCCGTAGAAGCCATCGTACATGCCGACGATCAGCGCGGCAGTGCAAACGACGAGGAACTGCCGGCGTCTGCTCACAGGCTCCAACTCCACGGAAGAGAGGTCGCGCTTTTTGAGTACGACGAACGCGAGGACGGGCACCAGAACCAGCATGATGTATCGAATGGCATTGTCGTCGATCGCGAGGATCAGCTTTGCGCCCGCGATGGAGCCAAGCACGGCTAAAACCGCCGAAGGAATCGCCGTCGGCCAATCCACGCATTTGTTTTTGATAAACCGCGCGGTGGAGGCGCAGGTGCCGATGCTGCTGGAAAGCTTGTTTGTCGCAATCGCGTTGTGCGGCGGCAGCCCTGCGAGAAGATAGGCGGGCAGCGAGACAAGTCCGCCGCCGCCGGCTACCGCGTCCAGGAGGCTCGCCGCAAAGACGAGCGGGCAGATGATCAGGAGCGACCAACCGTTGACGCTCATGCTTTTTCTTGCTCCTGCTTCGCGGAGCCGAGGGATTCCGCCGTGCGGTCCTCGCAGAACTGTTGGGTGTAGAGATCGTAATAGTACCCACGCTGACGTAGCAGCTCTTCATGCGTGCCGCTTTCCTGAATCTTCCCGCCGCGGATGACGAGGATGCGATCCGCTGTGCGGATGGTGGAAAGGCGGTGTGCGACGATGAAACTCGTGCGATCCTTCAGGATGTGCGTGATCGCGTGTTGAATCAGCTGCTCCGTCTCGGTGTCGATGGAGCTCGTCGCTTCATCGAGCACGAAGATACGCGGATCTTTCAGCACCACGCGCGCAAACGAGAGCAATTGCTTCTGCCCGGTCGAAAGGCGCGCGCCGCTCTCGCCGATCTCGGTGTCATAGCCCTTTTCCTGCTGTAGAATGAACGGCTCCGCATGCACAAGCTGCGCCGCGCGTATGACTTCCTCGTCGCTCGCGTCGGGTTTGCCGAAGCGGATGTTGTCCTTGATGGTGCCGGAAAACAGATGCGGCGTTTGCAGGACGTAGCCGAGGCTCGATTGGAGCCAGAGCTGCGAGCGGTTCCGGTAATCGGTTCCGTCGATGCGGATTTCACCCTCCGTCGGCTCATAGAAGCGGCAGAGCAGGTTGACGATCGTGCTCTTGCCCGCGCCTGTTTCGCCGACGAGCGCGATGGTCTGCCCGGCCTTGACGTCCAGCGAGAAGTCGTCCAGCACGCGTTCGCCGCTCTTGTATTGGAAGGTCACGTGGTCGAACGTGATGTTGCCCGTGATGGGCTCCCAGTTTTCCGTGCGCGGGGAAAGGATATCGCCGTATTTTTTGAGGATCTCCGCTCTGTCCACGATGTCCGGCTGCGTGTCCATCAGCGTGATGACACGTTCGGCCGAGGCCTGCGAGCCTAGCATCTCCGCGAGTATATTCGCAAGCTGCTGGATCGGGTCGAACAGCTGCGTGCAATAGGAGATGAACGCGACCAAGGTGCCCGCCGTGAGCGCGCCGATGAAAGCAGTCTCCGGATTCAGTACGCCCTGCCCGCCGAGCGTGAGCGCAAGGCCGGTGCCGATTGCGCCGAGGGACATGATGATCGGGAAAAACGAAGCGGAGACGAGCGCGCTTCGAATGCTCGCCTGCTTCATTCTGCCCGTGAGCTCGTTGAACTCATTGGCATTTGCCTCTTCGCGTACGAGCGTCTTTGTGGTCACGGCGCCCATGATGCCCTCGTTGAACGCGCCCGTGATGCGGGAGTTGAGCTTTCGCGCCTCGCGCTGGTGCTTGAGCATGCTCTTCTGCAACCGAATGCTGATGAACGCCAGAAGCGGAAGAACCGCGAGCGAGATCAGCGCGAGCTTCCAGGAGAGCACAAACATCGTCGCGATGCAGCCCAGCGCGTACAGAAGCGACCAGAGCACGTCGACGAGGCTCCACGCGATCATGTCCGAAAGGCGGGAGATATCGCTCATCATGCGCGCCATGATATAGCCCACCGCCGTGCGGTCGTAGAACGAAAACGAAAGCTCCTGCAGACGCAGAAACGCATCCTGCCGGATATGGTATGCAATCGCCATCTCGAGACTGCCGGCGAAGGTGATAAACGTGATTACACCGGAGCTTTGCACGAGGATGACGGCGAGATAGAGCAGCGCAAACCTGCCGAGCCCTGCGGTGGTCTTCGGCACGACGAAGTGGTCGATGGCATAGCTCGTAAACAGCGGGTATGCGATGTCGATGGCAGCCACGGCCACGAGCGCCGCGATGACGGTAAAAAACAGCTTTTTATGCTGGAGCGCATAGGCGTAGAGCTTTTTCCAGACGTTCCAGTCGATCTTTTTCGCTGCAAAATCCTGTTCTTCGATATACATTATGCTTCGCCTCCTTCCGAGACGGCGTCCTGAATCTCGGCGATGCGCCGATACAGGCCCTGTTGCTGAATCAATTGTGCGTGCGTGCCCTGCTGGGTGATGCGGCCATCCTCCAGCACGAGGATGTTGTCCGCTTCGCGCAAGGTGGTGATGCGATGCGAGATCAGGAACGTGATTCCATCCTGATTGAGCGCGAGCAGAGAGCGGCGGATGGCCGCGTCGGTTTCGGAATCGACCGCGCTCATGGAGTCGTCAAAGATCAAGATCGGCGCGTTCTGCATAAGCGTGCGCGCGATTGCGACGCGCTGCTGCTGCCCGCCGGAGAGGGTCACGCCGCGCTCGCCAACGAGCGTATCATAGCCCTGCTCGAAGTTCTCGATGACATCGTGTACGCTGGCGGTGCGCGCCGCATGGAAGACGTCCTCCTCTGTGGAGCAAGGCGCGCAGATGCGGATATTCTCCATGATCGTGCGGGAATAGAGGAACGGCTCCTGGAGCACGATGCCGATGTTTCGGCGCAGGTGGCCGTGTTCGATGTCGTTGACGTCCGTGCCGGCGATGGTGATGCTTCCCGACGTACGCACATAGAGCCGCTGCAGCAGCTGCACGAGGCTCGTCTTGCCGGAACCGGTCGCACCGAGGATGGCGACGGTCTGTCCCGGCTTTGCGGTAAAGCTCACGCCGTCCAGCACGTCGTTCAAGCGATCGTAACCAAAGCAGACGTTGTCAAACACGATATCTCCCGTTAAGTCGGGCGTGAGCGCGCGGCCGGGTTCCTTTTCCACAGGCGCGGAGAGGATTTCATCCAGCCTGCCCAGCGAGACGCCCGCCTTGCCCATATCCGCGAGGATTCGGCCAAGTTGGCGTACAGGCCAGGTG
>CAYPEV010000092.1:0-9403 GCA_964409605.1 uncultured Christensenella sp. | reverse complement strand
CCAGAATCGCCTTGACCGTTTTTTGCGTCGTTTCCGCGTTTTCCGTGTTGCGCACAAGCTGCAGGAACTTCGAATTGTAATCGAGCTCGTCCGGCTTTGCCTGTGTGGGGTTTAATCCGGAGATCATGTACACGACGGCCACGAACAGCCCGATCCAGATCAACCCGGTGATGACTTTTCTGTTCAACTAAATTTCCTCCATCTGCGGTCGGCAAAAGCGTGCTTTGCCGCCGTACAATTCGCCGGTTGACTTTCCGGCGCGATCAGCATCCTGCCCCTTGCGGATTATGACGCCTGGTTGCGTGTTGCTTCCGGTTTATTCCTCTCCGCTGTATACGGAGGGTTTGAGTACGCCGACATACGGCAGATTACGCAGAAAACCGTCGTAATCCAGCCCGTAACCGACCACAAACTCGTTGGGAATTTCGAATCCGCGATAGTCCGGCGTGAGGTTGCATTCCCTGCGCGAAGGTTTGTCCAGCAGGCAGCAGATCTTGACCGAAGCCGGGTTGCGGCTTGCAAGCAGCTGCAATAAATGCGAGAGCGTCAGCCCGCTGTCCATGATATCCTCGGCGATGATGACATGCTTGCCGGTGATCGACGTATCGATGTCCTTGGTGATGCGCACGATGCCGCTCGTCCTGCGTTCGTTGCCGTAGCTGGAGATGCCCATGAACTCCATCTGGAGATTCAAATCCATCGCGCGCGCAAGATCCGCAAAGAACATGACCGCACCCTTCAAAATGCAGATGAGCACGATCTCGCCTTCTACGTTCGCGTAGTCGCGGCGCAGCTCTGCGCCGAGTTCCGCGATGCGCTGTTTGATCTGCTCCTCGGATACGAGCACCTTTGCGATATCGTCGTGGTTGATGAGCCCTTTCAATCCCTTGTCCCCCTGTTGCATATCATAATATGGAGAATTTCCCGCGTGTCCGGCGTGACCTTCGCCTGTTCCGAAACGGTCAGCCCGCCCGCGTAATACACCTGGTTTCCTGCGCAGAGCAGCGGGATATCCCGCCGTTCCTTTGGGATCTTTTTGTCGGTCAGCACATCGCTGAGTTTCTTCTCGCCCGGCGCGCCGAAAGGAAAAAACCGGTCTGCCGCGCGCCTTGTGCGCACCACCAGATCCTTTGGCAGCTTTGCGAGGTCGAGATACGCTTCCCATCCGTTCTCCGGCTTGCGCCAGGAGTCCACACGCTCACTTTTCCAGACCCCGTCCGGTGTGTGCGTCTCCCCCTGCGGGGCAAACGGCACCTCGTATTGCGCGGGGCGCGGATATCGCCCCATAAACAGTGCCCTCGCATCCGTCCATGCGGAAAATCCGCCGGCCAGTTCGATCACTGTTCCCGTTTGCGCGCGGCTCAGCGCGAGCACGCGGCGGATATCCGCCTCGGACACGCTTCCATCGAGCGCGAGAAGCCTCTTTCGCACGATGCGGGAGCGAATCGGCAGCGGCAGCGCGGCAAGCCTGCGCTTGTCCAGCCCGCGATCCAGCACGATCTCTTCCTCTGCCTCGTCGGCAAGTCGCTCCAGCAGCGCTTCGTCCGCAGCGAGCAGCTCCGCCGTTTTACAGAGCGTCTGTGCAATCGCGGGGTTAAACGTCTTCAGCAGCGGCAGCAGTTCGCCGCGGATGCGGTTGCGCGCCGCGGTTTGCTCCGCGTTCGTCTCATCCTCGCAATACGCCTCTCCCGCCTCTGCGAGGAACCCAAGGATCTCCTCGCGCGAAACCCGCAGCATCGGTCGGATGATCACGCCGTTTCTCGGCTTCATGCCGCCAAGCCCCGTCGTTCCGCTGCCCCGGATAAGGTTTAGGAGCAGCGTCTCCGCCTGATCGTCCCTGTGGTGTGCAGTTGCGATCACGCTCACGCCAAACGAAAGGCGCGCTTGCTCCAGAAACGCATACCGCACGTCCCGCGCCGCTTGTTCGAGCGACTGCCCGTGTTCTTTGGCATAAGCGGGCACATCCGCCGTCTGCGTCGCAATCGGGATGGAGAGCCGTTCGCAGAGAGATTCGCAAAATCGCTGGTCCCGCATGGCGGATTCGCCCCGGATACCGTGGTTGAGATGCGCAGCGAATAACCCGCGGATCTTGCCCTCCTGCAATAGTTCGCGCAGGCAGAGCAGGAGCGCGGTGGAATCCGCTCCGCCGGACAGTGCGGCAAGCACCGTATCCGTTGGGCTGCACCCGCAGGCGGCAAGATCGTTTTCTCCGATCAACCGCCGTTGCTCGTGAATCACCGCATAGATCTCCAGAATGAAATATAGTGCTATTCTACCGTCATCAAATTCGTTTGACAAGGGTTGCGGCGAAAATACCGCCACATGTCGCAAACAATTCACGATGCGGTGTTTTTTGACATGATTTTTTTCTGTAATCCGCGTTCGACAGGTTTTGACAGGGTTTGCGGAATCCTCTATACTGATAGGGCAATCTTTGGGAGGCACACCCTATGCCTGATTCCATCCACAGCGGACACCGCGAGCGGATTCGAGAACATTATAAGTCACACGGAGCCGAGGCATTTCTGGATCACCAGTTCCTCGAGCTGCTTCTTACGTACGCCATCCCGCGCAAGGATACCAACGAGCTATCCCACCTGCTGCTGACGCGCTTTGGTTCGCTTGAAGGCGTTGTGACCGCGGAGATCGCGCAGCTCATGCTCGTCGAAGGCGTCGGCGAGAGCACGGCCGTGTTTCTGCGCATGCAGGGGGATCTGTTCCGCCGTCTGCGGCTTCATCGCCTCGCGGACGCGCGCGGAAACATTCGCCTTGCCTCCCCTGTGGAAGCCGCGCGATACGCCGTATCCCAGCTTTCGCTCAACACATACGAAACCGTTCTGGCTGTGTGTCTCAACGCAAAAAAGACGGTGCAGAGCTGCGAGCGCATCCTCGGCGGGTCGTTGAGCGAGGCGCAGATCTACCCGCGCAACATCGCGGAGGCGGCGCTCCTTCGCCGCGCGCACGGCATATTGCTCATCCACAATCATCCTTCCGGTGACCCGACGCCCTCCCAGGCAGACGCGGAGACGACCGAATCCGTCCGCGCCGCGCTGGAGAGCATCGGGGTCCAGCTCTTTGATCATATCATCGTCGGCGGCGAACACGTCTACAGCTTCGCAACCGGCGCGGTCATCGGTGTCTCCGGCGCGGAGGCGGAGGTGTTTTCGCTTTCGGACTATCAGGCCCTGCAGGCGCAGGCGGCCCGTACGGGCGCGCTGCTGCGCGTGATGGAGCCATATTGACAGGGGGGCTATTTCAACCGGCACAGCAAAAGCGGCGGAATGTCTCCGCCGCTTTGTGTTTGTTGAAAATGATTCCAATCTGCCCGGATTTCGATGCCCCGCTTAGCTTTGCGGCGGGAGGGATTTGACGGAGAACGTCACCGTCAGGTTTGCTTCCACGTCGATCGAGCTGCTCTTGAACGCGACGCCGACAAGCTGGTTTTCAACCGGTGCTTCGGTGACCAGCGTCAGTTCGTTCAGCGCGACTCCGCCCGCCGCCGCGATCGCCTCCGCCTTCTCTCTTGCGTCCGCAACCGCCGCCGCGAGCGCGCCCGCATACGCCGCGGAAGCGTCCAGGAGGCTGTAGGTAACCTCGTAGCTTTCAATGATCTTCGCGTCGATGATCGGAGAAAGAATCGTGTTCACGCGGCTGATATCGGTTTCGATGATCGTGATCGTCTGCCGCGCGGTATATCCGATGACGGCTCCATCGCTTTCACGCAGCGTGCTGCTGATGGTAACGCCCGACGCGGTGAGGTTTTTCGCGATTACATTTTGCGCAGCCGCGGTGTCCTTGACCTGCTGCGTTGCCGTTTCGCAGAGCGCCGCCGCCTCTTCCGAGGTTGTGCTTGCGCCCGCGGTGACGATGATGATGCGCGCCTGGTCCGGCTCGACCGTGACCACGCCGTAGCCGCTGACCACGACGGTATGATCCGGCGGCAGCGCTTCGTTGTTGACGATGACCGTCGGCTGCTCGGGTTTCGCGGTCGGCCCGGGGGTGATGTCCCCCTCCTCCTTGCACGCGGCGAGCGAAAGAAGAAGCGCCGCGCTCAGCGCAAGGCAGACGCACACGCGCATGATTCGTTTCAAGGTTGAATTCCGATGACGCAACATATTATCCCTCCAGGTCCACTCGATTGCGCGTTTCGCCGCCGAGAAACGATCGCAGGTTTTCCGCAGCGATGTCCACGAGGCGCAGCCGCACCTCTCTTGGCAGCCAAGCCGCGTGCGGCGTAATCAGACAGTTTTTTGCCGAAAGAAGCGGGTTATCCGGCAGGATCGGCTCTTTGTCGACCACGTCCAGACCCGCGGCATAGAGAACGCCGTTGTTGAGCGCTTCCGCGAGCGCGCCGGAATCGACCAATGCGCCGCGCGCGGTATTGATGAGGATGCCCGTTGGCTTCATGCGGGAAAGCGTAGCGCGGTTGACGATGTTCTGCGTCTCCTTCGTCGCCGCGCAGTGCAGCGAGAGAACGTCGCTTTGCGAAAACAGCTCCTCGGTCGAAACATATTCGCCGCAGAACGCGGGACGCACGTTTCTGCTGCTGCCGATGATCCGCATGCCGAGCGCTTTTGCAATATTCGCGGCCTGGCAGCCGATCGCGCCCGTTCCCAGCACGCCGAACGTCTTGCCATAGAGTTCCACGAGCGGCGCGTCCCAGACGCAATCGCCGGCGCGCTGCGTCCAGCGGCCCTTGCGCAGCTCCGCGTCCATGACGCGGGTGCGGTTGGTCAGTTCCAGCATGAGCGCGATCGCGTGCTGCGCCACCGCGTTTGTGGAGTATCCCGGCACATTGCAAACGGCAATGCCATGACGTCTTGCGGCCGCTAAGTCGATCTTCTCATATCCCGTTGCAAATACGCATAGGAACCGGAGATTTGGCGCCTGCGAAAACTCCGCCGCTCCCAGGTAGGCACGGTTGGTGAAGACAGCGTCCGCCGCGGAAATCCGCCCGCCGATCTGTTCCGGCGGCGTGTGGTCGTAGACGGTGAGGTTGCCGAGCGCGTGAAGCCCGGCCCAATCGATATCTCCGGGGTTGACGGAATATGCGTCAAGAATTACGATGTTCATCTGTTTCTCCAGGTGAAATTGGCTCTTTTTGCAGTATAGCGCATTTCGCATGCGCTGACAAGCAAGTCGGGATCCGTTCGAATGATTGCGCCGCTTGCTTACTATCCTGTGCCTTTCGTTGCGCGATATCCCAATATGTAGTATAATAAATCGATATTGTGGTGTAGTAGACGCTTTTGTCAGGCAGACGTTTGGGACACCGGAAAGCACAAAGACTTCATCGGGTTGCATTGGATTGCATTTTTCCTGCGGCGCAGGCCGTACGGACAATATTTGTAGCATGAGAAAGGATTGAAAACATCATTGGCTTCCAAAGCAAGTAATGAAACATCCGGCGGCAAAAAAGCGGCCGGAACGCGAAACAACGCTACGGGACGGGATAAAGCTGCCTCTGAGGGCAGCGGCGTGCTATTGATCGCGGGCGGTATTCTTGCTGCGGCCTACCTCTTCTTTTCCGCGACAGGCTACCTCGGCGAAATGCTCGGCAAGGCGTTGTTCGGCTTGATCGGTTTGATTGCCTATGCCCTGCCCGTCATCCTGATCGCCGTGGGCGTGATCTATATCCGCGGCGCCAGCAACGAGCGCCTCAACGGCAGCGGCTGGTATCTGCTGCTGAGCATTCTTGCGCTCGTCACGCTGTTCAGCACCGCGCGCAATTCGCTTACCGACGGCATGGAGTATATGGCTTATATCAACGACGCGCTGTATATCGGTCAAAACGCGCATCTCGGCGGCGGCTTTGTCGGTGCGGTGCTCAGCTATCTTCTGCTCAAGCTGGGCGGGCCTACGCTTTCCTATATTCTATGCGCTTCGCTGCTGTTGATCTGCATCATCAAAATCACGGGCTTCTCGCTCCGTGACGCTTCAGAAACGCTGACGCAGAAGGTGCTCACCGCCATGGAGAATTCGCGCGAGCGCAGTGCGGAGGAGCCCGCTGCGGAGCGCGAATCGCACCAGATGTTCACCCTGACGCTGGAGGATGAAAAGCCAAAGATCCCCGCAAAGGGAGCCAAAGCCGCGCTGCCGGAAGCGATTGTGCCGCCTTCCAAATCGAAGGCCAAGCGCGCGGACGACTTTGCGGAGCCTGAGATCGATCTGTTTGAAAAACCCGCAAAATCCAGGAAGCTGAAAGCCTCCCCGGCAAAGGATGCCGATATCAAAGCGTTCGGCGAACTGAAAGGCGATTTTGTAACGAAAACCGGCGAAAAGGCGAAGACGCATAAACCGGAGAAAGTCAGTACGGATATCTGGTCCGATATCGATTTTGAACCGGAGGACGATGTCCCGCTCACGCCGTCCAGAGGCGGCGCGCAGATTCCGAAGCCGATCGTGCAGCTGCCCGACCCCACCCCGCTTTTCGGCGCAAATACGATCAAGCCGGCAAAGCCTGCCCTGATGGAAGGAACGCCCGCGCGTCAGCCGGGCGCAAAGCGCCAGCCGCCCGAGAAAGCGGCCATCACCCCCGAAAAGAAAAAAACGACGCCCGAGGTCATCATCGGCGACGGACAATATCACGCGCCCTCCATAGAGCTTTTAAATCACCCGGGAGCAAAGAAGGACGACGATTCGGACACACCGGACGAAAAGGCGCGCATCCTGATCGACACGCTGGCAAGCTTCCGTATCAGCGCAACCGTGACCAATATCGCGGTCGGCCCCGCGCTGACCCGCATCGAGATTCAGCCTGCCGCAGGCACGCGAATCTCGCGTATCACCGCGCTGCAGAACGATATCACGATGGCGCTCGCGGCGCCCCGCCTGCGCATGGAAGCGCCGATCCCCGGCAAGAACGCCATCGGAATCGAGATTCCGAACAAGGGCTCTACGCTCGTCGTGCTGCGCGATATTCTGGAGAGCAAGGAGTTTCGAAACAGCGTTTCGCCCGTCACCATGGCGTTCGGGCGCGAAGCAAGCGGGAAGATCATCGTCGCGGATCTCACGCGCATGCCGCATATGCTCATCGCGGGCGCAACCGGCTCCGGCAAGAGCGTGTGCATCAACGATATCATCGTATCGATGGTATACAAGAGCTCCCCGCAGGACGTGCGTTTTATTCTCGTCGATCCGAAGATGGTCGAGATGACCATGTACGGCTCGCTGCCGCATCTGCTGATCCCCGTCGTGACCGATCCAAAGAAGGCAGCCGGCGCAATGCGCTGGGCGGTCAAGGAGATGACGGATCGCTACAAGATGTTCTCGGAGCAGAACGCGCGCAACATCGATCGCTTCAACGAACGGGTCGAAAAGCCGGGAGATAAACTCCCGCGCATCGTCGTCATCATCGACGAGCTGGCGGATCTTATGATGGTCGCGCCGGACGAGGTCGAGGACAGCATCCGCCGCATCGCGCAGCTTGGCCGCGCGGCTGGTATCCATCTGATCCTCGCAACGCAGCGGCCGGACGCGACGGTCATCACGGGCCTGATCAAGGCGAATATCCCCTCGCGCGCGGCATTTGCCGTCAGCTCCGCAACCAACAGCCGCATCATCCTCGATATGGGCGGCGCGGAAAAACTGCTCGGCCATGGCGACATGCTGTTCCATCCCGACGGTTCCGCAAAACCCACGCGCCTTCAATGTGCGTTTGTATCGGACGAAGAGGTGGAACGTATCGTCGCGCATTTCCGCGAGAGCACAAGCCGCCCGGTCTTTAGCGAGCAGATCCTTGAGGATGTCTCCTCTCTGGAAAAGAGCGGCGCCACCGGCGGGGTCTTCGGCGAGGGCAAGCAGGAGGACGACCTCCTGGGCGAAGCTGTCCGCGTGGTGTTTGAGCACGGGCAGGCGAGCACCAGCATGATCCAGCGCAGACTCCGCGTCGGATACGCGCGCGCCTCCCGCCTGATCGATATCATGGAGCAAAAGGGTTATGTCTCCGGCTTCAACGGCAGCAAAGCGCGCGAGGTGCTCATCAAGCGGGCCCAGCTGGAGGAGCTGTTCGGCGACAACGTACCGCTTGCCGACCCGCCCAGACCAGAGCGCGAACCCAACCCCATGGCGAGTTTTTATCGGGATGACGACTGAGCTGTCCCGTAATCGAATCAAGAAGGAGACAATACCAATTATGTCAACCGTTGGAGTGATCTCTCTCGGCTGCGCAAAAAATCAGGTGGACACCGAGCGTATGCTCGGCATACTGACCGCCGCCGGATATGAGATCACCAATCAGCCCAGTGAGGCCGAGATCCTGATCGTGAACACCTGCGGTTTTATCGAAAGCGCAAAGCAGGAGTCGATCAACGCCATCCTCGAAATGGCACAATATAAGGAAGGCGGCAAATGCGCGCGCCTCGTGGTCACAGGCTGCCTCTCCGAGCGATACCGCGAAGAGTTGAAAGAGGCCATGCCGGAGATCGATATCCTGCTTGGTGTGCGCGAATATGAAACCCTTCCCCGCCTGCTCGGCGGCAAAACGAATGCGCCGCATTGCGGGCCAAGCAGCGCGCGCGTGCTTACCACGCCGCGCTACAGCGCGTATCTGCGCATCGCGGACGGCTGCGACAACCGCTGCACCTATTGCGCGATTCCGCTCATCCGCGGCAGCCTCGCCAGCGAGCCGCTGGAAGAACTGGTGGACGAAGCAAAGCACCTCGCAGATAACGGCGTGACGGAACTGACGCTGATCGCGCAGGATACCTCCGGCTACGGCGTGGATCGCTACGGCAAGCCCATGCTGGGCGAACTGCTGAATCAATTGGAGCGGATCGACTCCCTTCGTTGGCTCAGGGTGCTGTATACCTATCCCGACACAGTCACGCCGGAGTTGATCGATCGTTTTCGCTCGGGCGGAAAGATCGTGCCATATCTCGACATGCCGCTGCAGCACACGGAGGACGAGATGCTCCGGCGGATGCACAGAAGGGGCGATCAGGCGCATATCCGCAGCGTGCTGGACTATGTGGCAAGGCACGCGCCGGAATTCATGCTCCGCACCACGCTGATGGTCGGTTTCCCCGGCGAAACGGAGGCGCATTTTGCCGCGATGCTGAAATTCATTCAGGAGCATCCGTTCGATCGCGTCGGCGCGTTCGTGTTCTCTCCGGAGGAGGGCACCGCCGCCGCCAATTTGCCGGATCAAGTGCCGGAGGAGATCAAGCAGGAGCGCCTCGCCCGCCTGATGGCGGCGCAGCAGCCGATCTCCCGCGCACGAAACGAGCGCAGAGTCGGCCAGACGGTCGATGTGCTGATCGAAGGAATCGAAGGCAGCCGCGCGTTCGGCCGCAGCTATGCGGAAGCGCCGGATGTGGACGGCAAGATCTATCTCGAGCACGCGGACAATCGGACCGTCGGGAGCTATGTCTCCGCGCGCCTGATTCGCGCCGAGGAGTATGAT
>CAYPEV010000091.1:4448-9523 GCA_964409605.1 uncultured Christensenella sp. | reverse complement strand
TCGATTTTTTCTCTGATTTTCAGCGTGTTATTCGCGGATCGTTTGCCCTTCGCCGGTCTCGCGCATCAGCTCGCCATAACGATAACAGGCAGGTTCATGTTCGTTGACGATACCCGCCGCCTGCAGGAACGAATGGATCGTCACCGAACCCGCATAACGCATGCCGCGCCGTTTCATATCCTCCGCCATGCGGTCGGACAGCGGGCTCGTCGTGCGCGGCCGCCCATCGGGGCTCAGCACGACCTTTCCATCCGAAAAGCTCCAAAGATAGCCGCAAAACGATCCGAACTCCCGTCTAAGCGCGAGCACGATCTTCGCGTTGGAAACCGCGGCTTCGATCTTTCCGCGGCTTCGGATGATGCCCGCGTCCTGCAGAAGCGAAGCAATCTTCTCCTCGCCGTATCGCGCGATCTTCTCTACATCAAAATCGTCAAACGCTGCTTGAAATGCTTCGCGCTTTTTCAGCAGCGTGATCCACGAAAGCCCCGCCTGAAACAGCTCCAACAGAAAGAGCGCGTACATGTCTCGCTCGTCCCGAATCGGCATGCCCCATTCTTCGTCGTGATATGCGCAGTAGAGCGCGCTATCCGCCCTGACCCAGAAACACCGGTTCTTTTGCTCCATGCGTCTGTCTCGCTTTCCGTCATTCTGCCGCCGGTCGGATTCCGACTGCGACAGGTACGATTATACCACACAAAAACGCGGCGACGCAAAATACCATCGATCGATTGCGCGGATCCGACTCCCGGATCCCAAGCTGAGCGGGGGTAACGCCCGCCGGGCGGAACGCCGTTGCGGGGTTCGTGTGCGTTTTCTCACATACACGCGCCCGTCATGCGGTATAATGAACCTATATTACATAGGAGTTGACGCTATGGAGCAATTGAAATTTCACGTATCCGGTATGACCTGCGCGCATTGTGAAACGCGGGTCGTAAAAGCCGCGAAGACCGTTTCGGGCATTACCGCGGCCTCCGCCTCTTTCTCGCGCGGAATACTGGAGATTACCTACGATCCCGCCGTCGCGGAGAAGTCCGAAGTGATCGGGGCGGTGTCCGCCGCGGTCGGCGCGGCCGGATATCGCGTGCGCGCCGTCGGCCGGCAATCGCAGCCGGTCAGCAAAGTGATCCCCATCGCTGTCATCCTGCTTGCGGTATATCTGATCGTGCGCTACACGCTTGGGTTTGACTTCTTTGGCTACATCCCGAAGATCGACAGCACGATCTCCCTTTCCGCACTGTTTGTCACGGGGCTGTTCACCAGCGTGCACTGCGTTGCCATGTGCGGCGGCATCAACCTCTCCCAGAGCGTCGGCACGAGCGGCACGCCGAAAAACAAACTCCGGAATCCTTTGCTCTATAACCTTGGCCGCGTGATCTCCTACACCATCCTCGGCGGCGTGGTGGGCGGCATCGGCTCCGTGCTGTTTCTCAGCGAAACAGGGAAAGCGATCCTGCTTTCGCTCGCCGCACTCGGCATGCTGCTGATGGGCTTAAGCATGCTCGGCTGGCTGCCTTGGTGGCTTACGCCTCGCCTGCCGGCGTTCCTCGCAAAGCCGATTGGCAAAGCCGGCGCGGGAAAAGGTCCGCTTGTGGTTGGCCTGTTCAACGGATTCATGCCCTGCGGCCCGCTGCAGGCGATGCAGCTCTACGCCCTCGCCACCGGTTCGGTCGTCACCGGCGCGCTTTCGATGTTTCTCTTCTCGCTCGGCACGGTTCCGCTGATGCTCGGCGCGGGCGCGCTCTTCTCCTTCCTCAAAGGAAGGTTTGCGTATATCATACAGCGGGTGAGCGCGGTGCTTGTGATGTTCTTCGCCGTCGTGATGGCGGCGAGCGCTTTTTCTCTTTTCGGCCTGCGCGCGGCCTCATCCGCCGACGCGCCGCCCGCAACCGCATCCGCAGAGGAGGCGGGCTCCTCTCTGATTCAGCAGGCGCTGGACAAAGGATATCTTCCCGCAACGCTGGATGGGAACGTACAGAAGATTCAGGCCGATCTCAACCCCGCAGTGTATCCGTTTATCATCGTGCAGAAGGGCATTCCGGTCGAACTGACGATCAGGGCGGACGAAAATTCTATCACAGGCTGTAACCAAACCGTGGTTTTTCCTGCCTTTGATGTGAAGAAAACGCTCGCTGCAGGCGACAATGTCATCCAGTTCACGCCGGAGGAGACGGGAATCATCCCGTATACCTGCTGGATGGGCATGCTGGATGGGCGTATCCTCGTGGTGGATGATCTCTTTGGTGCCTCCGGCACGCCGGATCTGCCGGCAGCCGCTGCCCCTGCACCTTCCGCCACAGAAAAGAATCCTGAAACGACCAGCCGGCCGGGTTAACACGGCAAAGGAGGCAATATGACAGAACAATTCTATCAAGTCACGGGCATGACCTGCTCGGCATGCTCAGCCGCCGTGCAGCGCGCCGTCAGCAGGATGGAAGGCGTGCAGAGCGCGGAAGTCAACCTCGCAACCGAGACGCTGCGTGTGTCTTTTGATGAAAAGACAGTGGATTTTAACAAGCTGCAAGCGGTTGTGGATCGCGCGGGCTACGGCCTCGTGGAGCCGCAGGTGCTCAAACGCGCCGAGCTCGGCGTAGACGGAATGACCTGTGCCAGCTGCTCCGCCGCGGTGGAGCGCGCGCTGAAAAAGCTCGACGGCGTAAGCGAAGCCTCCGTCAACCTCGCGACCAACCGCGCGGCGTTTTCGTATGATCCGGCAAAGGTTAAGCTTGCGCAGATCCGCGGGGCGATCGAGAAGGCAGGCTACACCCCGCTCGACCTCGCAACCGAGGATACGCGGGACGCGGAGCAGGAAAAACGGGAAAAAGCACTCCGTTTGATGCGCCTTCGGTTGATCGTTGCGATCGTGTTCTCCGCGCCCATTCTTTATATCGCCATGGCGCATATGTTCCCCAAGCTTGGCGTTCCCCTGCCCGCGTTTTTAAACCCGCACGCATTTCCGCTTGTGTTCGCGCTTGTTCAGCTGGTTCTGACCATTCCCGTGCTCTTCGCGGGTGGCCGGTTCTTCCGCGTAGGCTTCAAGACGCTGTTCAAAGGCGCGCCGAACATGGATACGCTGGTGGCGATCGGCACCGGAAGCGCATTTTTGTACGGCGTATACGCAACCGTGCTGATCTATCTCGGCGACTTTGGCTTTGCGCAGCATCTCTATTTTGAATCCGCTGCGGTCGTCATCACGCTCGTCATGCTCGGCAAATATCTGGAGGCCGTCAGCAAGAGCAAGACCTCCGAGGCGATCAAGAAGCTGATGAATCTGCGTCCGCAGACTGCGGTCCTCATCAAGGACGGAACGGAACTCACGGTCGCGCTGGACGAGGTTGTGGTGGGCGACGTTGCGCTCGTTCGTCCGGGCGCTGTGATCCCCGTGGACGGCACCGTGCTCGACGGCGTATCCAGCGTCGACGAAAGCATGCTGACGGGCGAAAGCCTGCCCGTGGAAAAACATCCCGGCACGCCCGTTACAGGTGGCAGCGTCAACGGCGAAGGTCTGCTTCGGGTTTCCGTCACCCGCGTGGGCGAGGACACGGCGCTTTCCAAGATCATTCATCTCGTTGAAGAAGCGCAAGGCAGAAAAGCGCCAATCGCCAAACTTGCGGACGTGATCTCCGGCTATTTTGTGCCCGCCGTACTCGGCATTGCTCTGCTTGCCGCCGTCGTATGGGCGCTCACGGGCAAGGATTTCAACTTTGTGCTCAATATCTTCGTAACCGTGCTGGTCATCGCCTGCCCCTGCGCCCTGGGGCTTGCCACGCCGACCGCGATCATGGTAGGAACCGGAAAGGGCGCGGAACTCGGCGTACTGATCAAAGGCGGCGAGGCGCTGGAGACAACCCATAGCATCCACGCGGTCGTTCTCGACAAGACGGGCACCATCACCCAGGGCAAGCCGGAACTCACCGACCTCATCAACTATTCGGGCGAGGAGGAATCCTCCGTGCTCGCATTCGTCGCCTCCGCGGAGCGCGGTTCGGAGCATCCCATCGCGCGGGCGATCGTCACCGCCGCGCAGGAACGCGGGGTATCTCTCACGGAACCCGAACAGTTCCGCGCAATCCCGGGACGCGGCATCGAGGCAACGGTCCGCGGCCGCCGCGTGCTCGCGGGCAGCGCAAAGCTGCTTGTTGAAAACGGAATCGATCTTTCCAGGACCGTTTCTGACGCGGTCGCGCTTTCCAGCGCGGGCAAGACGCTGATGTATCTCGCACTCGATGATTCCCTCTGCGCACTCATGGCGGCTGCGGACGCGGTGAAGCCGACAAGCCGGCGCGCAATCGAGCATCTCAAATCGCTCGGCCTTGCGGTATACATGCTCACCGGCGACAACGCCGCAACCGCAAAATCGGTCGCCGAAAGCGTCGGCATCGAACATGTTCTCTCGGATGTACTGCCGGACGGCAAGGCAAGCGAAGTGCAAAAGCTGCAATCGCGCGGCATGCGCGTTGCGATGGTCGGCGACGGCATCAACGACGCGCCCGCGCTCGTGCAGGCGGATGTCGGCATGGCGATCGGTACCGGCACCGACGTCGCGGTGGAATCCGCCGATGTGGTTCTCATGCGCGGAGACCTCTCCGCCGTCAGCGCGGCAGTTGCGTTGAGCCGCGCTACCATCCGCAACATCCGGCAGAATCTCTTCTGGGCGTTTGCCTATAACGTGATCGGAATTCCCTTCGCCGCGGGCGTGTTCTTCGCCTTCGGCGGTCCGTTGCTTACCCCTGTTTTCGCGGGCGCGGCGATGGCGCTGAGTTCCGTTTCGGTCGTCACCAACGCGCTTCGCCTGAAGCGATTTCGCTTGAAAAACCGCGAATTGTAGTTTTTGCGACAGATTCCGCTATCATACGCAAATCTCTCCATGTCATCAAAATGCGGGTCCATTGTCATATCAAGAGACGGTGGACCCGTACTATTTTTACATAGGAGATCGAAACATGAAAAAGAAACTATTTGCGGCATTCGTCATGATTCTCAGCCTCGCGTTTTCAAGCAGCACGCTCGCGCTCACCCCGGAGACGGATGAAGAAGACGGCGTCATCTCCCCGATGTCGGTCCTCGCCGTGGAT
>CAYPEV010000091.1:3061-4438 GCA_964409605.1 uncultured Christensenella sp. | reverse complement strand
GCGACCGGACGGACGGGCAGCGCGGCCACCTGGGCGACCTTGTCCGCGGGCAGCTATCGCGTTGTCGCGACCGCTTCCGGCAGCATCTCCTCCTCTGCCAGCAGAACGCGCAACTACACCGTCAACTGATTGAGGAGACAAAAAACACACCAAAAAGAAAAGGGCGGCGCATCATGCGCCGCTCTTTTGCTGCACCATATGTTTACTTCAGCAGATCCCAGATCAGTTCCAGATCAACACCTGCATCCGCGTAGACCATCAGAATGGAGTGATCCAGCAGAACGATCCCGTCAAACGAGCCATTGCTTTCATCGATCGCATACTGCATCGTGCGGCCGCCAAGCACGGCGTGTTCCTGAATCGCGCCATTGGTGAAGACGGACTGCCCGTCCCCAAGGTACCATTGCTCCAACAGGCTTACAATCTTCCCGTCCGCCGTCTGATACCGGATGCGCAATGATTTGCCCGTGAAGATGTTGTTGTGTTCGACCACTTCAACGCACGTGAGCAGATCGCTTGTCAACTCAAATGCGTCCAGATGATAGACGGACTCAAACGCCGCAACGGAGTCATAGTAGACCGGTTCCTTCTCCATGATGAGATTACCGTCTGCATCGTACCCATACTCTGCCATTTGATCTTCCGTAAGCACTTCCGGCACATCGTAGCCGCGGGCTTCATAGAGCGCTTTTTCATCCGCCTGCTCAATTTCAAGCTGCTTGTCAAATACGGAGATGACATAGTTGAATATGCCTTGTGCAATCGCGCGTCCGGCCGGAACCAGCGTAAAGAACGCCAGCGCAAGCGCTATGATCAGGCCGCCGATCACAAGCTGTCCATGTCTGCGCAAGGAGCGTATCGCCTCACGCAGCGCCTCGCGCCAGTCTCCCGACGCTCTTCGCTCCGCCGCATCCAGCGCACGGTAAAACCCCGTCCAGGCGTCGGAAGGAAGATTGGATCTTGCCTCCGCGCGCAGAATGAGCGCGCGGGCGGAAACGCGGCAATCTGCGGCAAGCTTGCGCGCCTCCTTTTCCGAGCGCACGAACAGACCGTCAATCTGATAAAGTTGATTCCGTATGAGGTTTTTTGCTTTTCGTTGATTCAACCCATTTTACCTCGGTTTCAACAGGAACAGCACCAACAGCGCGAAGAAGAGGGACTGATCCGCCGCTTTTTTGACAAGCCGCGCGCGGATTCGTACGAACCGTTGGCTCAGCGTATTTTTATTGATGCCCAGTTTCTTCGCCACTTCCTCCAGCGCGTAGCCATCGAAAAAATACAGATAGAACGCCTCCCGCATCTCGGGCGGATAATTATCCAGCTCCTGGCGCAGCCACGCCATGGCGGCCTTGCCGACGACGTTTTCCTCAACGGAAT
>CAYPEV010000091.1:0-3051 GCA_964409605.1 uncultured Christensenella sp. | reverse complement strand
CCGGGTATCTGCGCAAATACCTCCGGCTCGGACGGCACCTCGCGCTCCGCCTTCTTCAACGCGTTGATGCGCGCGTTTCGAAGGCATGTGCGGAAAAACGCCATCGGGTGCTCCACGTTGCTAGCCGGCCGGTCGTTGCGCGCGATGGTCTCCGCGAGATCCTGCATCAAATCCAGAGCATCGTCTTCATTGCGCGCCAGTTGAAACGCAACGCCAAGCAGCGCCTGATACTGCCGCACAAATAGTTCGGAAAGTTTCTCCTGCATGGATCGTACCCGCCCTGTGAAAACATCGTATCGATGCCGCTCATGTTGAACAGAACATCGATCACATGCATCATACCATTTTTCACCGGGGGAAACATAGCACCTTTCCGCGCAATACCTGCCTTCGTACCATTCTTGCTTTCTCCAGAACACACGATGTGCGTTTTTCAGCACGGTGTCCCAGTCGCAGGGGGAAAACTCCATCCACTCGCAGGGATTCACCTCATACTGCCATACGCCGATCGAATAGCGGAAGGGTGTTTCCGCCTTCGCATGATACGCGCTGAGCAGTTGAGCGACCCAGATATCCGCGGGCTGCTCGATATACAGGATGAGGTGCCGATATCCATGCGCTATCAGCGATTGAAAAAAACGCAGTATCTTTCGTTTTTCTGCGGAATCCCGCTTGCAGAGGCGGGATATGTCGTTTCCGATCAGCGGATGAAATTCTATGCGCACCTCGCATGCTCTTCTTTTCACCGCTCGAACGCTCCTTTTTCCGCCTACCATATAGACAATCCAGCGCGTTGTCTGATGACAACATCTGACAAAAATTATTTGTAATTTTATTCGATTTTCCGACATATTACGGAAACATCATGTGATATTACTGGTATAGACAAGAAAAGCCCGGCGTGATGCCGGACTTTCAAGCCAGTGATCGATTGAAAACGATAGAATTCCGTACGCAAGGAGCGTAGGGATGATCAACGGGCGGACAGATACCGCTCCACTTCCTGCGCCGCGCGCACCGCGTCCGCACTCGCGCGGACGACGAGGCTCTGCCCCGTCCGCATGTCTCCCGCGGCAAAAACGCCGGGGTGGGAGGTCGCGTAAGCGTTTTTATCGAGCGTGATGTTCAGCGCGCCCGGCAGATACGTCTCTGCGCCGACGAAGCCCATCGCGATGAGCACATCCGTCGCCGCCTGCCTGCGGATCGTGGATTCGATCTGCTTTGGCATGCGTCCGCGCTCCGTCGTCACCCACTCCACCTGTGCGGTTTCGATGCCGGTAACGCCGCTTGTCTCGTTGCCGACGATGGAGACCGCCGTGATTTCAAACGTCCTCGGATCCCTGCCGTAGAGCCAGATGGCCTCCTGCTGGCCGTAGTCGGTCTTGAGCACCATCGGCCAGCGCGGCCAGGGATTTTCCTGCGCGCGCGTCTCCGGCGCGGGCGGCATGATCTCGAGCTGGATGACGGAGTTTGCGCCCATGCGGATGCTGGTCGCGACGCAGTCGTTGCCCGTGTCGCCGCCGCCGATGACGACGACCTTCCTGCCCGCGAGCGGCTTTTCCTCCGTCTCCCCGCGGAGCACGCGGCGCGTCGCGTCCGCAAGAAACGGCACCGCAAAGCGTACGCCCGGCAGATTCCGGCCGGAGACAGAAAGATCGCGCGGCTGGCCCGCGCCGCCGCAAAGAAGCACCGCGTCAAACTTGTCCAGTTCGGAGACGGGCAGATCCTTGCCTACGTCGGTGTTGCAGGCAAACACGATCCCTTCCTGCCGCAACACCTCGACGCGCTTGCGGATGAGCTCCTTTGGCAGCTTCATGTTCGGTATGCCGAACATCAGAAGCCCGCCCGGCTCCTCCGATTTTTCAAACACGGTTACCGAAAACCCGCGCTGGTTGAGGATATGCGAGCAAGTCAGCCCCGCGGGGCCGGAGCCGACGACGGCGACGGATTTTCCGTTCCGTTCCTTCGGCTTTTTCGGCACGACCCAGCCTTTTTCCCAGGCCATGTCGCTCAGAAACCGCTCGACCTCGCGAATCGCCACGGGTTCGCCGTTCATGCCGCAGGTGCAGGCGCCCTCGCAGAGCGCGGGGCAAACGCGGGAGGTGCATTCGTGCAGCAGGTTCGTCTTCTCAAGCCTGCGGTATGCCTCCTCGAAATGCCCCTTGAAGACCAGGTGGTTCCATTCGGGGATCAGGTTGCCGAGCGAGCAGCCGGAGCCGACGCCGCGCCAGCTCACGCCCGCATGGCAGAACGGCACACCGCAGTTCATGCATCTTGCCGCCTGCCGCGCGATCTCCTCCTCGCTCTGTGCGGGATGAAACGCGTCCCAATTCTGGATGCGCTCCTGCGCGCAGCACTCCTCGGCTGTCTTTCGGTCATATTCTAAAAAACCGGTCAGTTTTCCCATTTTATCTCTTCTCTCCTTCCGCGCAAACCATGCGTCCGCTTCCGATTCCGCCGCGCTACAGCGTCAGATCCGGCAGGACGGGCTTTTCGCGCAGCGCTTCCTTGGCGGCTTCCAGTCCTTTTCCCGTCTTGAGCAGGAACGCGCGCTCCAGCATCTCATCGCCCTCCAGCCCTTCGCGCTCCGCAACGTCGATCGCATCCAGCATCTCCCGGTAATCGTGCGGCAGAACCTTGACGAATTTCGCGTGCGTCGTCGGCCATTTTTCCAATATCTTTGCGGCGATTTTGGAGCCGGTATACTTCACATGATTGGTCAGATGCTTGTGCAGCATCACGAGATCGAGCGCGTCAAGCGGATAGAGCGAAACGAGCTTGCGGTTGACCATGCGCTCCAAATTGCCGTCGTCGAGCACGTAGGCGATGCCGCCGCTCATGCCGCTGGCAAAGTTTCTGCCGGCCGGGCCGAGGATCACCGCCGTGCCGCCGGTCATGTATTCGCAGCCGTGGTCGCCGACGCCTTCGCAGACCGCGAGCGCGCCGCTGTTGCGCACGCAGAAGCGTTCGCCCGCGCGTCCCGCAAGGTAGAGTTCTCCGTCCGTCGCGCCAAAGAGCGCAACATTGCCGGTCAGCAGATTGTCTTTATTG
>CAYPEV010000090.1:0-9561 GCA_964409605.1 uncultured Christensenella sp. | reverse complement strand
TCAGCATACCGGGGATAATCTTATCGCATCCGGGCAGGAATACCATGCCGTCAAAACGGTGTGCTTCCGCCATAATCTCGCATTCATCCGCGATGATTTCGCGGCTTGCGAGCGAATAATGCATGCCGTTGTGGCCCATTGCGATGCCGTCACATACGCCGATGGTGCCGAACTCGATCGGGGTGCCGCCCGCGATCCGGATGCCGGCCTTGACCGCCTCGGCGAGCTGGTCGAGGTTAAAGTGTCCGGGAACAATTTCGTTTCTGGGGTTAGCGATGCCGATCAGCGGACGGCTAAGTTCTTCGTCCGTATACCCCATGGCTTTAAATAAGGAACGATGCGGGGCGCGCTCCGCGTTTTTGGTGACATCATCGCTGCGCATATGCTCGTCTTCCCTTCCTATTTTTGCGTTTCCGACTCGTGTTCGTGGAGCACAAACTCCGTGATCGGCTTGCCGGGCGCGACCATCGGCGTGATGGTCTCGTCGCAGCCGATACGGCAGTCGATGACGGCTGCCTGACCGGAAGCGGAAGCTTCGGCAAACGCCGCGTCCAGCTGTTCCAGCGAGCAGACGGTATATCCCCTGAGGCTGTATGCTTCCGCGAGCTTCGCAAAATCCGGCCCGCGGTCGAGGTTTGTCTGCGAATAGCGCTTGCCGTAAAACACGGTCTGCCATTGACGCACCATGCCCAGCACGCCATTGTTCATCACGAGAATGATCACGGGCACGCCGTAGTGCTGCATGGTGGCCAGCTCGTTGCTGTTCATACGGAAGCATCCGTCGCCTGTAAAGAGTACGACCCTGCGATCCTGCCTCGCGATTGCGGCGCCCATCGCGGCGCCCGCGCCGTAGCCCATCGTACCGAAACCGCCGGATGTGATGAACGTGCCCGGAAGATCATAGCTGTAGTAGCGCGCGGCCCACATCTGGTGCTGGCCCACGTCGGTGACGATGATCGCATCCTTGGGCAGATGCTGCTGCACCTGCGTGATGATCGCTTTGGGTGTAAACCCCACAGGGCGCGCGGTGCGAGCAGGGATCTTCAGCGTTTGAATCGCGCTGAGCCATTCTTCCCGCTTGCCGGTTTCCATCGGCTCGGATTCCAGCAGCTGCAACAGCCGCTGCAGCACGAGCTTCACATCACCCCTGACATGATGCGCGGTGCGGACATTTTTGTTGATCTCCGCCGCGTCGATGTCGATCTGCGCGATCTTCGCGGTCTTGCAGAACTTATTCACATCGCCCGTTACGCGGTCGTTGAAGCGGCTGCCGAGCGCAATGAAGAGTTCGCTTTCGGAGACCGCGACATTGGTCGCGCGCGTGCCGTGCATTCCGATCATGCCGGTAAAATTCGGGTGTGTCGAAGGAATGCAGCCCGTTCCCATCAGCGTCGTTCCGACGGGGGCTTTGATTCGCTCGGCAAGGCGCTTTACCTCTTCGCTCGCGCCGGAGAGCAGCGCGCCGCCGCCGCAGAGCAAAAACACCTTGTTATACTTGCGGATCATGTCCGCGAGCGCAACGATTGCCGTATCCGCTTCTGCGCTCAGGGGTGCGACTTTCCGCGCGGTGTCGATCTTCTGTGCCGTGTATTCCGCAATCTCCGCGGTTACGTTTTTTGGGATATCGACGAGTACAGGACCGGGACGTCCTGAGCGCGCGATTTCGAACGCGTCGCGCACGATCCCGGCGAGGTCCTTGACATCCTTGACGATGAAGTTATGCTTCGTAATCGGCGTGGTGATGCCGGCGATATCCGCCTCCTGGAAGCTGTCTTTTCCGATCAGACTGACGTTGACGTTGCCCGTGATGAACACGACGGGTACGCTGTCGAGGTATGCCGTCGCGATCCCCGTGACGAGGTTTGTGGCGCCTGGGCCGGAGGTCGCGATACAGACGCCGACCTTGCCGCTCGCGCGGGCGTAACCGTCCGCCGCGTGGGAGGCGCCCTGCTCGTGTGCGGTCAGGATATGGTTGATTCGATCGCTGTTTTGATACAGCTCGTCATAAATATTGAGCACGGAGCCGCCCGGATAGCCGAACACGGTGTCGACCCCCTGCTCCACGAGGCATTCGATCAGGATTTGTGCGCCGGTGAGTTGCATATATTGGTACCCCCTTCGGTCTCAGGTCAATCTCTTCATCATGCTCGTTTTCTTATGCGCTTTCGCCCTGTGTTTGCAGCATGGTCGAGTGCGTGTTGGACTTGAGCAGTTTATATTCGATGGAATCCATCAGCGCGCGCGTGCTTGCCTGCATGATGTCTACCGCGACGCCCACGGTCGTCCAGTATTCGTGCCCGTCTGTGGATTCGATCAGCACGCGCACCTTCGCTGCGGTTGCGCTCTCGCTGTCCAGCACGCGTACCTTATAATCCGTCAACCGGATTTCTCCGATTTCGGGATAAAATACCTCCAGCGCTTTTCGCAATGCCGCGTCGATGGCGTTGACAGGGCCTAACCCTTCCGCAGCGGTGATTTCAAGTCTTTCTCCGACCAAGACCTTGATGGATGCGAGCGAGGGCTTTTTGCGCACTTCGGACTGCGGTTCGTCGACCACGCTGAGCATCTGCAGCTCGAAGAACTTCGGCCGCACGCCGAGGAGCTTTCGAACCTCAAGCTCAAAGGATGCTTCCGCGCCTTCAAACTGATATCCCTGATGCTCCATCTGCTTGACCATGTCGATGATCATCGTGGCTTCCGAGGAATCCTTCTGAATCTCGGGATAAAAGCCTTTTACTTTTTCGAGGATTGCGCTCCTGCCCGCGACTTCGGACATCATCACCCGCCGGCTGTTGCCGACCGCCTCGGGAGAGACGTGTTCAAAGGTGAGTGAATTTTTCATCACGCCGTCGACATGCATGCCGCCCTTGTGCGAAAACGCATTTGCGCCGACATACGGCATATTCTTCCCCACGCTGATGTTACTGATATCCGCAACCTCATGCACCGTGCTTGTTAACCGTTCCATCGCTTCCGTGGGGACGCAGTCGTAGCCCAGCTTGAGCTGCAAGCTTGCCAGCACGGTGGAAAGATTTGCGTTGCCGCAGCGCTCGCCGAATCCCGCAAGCGTGCCCTGCACATGGGTGGCGCCGGCGGTGACCGCAAGCACGCTGTTTGCGGCGGCCATGCCCGTGTCGTCGTGCGCATGGATTCCGACCGCGACACGGAACCGCTCCTTCACAAGCTTTGTTACGCTCTGTACAAAGTCCGGGAAGCTCCCGCCATTCGTATCGCAGAGGCAGAGACAGTCCGCGCCGCTTTCATAGGCAGCCTGAAGCGTGTCCAGCGCATAAGAAGGGTTTGTGCGGTATCCGTCGAAGAAGTGTTCCGCATCGTAGATGACTTCCTTGCCCTGCGCTTTGAGATAGCGCACAGTGTCCCGGATCATCGCGAGGTTTTCGGATAATTCCGCGCGGAGGATGTCGGTCACATGGATATCCCAGGATTTCCCAAAGATGGTGACGCACTCCGTGTTGGCGGAGAGAAGCGACTTGATGTTTGCGTCGTCCTCCACCGCGATATGCTTTTTGCGCGTGGCACCGAAAGCGGTCACTTTTGCGTGCTTGAGCGGGTTTTTCCGGAGCAGCTCGAAGAACTCCATATCCTTGGGATTGGAGCCGGGGTTTCCCGCCTCGATATAGTCCACCCGGAGTTCGTCGAGAATACGCGCAATCTTGATTTTATCCTGTACGGAAAAAGAGATGCCGACGCTTTGCGCGCCGTCACGCAGCGTCGAATCCAGAAGAAAAACCTTGCTCATGCCCTTGCCTCCTGCAAATATCACATTTGGTCATTCGATTTCGGGTATAAAAAAATCCCCGTCTCTTGCTTGAGACGGGGACGGATTCATCCTCGCGGTACCACTCAAATTGATCCCGTGTTCCCTTGCGTATACCTATGATACGCCGAAAACGCACGGATCCTCTTTATCAGGTTCTATCAAACCCTGGCCGTTAACGGTGCCTGCCGTAATACGCTTACTATGCTTCAGCGTCTCTGCTCGGGAGGGATCCGCTGCCCGCGTCGCCGCCGGTTTGCACCATACACCGGCTCTCTTAAGACGAGCTTGCGATCAGCATGTCTCTTTCATCGCATGTAGATATCTGAATTTCGGATAATATAACATATATGATCAAAAACTGTCAAGCGTTTTCTATTAAAATAAGCAAATGGCGTATATTCTTGCATGCGTGTGCAAAAAACATCAGAAAACAGGGCATAAAAAAAGCGCTTTCGCGCTTTTATCGGAAACAGGCTTTACACCGTCTCCACCTTAATCAGGCTCGTGTTGCCCGAAACTCCGCTGACGTGACCGCCGGTGATGATGATGTGATCGCCGGTTTGCAGGTCAAACAGCTTCTTTGCGGTCTCCGTTGCATGATAGAACAGCACATCCGTGGAGGTGAACGTTCCGCTCATCACGGGGATAACCCCCCAACTCAGCGCAAGCTTATACCAAACCTTGCGGCTCGTGGTCAGGCCGATGATATCCATCGGCGGGCGGAAACGCGAGATCATCCGCGCGGTGATGCCTGTCAGCGTGCAGGCGACGATCGCCTTTGCGTCGAGATCGATCGCCATGCCGCAGGTAGCGTGCGAAATCGCATCCACGGTATTCTTAATATGAAACTCCGTATTGCGGAAGCGTTTAATGTAATGAATGTGCTTCTCCGTTTCCTCCGCAATCTTCGCCATGGTTGCGACGGATTCCACCGGGTATTTCCCCGCAGCCGTCTCGCCGGAGAGCATGACAGCGCTTGTGCCGTCGTAGACCGCGTTGGCGACGTCCGAAATCTCCGCGCGTGTCGGCCTTGGGTTGTGGATCATGCTTTCGAGCATCTCGGTCGCAGTGATGACGCGCTTGCCCAGCAGGCGGCATTCCGTGACAAGATACTTCTGTACATATGGCAGCTCCTCGAAAGGGATCTCCACGCCGAGGTCGCCGCGGCCGATCATGATGCCTTCGCATTCCTCGCAGATCTCGTGGATGTTGTTGATTCCGGTGCGGTTTTCGATCTTAGCGATGATCGCGATGTCTTCCCCGCCGTTCTCTGTTAAAAACGCCTTCAAATCGATCAAATCCTGACGGGTCGAGACGAAAGAAGCCGCGATATAATCCACGCCGTTTTGTATACCGAAGAGAAGGTCCGCCTTGTCCTGCTCGCTTAAGTACGCCTGACGGATCACCTTGTTCGGGAAGCTCATGCTCTTTCGGTCGGAAAGCTCTCCGCCGACGAGAACCTTGCAGACCGCGTCCGTATCGGTAAGCTTGGTGACCTCGAAAATCAGAAGCCCATTGTTGACGAGGATATGGTCGCCCAAATCCAGCGAACAGGCAAGCCCGGAGAAGTTGACCGAGACGCGATCCTTCGTGCCTTGCACATCTTTTCCCGTGAAGGTAAACGTATCTCCTTCATGAAGCGTTACCTTGCCGTCCTTGAACGTTTTGATCCGGAACTCCGGCCCCTTTGTGTCCTGCATGATCGCGACGGGCATATCCAGCTCCTCGCGCACTTTCTTGATCCGCTCAATCCGTACGCGGTGCTCCTCGTGCGAACCGTGCGAAAAATTCAACCTAGCCGTATTCATGCCCGCATGGCACATTGCGGTAAGCATCTCTTCCGATTCGCTGGCCGGTCCGATTGTGCAGACGATTTTGGTCTTTCTCATAGCGATTTCTCCTCTTGCTTGCGCTGTCAAGAACAATTTGTCTATCATACTACTCGAAACAGGCGTCATCAAGGTCACAATTGTCAACTTTTCATGAATCGGAAGCATTTTGAAACAGGATTTGAAGCTTTTTATGCAAAAGAGCGCTTTTCAGCGCTCTCATACACACGATTATGAAGGATTCCCCGTCGTTTTCATGTCGGCGGCGCGTTTCGTCTCGTATCCAAGTTCATAGTATTGATTTCCGTTGAACGTAAAGGGCTTGATCACGGTGAGTCCGACCTTCTGCGTATGCGCCGCAAACGACCGCGTGTTGATCTGATTGATGAACGTAATCATGATTGGATACCGCTTACTCATCTGCCGGGTGGAATGCGCAAACAGCTTTTGCAGCACACCCTGCCCGCGATAGTCCATATCGATGCAGACAGGCCCGTATTGATAGGAGTTTTCCGTAGAGAGCGTCCGGCCAAGATATTCGGTGTTCGGCAGATCGGCTATCATATATTGAAACAGCGGCCACTTGCTCCAGAACTGCCAGGAACCCGCCATGGCATACGCGACCACGCGCTCCCCGTCACAGGCAAGCGAGATGCCGTCTTCCGTTTCGATAAGCTCCGCCAGCTGCTCCCTCGTAAAGAGCGTGGTCACAAATCCGTTCTTCTTCTCTTCCTCCGAAAGGAATGAGACATGATAACGCTGCTGCAGCGCTTCGATCTGCGGAATATCCGCTATGCTCGCGTTACGATAGATCATCCGTTCCCTCCAAATTGAAAGCCTTTCCGATAGAAATCAAGTTATCACGAACCATAAAACAAGTCAAACAAAGATCTTTTGATGATGAAATCTATTGTGTCCCAAACCGGATGACAAACAAAATATCGCGGCAAAGCGCGGACTCTTCCAGATCAGGATGAATGTCAAAAGAGCACTCATACGAATGCTCTTTTGTGGCGGAGAAGGAGGGATTCGAACCCTCGCACCAGTCACCCCAGTCTACTCCCTTAGCAGGGGAGCCCCTTACAGCCACTTGGGTACTTCTCCATATTCAATTTCTCCGTTTTTGGCGGAGAGAGAGGGATTCGAACCCCCGGTGCCTTTCAGCATCACTGGTTTTCAAGACCAGCTCCATAAACCACTCGGACATCTCTCCAAGATTTGCACCTAGAGAAGTATAGCAAATTCACCAAACGATTGTCAATGTCTGAATGAAATCGGAACACGCCCGAAAAATAATATACAAACCGATGCCGCATTTTCAGCTCAATCCTGTGGGGAGATTTGACGCAAATGTGAAACTCCGCCGGCGCAGCGCGTAATCCGTTGCAGTAGTGAAAAATTCTCCCTATAATGAATATAACAAAGCGCGAATTTCTCGCGTCCGAGCGGAGGATAACGCAGTTCCATGCGAAAAATGATTTCCATCATCGTTATATCGATCTCAATGCTGCTGCTGATGGGCGGCTGCAAAACGGAATCGACGACCATTCTCAACGCTGAATATAAAATCTTCTACGGCGGCAGCCAGATTGAGACCACCGTGCGCGAGCTCAAGGTGGACGGCGGGAGAACGACCGCACGCATTCGTTTTCTCAATCTCGGATCCGAGGAACTCAATTCCATCGAGGCGCTGGTGGAGTTTGTCGACGCAACCGGTGAGACCATCGCGTCCTATGTGATTCAGGAAACGTTCGATGCGCCGGTTGCCATCGGCGCAAGCTTCAGCGAAACAGCGGAATGCGACACCAATTCGAAGATCAAAAACGTCTATGTATCCGAATATGTTCCGGAAGGCTGAATCACTGACCTCTCGGTGTTGATGTTCGCCTTCCTTGCTTGCGCGTGCTGAAGCACGCGTTTGATTTGATAGCGCTTGCCGTCTTTGATGAAGTTCGCGCCCGTCTGCTTGAAACGAAATGGCACGTCCGCTTCGATGCACTGCCTTCGGATATCCAGAATCCACTCATAATCGCATACACGCGCTTCCTCGCCGGATTCTCCGCCGACCGTGACGCTCTCAACCCAGCCTCCCAGATAAGCGGAGAGATCGATCCGTTCCAGCAGCGGCTCACATACGATCATTTTGCGTCGAATCGGAGCTTGACGAAACACGGGCAGACGCTCGTCCGCTTTCGCCTGGTTTTCCACCGTACAGCAGACCGAAACGTTCGGGTACCCCTCTCCCCAGTCCTCCGGCAGGCACGCGGCAAAGCGCGTGATTCGCTTTGTGATGAAGAGAAAGTCGCAATCGCTCCGCGTTTTCATCATGCGCCAGGCTTCGCTTCTCCAGGCGTCCGCGTCGGAGAGCAAAAAATCGGACGTGAAGCAAGTCCAGAAAAAACTGCCCGGCGGGATTTTATAAAACCCATCGCGCGCATGCAAAACGGGCAGATAAAAATTGCTTGTTTTTACGACCTGACTTGCGTCCTTGCCGTGGCGATTGTCCGCACGATAAACATAGCAGTGCGCGCAGCCGGGAGAGATTTTATGGCAGCCGTGCCAGGGGTTCCAGTTGAACCCGCCGCCATAGGATGTCGCTTTGATTCCGGAATCGCTCATACTACTTCCTGATTCTTGGTGATCATGCAATTCAATCGCGCCGGATGCGCTGTTTGCTTTTGCGTCACGTTGGTTCACATTTGGTTCCATTGACAATCGTAACACTACCACAGTATAATCGGCAAGCTGAAAGGAGGGTGAACCATGAATGAATTCCTTCAGGCGATAGAGACATTCGCCAAAGGCACATCGATCTGGGTTTATCTCTTTATTTTCTTTGGAAAGATTCTTGAGGTCTCGTTTGGCACGCTCCGCATTGTCTTGATCAATCGCGGTGAACGTACCATCGGCGCTTTTATCGCCGTGATCGAAATTACGCTCTGGCTCATCATTGCGAGCAGCGTACTGACCGGGTTTAAGGAGGATTTCCTCAAAGGAATCGTCTATGCGGTCGCGTTCGCCTGCGGCAACTACATCGGCAGTTGGCTTGACGAGCTGCTTGCGTTCGGGTTAAGCTCCATGCAGGTCGTGCTCCCCGATCTCGCCTCCGCAAAAGAAGCGGAAGCCTGCCTCCGCGCAAAAGGCTTCGGCATGACGACCATCGATGTGCACGGGCGGGATAACGACCGAAGCATGCTGATCATGACCATGCAGCGGAAACGCCTGCCGGAAGCACTCGCCACGTTGGAGGAGCACTGCAACGGCGCGGTTGTGACGGTCACGGATATCAAGACCCAGCGCGGCGGATATCTGGAACGCACGCTTCGCGGCGGCCAGCTCCGCAACGGAAAATAAAAGAACTGCTATGACCGCCTTCGGGCGGTTTTTGCTTTCCCTCTTTCGGGCTAAAGCGTATTTGCAACTTTCAAAGAATACATTAGGTGCAGCAGCGATCGATTTCTGTCATCAAGATCCAGCCCGAACTGCTCCTTGATGCGCTCCAGACGATAAAGAAATGTGCTTCGGTGGATGAACAGCGCGCCGGCTGTCCGCACCGCGTTAAAGCGGTTCTTGACGTAGTATTCGGCGGTCTGCAGATATTCCGTATCGTGTTCCTTGTCATATTGCGCCAACGCGCGCACAGACCGCAAACATAATAGCTCGTTTGGGATATCCGCTTGCGCGCTTTGCAGCAGCTCGTCTTCAAAGACGTCCGAATTGCTTACGACTCCCTCAAACGCCGCCGCGCGGTTCAGCGCTCGTTTTGCCTGCTCCAGCCGCTGCGGAAGCAACGCAAATCCGGCATACGCTTCGCACAAGCCGATCAGGAGCTGATGTTCGTCCGCAATTTCGTCCAGTGCGGATCGAAACGCTACGTTTGCCAGCGGCTCCGAGCGTACGATTGCGACGAGATACGGCGTCATCGAAAACGCGCAGCACCCTTCCAGCGCG
>CAYPEV010000089.1:7288-9591 GCA_964409605.1 uncultured Christensenella sp. | reverse complement strand
TTAACATCATGGCTTTCTGCAAAGAGTTCAATGAACGCACGCAGAAATCCGCCGGTCTGATCATTCCGGTCGTCATCACCGTGTATGCGGACCGCTCGTTCTCGTTTATCACCAAGACGCCTCCCGCCGCTATCCTGATCAAAAAGGCTTGCGGAATCGAGAGCGCATCCGGCGTGCCGAACAAGACGAAGGTTGCCACCATTTCCAAGGCTCAGGTGCGTGAAATCGCCGAGCTGAAGATGCCCGACCTCAACGCGGGCAGCGTGGAAGCGGCAATGTCCATGGTTGCGGGCACCGCGCGCAGCATGGGCGTCATCGTCGGAGACTGAGGGGGAACGAGAATATGAAACACGGCAAAAAGTATACCGAAAGCAAGAAGAACATCGATTCTCAGAAGCAGTATGATGTTCGTGAAGGCCTCGATCTCGTTCTGACCACCGCGAAAGCGAAGTTTGACGAGACCATCGAAGCTTCCGTCCGCCTCGGCGTCGATCCCCGCCATGCTGACCAGCAGGTCCGCGGCGCGGTCGTCCTGCCGCACGGCACGGGTAAAAAAGTTCGCGTCCTCGTGTTCGCCAAGGCCGACAAGGCCCGCGAAGCGCAGGAAGCCGGCGCTGACTATGTCGGCGACGAAGACCTCGTGAAAAAGATCCAGACCGAGAACTGGTTTGAGTTCGACGTCTGCGTCGCGACCCCGGACATGATGGGCGTCGTCGGCCGCATCGGCCGCGTGCTGGGACCTAAGGGCCTCATGCCGAACCCGAAGAGCGGTACGGTCACCATGGACGTTGCCAAAGCCGTCGCCGACATCAAAGCCGGTAAGGTGGAGTATCGCGTCGACAAGACCAGCATCGTGCACTGCCCGATCGGCAAAGCGTCGTTCGGTGCGGACAAGCTGCAGGAGAACCTGACCACGCTGATGGACGCGATCGTCAAGGCGAAGCCGTCCGCCGCGAAAGGCACCTATCTCAAGAGCGTTGTGATCAGCGCCACGATGGGCCCGGGCATCAAGTTCAACACCCTTAAGTTCTAAGCCACCGATTCGCTTCGGGAAGGCTCCGCTTCGGAGCTTTCCCGGGCGATCGATTGTTTCGGTTTGATTCCGCGGATATTGTTGACATTGCGCCTGCCGTATGATAACATTCTCTGCGGTAACAAAAATCGCCCAAGACAGCCGGCAGCGGGAGACCGCATAAGTCCTGCCGAGGTGATGCGTACAACATGTATATTTTGTTTGTATGACATCCTTTCGTCTTGTTTTGGCGGAGGATTTTTTATTTTCCTTTAAGCAGTAACAAGGAGGTGAAACAACTAGATGGCAAACATTCAGAACGTAGAACGCAAAGCGGAACAGGTTGCTTCTGTCGCGGAGAAGATTAAAAAGGCGCAGAGCATCGTCGTGTTCGACTATCGCGGAATCTCCGTTGCGGAGGATACCGATCTGCGCGCAGAAATGCGTAAAGCGGGCGTGGAGTATGCGGTTATCAAAAACCACATCATGGAGCGCGCGTGTGAAGCAAACGGCATTGACGCAAAGGACGCAGCCGTACTCAAAGGACCCAGCGCTTTCGCGTTTGGTTATGATGACGTTGCAGCTCCGGCGCGCATCCTCAAAGCTTTCGTCAAGAAGGCGAAGAAATGCGAGCTCAAGGGCGGCTTCGTCGAGAAGAGCATTCTCAATGCGACCCAGGTAGAGGCGATTGCCGACCTGCCGAGCCGCGAGGTGATGATTGCGCGCATGCTGGGATCCATGATGTCCCCGATTTCCAAGTTCGCAATCGCGCTCAACGAGATCGCCAAGAAGCAGGGCGGAGCGGAAGCGTAAAGCGGACGTTCGCGTACAACCAACAACAAAAAATATGCGGACCATCCGCAACAAAAATGTAAGGAGAATATTATGAATAAGGAACAACTGATCGCTGATATCAAAGCGATGTCCGTTCTGGAGCTCTTTGAGCTCGTCAAGGCCCTCGAAGAAGAATTTGGCGTCTCCGCCGCCGCGACCGCCGTTGCCGTCGCCGGCCCCGCCGCCTCTGCCGCTGAAGAAGTGGAAGAAAAGACCGAGTTCGACGTCATCCTCAAGGATGTCGGCGCCGAGAAGATCAAGGTCATCAAGGTCGTCCGCGAACTCACCGGCCTCGGCCTCAAGGAAGCCAAAGACGTCGTCGATGGCGCGCCGAGCAAAGTCAAGGAAGGCATCAACAAGGAAGACGCCGAGAAGATCGTTGCGGCGTTCAAAGAAGTTGGGGCTACCTGCGAAATCAAATAAGCAACCGAGTTGCTTTCAAACCAGTCCGGTTCTC
>CAYPEV010000089.1:0-7188 GCA_964409605.1 uncultured Christensenella sp. | reverse complement strand
GAGGCGTTTTTTCTTGCAAAGCGGTCCGGGCAACCGGGCTGCTTTGCTACACATTTTAGGCTGGGATGACAGTATCAATTGCCAATCGACCCGTTTTCATGATAAACTGACAGGAATCAAACAGAATCTTGATTCAACCCGAACACAACCGTGTTTTCATAGGAGTGATAGTTCATGATCATCGTCGGCATCTGCGGCGCGAGCGGCAGCGGAAAGAGCACGCTCGCCAAGCGCATCAAAGATTCACTCGCATGCAGCTGCACCATTATCGGGCAGGACTGCTACTATCGGAATTTCCCGGAAATGCCTTTTTCCGAAAGAATCAAGCTCAACTACGACGAACCCAATATATTCGACTTCGACGAGCTGCTCGCCGATATCGACCTGCTGCAAAGCGGACACCCCATCACAACCAAGGGGTATGACTATGTCAACTACCAGCGTGCGGATACGCCTGATGTGCTGATTACGCCCCCGGAAGTGCTGGTACTCGAAGGTATCCATATGTTTTACGACAAACGCCTCTGCGAGCGGATGTCGCTGAAGGTCTACCTGCACGTGGATGTGGATATCTGCCTGCTTCGGCGCATCAAGCGCGACATCAAGGCACGCGGCAGATCCATCGATAATATCGCCGAACAATACGTCGAAACCGTCAAACCCGTTTATGAAAAGTATATCGCAAACTACATCAATGACGCGGATTTCGCCGTCATGCGCGGGGGAAAGAACAAGATGGCGATCGACGCCATCTCCGCCTATCTCACGACAAAGGTGCTCGCGGAGCGGTTTGTCGAACCCGAACCGGCGCAGGGAGCATCGGAACAGGCTTGCGAAATGACCGAGATTGAAGCATAACACCAGAGACGATAAAAGGAGGATCCAGCTGATGGAACAGACACAACCGAATGTACCGCACGCGCACCACGATCACCATGACGCACAGCGGCACGGCGCGGGCCGTGTGATCGTATACTTCCTGTTTCTGATCGTCTTGAACATACTGCTTGCGGTCTACACGCTGTATATGCTCGGCAAGGCGCTCGAATTCAACTGGGCGATTCTCCAGAGCGGCACACTGCAGGTGATTCTGGAAAGTGCCTTGCAGCTGCTGCTGTTCTTCTCGCCCGTGATCCTGACGATCATTCTCAACCGCCTGCTCTATCGCGCGTTTCGCGGGCGGAGGCGCTTCTTCCCGCGCGGGATCTGGTTCTTTGCGATGCTGACGATGATCGTTGTGCAGATTGCGACCGTGGCACTCATATTCGGATATGGCTACGTAGACGGGATCAACGGTCTCAACATCGAACAGATTTCTGTCACTCCGTTTGAATAGAAAACATCCTACATTTTTCTCCAAACCATATGTGCAGGGGAATACAAGCTCTCCTGCACATTTTATCTTTTTTTGCATTCCTGTGCACGGTATGTTACAATGCTTCTACGATTACTTGACGGAGTTCCTGCATGAAATTACTTTTGAGCAATGATGACGGTGTGTTTTCCGGCGGCATACGCGCGTTGGCGACCGAGCTGAACCGGCAGCACGAGATATTGGTATCCGCACCGGATCGCGAGCGCAGCGCGGTCAGCCGCGCGATGACCCTCAACGAACCCCTGCGTGCGCATAAGACAAGAATTGAGGGATTGCCGGAGGTTCCCGCATTTGCGGTGAGCGGAACGCCGGTGGATTGCGTGCGCCTTGCGCTGGGCAATCTTTTTCCCGCGCCGGATATGATCGTATCCGGCATCAACCACGGACCGAATCTGGGTACGGATGTGCTCTACAGCGGCACAGTTGCCGCCGCGCACGAGGCCGCGCTGCTTGGCTACCAGGCCATTGCTATCTCCAATCTTTCCTATCTGGGCGAACATATGGAGACCGCGGCGCGCATCGCAGCCTTTGCGGTGGATTATTTGAGCGCGCATCCGCTCCCGTTTGGAACGGTGCTCAATATCAACGTTCCCGCCGTGCCGTATGAAGAACTAAAGGGGATCAAACTCACGCCGCTTGCCATCGAGCAATACGCGCTGGAGTATGTCGAGCGAAAAGACCCGTTTGGGAGGACGTACTACTGGTGCCCGCGCGGCTGCACCACCTGCTCGGACGGCCAGGATGTCGACGACCGCTGGGCGCGCGAAGGCTATGTCACCCTCACGCCGGTCACCTATGACCTTACGCAGTATTCCCGCATGGGTGAGATGGCAAACCACGACTTGAATTGGCTCTAAACAAAAGCGCAGCACGCGCACATTTTTTTCGGGAGGAATAAGGGACAATGGACGCATTGTTTTCGATGATGGAAAAGCAGTATTCTACCTTTTCCAAGGGGCAAAGGCGCATCGCGGAGTACATCTTCAACTCATATGACGACGCTGCGTTCATGACCGCGGCCAAGCTTGGCGAACGCGTCGGTGTTTCCGAATCCACCGTGGTGCGCTTTGCGTATATGCTCGGGTTGGACGGATATCCCGCGCTTCAGGAAGCGCTGCAGGATCTGATCCGCCACCGGCTCACGAGCGTTCAGCGCATCCGCCTTGCGGCGAACATTCCCCAGCAGGACGTGCTCAAGACCGTCTTAACTTCGGATATGAACAACATCCGCGCGACGATCGATATGATCGACAACGAGAGTTTCGACGGAGCAATCAACGCGATTCTCCGCGCGCGGCGCATCTATGTGCTCGGCATTCGCAGCGCGATGTCGCTCGCGCAGTTTCTGACCTACTATCTGGACTATGTCTGCGACAACGTCATGTTCGTCAACGGCGCGGTGCAGGACATCCACGAGCGCATGCTCCGCGTGGATGCGACGGACGTCTGCTTCGGCATCAGTTTTCCGCGCTACAGCGCGCGCACCGTGGATGCGATGAAGTACGCCAAATCCAAGGGCGCAACGCTGATCGCACTGACGGATATGCCGACTTCGCCCGTTGCGCGCATCTCCGATTTTACGCTCTGCGCACGCAGCGATATGGCTTCGTTTGCGGATTCGCTCGTCGCGCCCTTGTCGCTGATCAATGCGATCATCGTCGCCATCGGCCACGCGCGCAAGGACGAGGCATATCAGCATCTTACGCAGTTGGAAGAGGTTTGGCACGCCGAGGGTGTCTATCTCTCCGAAGCGATCAAAGAGGAGCGGGCATGATCGTCTTCGTCATCGGCGGCGGTCCCGCGGGCATGCTTGCCGCGGCAAACGCCGCAAAAAACGGGCACCGTGTGACGCTGTTTGAACGAAACGAGAAGCTCGGGAAAAAGCTCTACATCACCGGTAAGGGCCGCTGCAACGTCACCAACATTGCCGAACGGGACGCGTTTTTCGAGCGCGTGCTGAAAAACCCGCGCTTTCTCTACAGCGCGTTTTCACATTTTGACAACAAAGCGCTTATGGAGCGGATCGAACAGGCGGGCGTACCGCTCAAGACGGAGCGCGGCGGACGCGTGTTTCCCGTCTCCGACAAGTCGAGCGATATCCTCCGCGCCTGCGAAACGATCGTGCGCGAAGCGGGCGTGACCGTCCGGCTCCATACGCGCGTGGATGGGATCGTAACACAGGACGGCGCGGTGCGCGGCATTCGCGTCGGCGGCGAGACGCTTTTCTGCGACGCGCTCGTGGTTGCGACGGGAGGCATCTCCTATCCGCAGACGGGCTCTACGGGCGACGGATACGAATTTGCACGTGCAACCGGCCATACGATCGAAGAGCCTGTCGCGTCGCTCGTGCCGCTCGTGACGGAGGAAAGCTGGCCGCGCGAGCTCGCGGGGCTGACGCTGAAAAACATCACGCTCTCCGCCGAAAAGAAGGGCAGAGAAGTATTCTCAGAACTCGGCGAGCTGCTCTTTACGCACTTTGGCATCTCAGGGCCGCTCGTACTCTCGCTCTCGGGCGTGATCGCAGGCCAGCCTGCGGGGACGCGGCTTTCGATCGACCTCAAGCCCGCTTTGACGCGGGAACAGCTGGATGCGCGCTTGCTAAGGGATCTTCAGGACGGCGCAAGGCAACAGGTGAAGACCGCGCTGCACGCGCTTTTGCCGCAAAGGCTGCTGGAGATCGTGCTCGAACTTGCTGAAATCGACGGCGCGCTGCCGGTGGGGCAACTCAGCAAGCCCATGCGGCTGCGCCTTGTGGAGACGCTCAAAGCGCTTCCGCTGACGGTCAGCGGTGCGCGCGGGCTCAACGAAGCGGTGGTCACGCGGGGCGGCGTCAGCGTCAAGGATGTGAACGCTTCGACAATGGAAAGCAAGCGCATCCGAAACCTGTACTTTGCCGGCGAAGTGCTCGATATCGACGCGACGACGGGCGGATACAACCTCCAGATTGCCTGGTCGACGGGCGCGCTGGCGGGCGACAGCATTTCGGATACAAAAGAAACAAGAGAAGCGGGAGCGAACGCATGAGCGAACACCTCAATATCGCGATCGACGGCCCATCCGGCGCAGGGAAATCCACGCTGGCGAAGGCGGTTGCAAACGCGCTGAAGATTCGATATCTCGACACGGGTTCCATGTATCGCGCGATGGCGCTCTTCGCCACGCGGCGCGGCGTCAGCGTCAGCGACGAAGCCGGCCTGAAAACAATACTGGATGACGCGGATATCCGCGTTCAATACGATGAGCGCGGACAGCGCGTTCTGCTCGGCGGCGAAGATGTCACCGACATACTGCGCACGCAGGAGCTCGCGATGGGCGCATCCACGGTCAGCGCGCATCCCTGCGTGCGGGAAAAACTTGCGGAGCTCCAGCGCGAAGTTGGGCGCAATTACGACGTGGTCATGGACGGGCGCGATATCACGACAAACGTCCTGCCGCACACGAAGCATAAGTTTTTCGTCACAGCCGACCCGGAGGTGCGTGCGGAACGCCGGCTCAAAGAGCTCCGCGCGCGCGGCAGTACAAAGGAGACCTATGAGCAGGTGCTTGCCGATATCAAACTGCGTGATCATAACGACAGTACGCGGCCCTATATGCCGCTTCGTCAGGCCGAGGATGCGATTCGCATCGACACCAGCAGAATGAATATCGACGAGGCGCTTTCGCTGCTGCTGGACGCGATCGCACAGCGGCAGGATCGCTGATCTCCATGAAATGATGACGAGGCGTCCAAACGGAGCAAACGGCCGTCTTGTGGACGCCAAATAAAAGGAAGTGCGCGAACCATGCTCTACATCATTGTAAAATATCTACTGACGCCGTTTTTCTGGCTGATTTACCTGCCGATGGTGAAAAACCTCGGAAGGCTCTTTTTCCGCGGACGCGGAATCCTGATCTCCAACCATTTTTCGCTGGGAGATCCGATTCGGCTTGCGATGGTTGCGCCCCGTCCCGTGCACTTCATGGCGAAACAGGAACTGTTTGACACGCCGATCAAACGTTTTTTCCTCAAAGGGCTGCTTGCGTTTCCGGTCTATCGGAAACAGGCGGATATGCTTTCCTTAAAACAGGCGATGACGGTGCTTGAGCACAACCATATCTTCGGCATCTTTCCGGAAGGGCGCCGCTCGCTGACGGGGGAGTTGGATTCATTTGAGAAGGGCGCGGCATTTCTGGCGCTGCGCTGCAATTCACCGATCATCCCCGTTTACGCAGACCCGAACTGGAAAAAACGCGGACGTGTGCGCATGATCGTCGGCGAAGCGATCGACCCGAACGAAGTTGCGAAAACCTATGCGGGGCGTGGGGTAGACGCGGTGACAGACGCGATACGAGACAGCCTGCAAAAACTGAAAAACGAACTGGAACGTATGCCGTAACGAAGGCATGAAAGATCAAACATGAAGATTCTATTGGCAAAAAACAGCGGGTTCTGCTTCGGAGTGCGCCGCGCGGTCGAGATGGCGGAGCAATGCGCACAGGAGCACGGCACGGTGTATACCTACGGAAACATCATCCATAACGACGGGGTCGTGCGCGAGCTCGCCGAAAAAGGCGTGCATTCCGTTGAGAACCTGACGAGCCTGCAAGCAGGGGATACGCTGATCATCCGCGCGCATGGCGCCCCGCCCGCGGTCTATGAGGAATGTGAGGCGCGCGGCATCCGCCTGATCGACGCGACCTGCCCGTATGTCAAGCGCATCCATAAAATCGCGCAAAAGGCGGTTGCGGAAGGGCGCGTCGTGCTCATCGCAGGTAAAGCGAACCATCCGGAGGTGGTTGGCATCCGGGGCTGGGCGGGAGAAAACGCCTATGTTCTCGAAGGGGAAGCGGATGTCGAAGGGCTGCCGGAGATCGATAAGGCCGCGCTTGTCGCGCAAACTACGCTGCCGGAAGAGACGTTTGACGCAATCCGGCGTGCGCTGGAAAAACGCCTGAAGGAACCCGCGGCGCTGCAGATTCGCAACACCATCTGCGACACGACGCGGGACCGCCAGAGTGAGGCTGAGGCGATTTCCCGCCGCAGCACGCGCATGTTGGTGCTCGGTTCCAAATCCAGCGCGAACACACAAAAGCTTGTAGAAATATGCAAAAAACACTGTAAAAATACGGAAAACATCGACTCTTGGGACAAACTTTTGCTTGATAAATTACCATCCGATGATATAATAGGTATTGTTGCGGGCGCATCGACGCCGGACCGGATGATTAGGGAGGTACTACAAGTAATGAGCGAACAGGAAAAAACGACGATCGAGACCATTGAAGCGGAAGCTCCCGCCGAGGAAGTCGTCGTGCCCCAGGTAACCGAAGAAGTCGTGGCGGCTGTGGAAGCGCCCAAAGCCACAGCGAAGGCGAAACCCGAACCCAAGCCGGAACACGAAGACAGCTCCGACTTTGCATCCGCGTTTGAAAAGACCATGACGCGTATTCATAACGGCCAGGTGCTCGAAGGAACCGTCATCTCCATCGTAGACGGCGAAGTATTTGTCAACGTCGGCTACAAGTCGGATGGCGTTATTCCCATGGGCGAGCTTTCCAGCGACTCGGACGTGAAGGCCGAAGACCTGTTTAAAGAAGGCGACACCATCGAAGTCGAAGTCACCAAGGTGAACGACGGCGACGGCAACGTGCTCCTCTCCCGCAAAAACGTCGAAAGCAAGAAACTCTGGGATGAACTGCTCAGCCAGGAAAACATCGAAGAGAAGATTTTCGACGCGGTCGGCAAAGAAGTCGTCAAGGGCGGCCTGATTGCGGACATCAGCGGCATTCGCGCGTTTGTTCCCGCGTCTCAGGTTTCCACGAAGTATATTGAG
>CAYPEV010000088.1:0-9690 GCA_964409605.1 uncultured Christensenella sp. | reverse complement strand
TTGCAGGAATGGCGGAATTGGCAGACGCGCACGGTTCAGGTCCGTGTGAGGTCACACTCATGCAGGTTCAAGTCCTGTTTCCTGCACCAAACAAGAACAAGTCGGTTTTCCGGCTTGTTTTTGTTTGCAATCAAGTTCGATTGTAGTATATTTGTGATAAAAAAATATCCGAGGAAAGACATGAAATGGTTTTCTGTTAAACTTGATTCTATATCGAATGGGTGGGCTACGGTAACTTTCTCAGATACGGAAATAAGCATAACCTTAGAGGTGTCCTACGTACCCGAAGATACTCTTTCCGAACTACTTAATGGCGCAATCAGACTGCTTGATGGTAGAAGCAGCGAAATAAAAATGAATCTCGAACCGCAAGAAGTGATCCTCTCCTTAATTCCGTCGGAAGATATGAATTTTATTGCACGGATCGATGGTCACGAGTTTATTGATTCAAAACTCCGTTTTGCACGACAAATACTAAAAATCTTCGATGCTTATTCTTATTATCATGATCAAGATACATATGATTTGAATTGGAGATATCCGTTCCCAATAAGCCTAGTTGCGAGATTACGTCAAATGATAGATACGCAGGAATCAGTTATTGTTAGACAATAATATAAGGAGGCAACCACCATGCCCATCATCCGCCACACCAACGCTCCGGACGCGGTTTGGACGCGCAGACCGGATCATGACGTCCACGACTACGAGAAGATCGACCTTGTCTCCCGCACGGAAGCGAAGGGCTGCGTTGCCGCGCTCATCAAGCTCCCGCCGAAGAAAGCGGGCTTCCCCTATCACTACCACGCGATTAACGAGGAGTGCTTCTTCATTCTCAGCGGCAAGGGCTTACTCCGCACACCGGAAGGCGAGCAGGAAGTCGCCGCCGGAGACTCCATCTTTTTCCCGACCGGCGAAACGGGCGCGCACCAGCTCACGAACCTCTCCGAGACCGAGCCGCTCCTCTACCTCGACTTCGACACGTTCCACTATCCCGAGGTCTGCTTCTACCCCGACACGCAAAAGGTCGGCATCTTCGGCGAAAACCTGCGACAGATCTATTACACGAAAGACCAAACGACCTACTGAAGCAGTGCTCATTCAGCTATGAAAAAACTATCTGCGATCCTTCTGTTCGTCTGCGTTCTTGCTTTGCTTGCAGCGGCGTGCACAGCGGGACAGACACAAAATCAATCCACCTATGCCGTCCTCCTCGGCCTCAACCCCGGGGATGCCGCCGTGCTTACAAATTATCAAACCGTCGTCATCGACGCGCAATATTTTACAAAGGAAGAAATCGCAGCGGTACAGAAAAAGGGCATACAGGTTTATACCTATCTCAACATTGGGTCAATCGAAACATTCCGTGAAGGATACGATTCTGTGAAGGATTGCGCCCTCTCCCCTTACGACAACTGGCCGGATGAATACTGGGTCGATGTCTCACGGCCGGAGTGGCAGGCGTTCGTTGCAGGCGAGGCGAAATCGCTCACGGAGAAAGGCGTAGACGGGTTCTTTCTGGACAACGCGGACGTTTTCTACCTCTACCCTTCCGAAGCGATTTACGAGGGTTTGAGCGCGATTTTACAAACGCTTGCGCCTTACGGTAAGCCCGTGCTCATCAACGGCGGAGATGTGTTCGTCTCCCGCGCGGTGCTCGACGCGGCCCTGCCCAACCCCGTGATCACTGGCGTGAATCAGGAATGTGTGTTTACGAACATCGACTTTGCATCGAATCGTTTGATCCGGCAGGACGAGGAGACGACCGCATATTACGAAGAATATCTCGCCCGCTGTAAATCGGCGGGGCTGGATGTCTATTTGACGGAGTACGCGGGCGCCGGGGACAGCATCGCAAGCACAATCGAGCGATATTGCGCCGACAACGGGTTTTCCTGTTTTATTTCCGCTTCTGTCAATCTGGACACGCCATAGTTTATTTCTCCGGAGGAATCATGAATCGTCAGAATGTCATCGAGCAGATCGTTTCATCGCAGCCCAAAGACGCACAGCGTATCTATGCGCAGCTGCGTGCGCTCATCAAGGCGCTTGTGCCGCAAGCCGAGGAAAAGCTGGTCAATCACAATCCCTCTTTCCGCTTTTGCGGCAGCTACATCAATATTTCATTTTGCGAATCCTATGTGAAGCTCGGCTTTGCGCGGGATGTTTTTTTGCCGCAAGAGAGGAAATCCCTCATAAAGAGCGGCTACCACCTTGGAAAAGTCACACTCCAGGTCGGCAACGCCCGGGATCTGCCAGCCGATGTGCTCCGCGCCATCGTCCCCCGTCTCTGCGCACAGCAGCAAGCGGCGCAGAAGAGCGCGTCGGGCGAACTCGATTTGGGCGATGCGACGGGCGTGACGATCTCCCCGCACGATCAGTCCTTCCTTCGCGCGCTGGATGAGGGGCTTCGGAAGCTCGGCTATGCCAGCGACGGAATCCAGCCCTACGTCTGCTGGGGCAAATACGTCGTCTCATACTATCGACCGGGACTGAAGACAAAAAAATATGTCTCCCGCGTCTATCTGCGCGACGATGGCATTCTATTTCGCATGTATTTCTCAAATGTGGATGCGCACATGGAGGCGGTGATGTCCGCGCCGGACTACATCCGCGCGGCGTTCACGCGTGAATACGGCAGATGCACGCGCTGCCGGGGCGATAAGCTCGGCGTAAACGGTACGTGTCTGCATCGAAAGTCGTACACGCTCTTTGGCACACGGTATGATATGTGTGACGGTCAGGTGTTCCTCTTCGATGAACGGACTCCGTCCGCAGTAGACGCATATCTTTCGCTCTTGTGCGCGTTTTACCCTGCGCCGCGCCATTGATTTGGATTGTTTCAACGCAAAAAAGCAGGCATGATCGCCTGCTTTTTTTGCGTTCTCTCACGTTAGAGATTTCCCTGAAACACCGTATCCGTATCGAGGCACAGGTGCTGTGCCGCCGTACGCCCTGTGTTGAGTGCGACCGGACATCCGCCGGGCGTCATCAGGCGCTGGCCCGCAAAATAGAGATTTGCGATATTCTCCGGCTTGCAGGGGTATTGTGTGTTGGACTGCCCCTTCTTCGTGACCGTCATCCAGCTCCCTTTGTAGGAGCCGAGATAGCGCTCATAGGTCAGCGGCGTTGCGACATCCCAAACCGTAACTTTGCCCGCGATCTGCGGATATCTCTGCTCAAGCGACCGAATCACGCGCTCCGCAAGCTTTTGTTTCTCCGTTTCATACGTTCCGTCCGTCTTGCATTGCTTCCAGAAGCCGTAGCTGTCTCCAATCAGTACCGTGGTCAGCGCGGTGCACCCGTCCGGCGCGTAGCCCGCGAATCCCGCGTAATTGTTGTACCCCAGGCTGTCGAAGGCCAATTCCCCGATGCGAATCGGCTCATCGAGCGGGAACGTGCAATTCGCCGGCATATCCGAAAGATCCGCCTGTACGCCCAACCCTACAAATACGTTCAACACTGGCTCAGTTTCTTGGCGCATCCGCTCCGCCCAGGATTCGCGGATCGGCTCGTCAAACAGCGTGTCGATTGCGCGCAGTGTGTCTTGCGTCACGATCACCGCATCCGCATCAATCGTCTCCCCTGCGATCAAAACACCTTTTGCCGCGCCCTGTTCCACCACGACCTTCTCCACAGGCGTTTTGTATTTGATCGTTCCGCCGAGCGAGAGGAAATGCTTCGCCATGCGGTTCGCCATCGCAAGCGAACCGCCGACCGGATATCCCCCGTCCCCAGCGGCAAGTGTTGCGATGGTAAACACGACGCCGGATGCATTGAAGGAATCCCCGATCATGTTGCAGATCAGTTTTCGAATCAGCGGGCTTTTGAACTTTTCGGCGTATTCCCGTGTCATGATGTCCTGATAATATTTCATGCGCGGCAAAGCGGGCAGCATGGAAAACAGCATAGACATTGGAAATTTAGCCGGATGCTTTGCTTTGAGCTTCGGTAGATCCATCACCGGCATTTGCATCTTGATGAATTTTTTCACGTCCGCGCAGAGCCGATTGATTTCCTTGCGATCCGCCGGCGAAATGGTGGTCAGGTGCTTGCGAAGCGTCTCAACGTCCCGATACAGGCATGCGCGCGCACCATCCATCTCATAGCTGAAAAACGGATCGCGGTTATGGATCTCGACCGTATCGTCCAGCGCGCCCACCTCGCGCCAGAGTTTGTTGAGCTGTGTTTTCGGAGAAGAACCGGTCAGCCAATGCAGACCGCCCTCAAAATAGTATCCCTTCCTGCGCCAGCTTGTTGAAGCGCCCCCCGGAATGCTGTGGCTCTCGTAAATCGTTACGTCAAAGCCGCTCTGGCGCGCATAGATGCCCGCGGTTAGTCCCGCGATGCCTGCACCGATGATGACCACTTGTTTCATATGAATCCCCCCATTATGTGAAATTATTTCCATTTTATTGTGCGCGCAGAATATCCGTAATCCATTCGCTCTGCGGACACGGCAGTTGCGTGTGCATGGCCAGCGTCTCCGCGATCCCCTGGATCGCGCTCCAGAACGCGATCGAGAGTGCAAGCGGGTCGCCTTTGCGGATGGAGCCGTTTTCTTGCCCTTGCCGGATAATCTGCATCGTCGGTGTGTATACGTCAAATCCGATCAAGCGCTGCTTGACGCTCGCCGGCACATCGTCGCTGTAATACGCCTGATGCATGAATACAAACATCTTCGCGACAAAGGGCTGCGTCTGGATGAAATCGAGGATGCGTTTCGCCGTCTCTTCAAAAAACGCCATAGGCTCCATCTGCGTCGGCTGCACGCTGCTCATCGGTCCATCGATCCCAAGAGAAAGCAATTCCAGATATAGCTCTTCCTTCGAAGCAAAGTAGTGAAACATCAGCCCCGCGCTCATGCCGACCGCACCCGCGATGTCTTTGATCGTCGTACCAGAGTATCCCTTCTGTATGAACAGGCTTAATCCGGCGTACAGGATCTCCTGCCTGCGTTTCTCTTTCTGATCGTCTCGAATCGTCATAGCATCTCTTTTCCGAACGATTTTCGTTGATTGATCGTTCAATGATTGATCGTTCAATTTATATCACGTCCTTTCCTGCCTGTCAAGCTTTTTCGGGAAAACGCTACCGTTTCTTTTAACGCATCCTCTGTGCGAAACACACTTTACAAGAATGCGTTCGCGGGATAGTATGAAAGAAAGACATTCGGCGCAGAGATTTGTTTTTTGCGCTGCGGCCTTCAAGACATCTAAAACGAGGTGTAATATCAGATGAATCAACGAATGCCTGTTTTATTCGTCGGCCATGGATCGCCGATGAATGCGATTGAAGATAACGAATATTCCCGCGCGTGGATCGCGCTGGGCAAGACGCTCCCGAAACCGAAAGCGATTCTCTCTGTCTCCGCGCACTGGTTTGGGCGCGGCACAAAGGTGAACGACTCCCCAACGCCCGCCATGATCTACGACATGTACGGCTTTCCAGAGGAGCTGTATCAGCTGAAATACCCCGCTCCCGGTTCGCCGGATCTGGCCCACCGCACGCGCGCACTGATCGGCGAGTTTGTGACCGTCGACAACAACTGGGGCATCGACCACGGCACATGGTCGGTTTTGAACCGTATGTTCCCAAAGGCGGATGTGCCGATCGTTCAGCTGAGCGTCAACGCGATGCTCTCGCCCGCCGAGCATTATGCCATCGGGCAAAAGCTCCGCCCTCTGCGGGACGAAGGCGTGTTCGTTTTTGCCAGCGGAAACATCGTGCATAACCTCTCCCGTGTGGATTGGCGAATGAAAGACGGCCAGCCATGGGCGGAAGAGTTTGATCGATATGTGTATGACGCGATTTTAAGCCGTGCGCACGAAAAGGTCATCGCGTACGACCAGTTCGGAGAACCCGCGGAGCTCTCCGTGCCTTCGATGGATCATTTCGCACCGCTCTTCTATGCGCTTGGCGCGAGCGATGCGGACGATACGATCCAGGTGGTCAACGCGGACTGCACGCTCGGCTCCATGAGCATGACGAGTTATCTTTTTACTCCACCGGCCGCATAGCGATGCTGCCAACACATCCAGAATAATCTGTGCAAGGAGAGTGAACAGGATGAAACATCGGGAAATCATGAAGACTGTACGCGGGCAGCGTGCTGTGGATGGCGCGGGCGTATCGCTCGTTCGCGTGCTGGGCAATCGCGACGTATATGACTTTGATCCGTTTTTGATGTTGGATTCGTTCGATTCCACAAACCCTGCGGATTATACGGCGGGATTTCCCTGGCATCCGCACCGCGGCATTGAAACCATCACCTACCTGATCAGCGGGAAAATCGAGCACATGGACAGCCTTGGCAACAAGGGTGTCATCGAGTCCGGCGAGAGCCAATGGATGACCGCGGGAAGCGGCATCCTGCATCAGGAGATGCCGATTGCCTCCGAACGTATGCTCGGTCTCCAGCTCTGGCTCAACCTGCCGCAGAAGGAGAAGATGGCGCAGCCTGCTTATCTCGGCATCACGCAGGACATGATCCCCATCATTGAAGCGGACCGCGCCACCGTGCGCGTGCTCTCCGGCGGATACGGCGGCGTAAACGGCGTATTGCCGCGCCATATTCCGGCGGGTATACTGGATGTCTCTCTTCCCAAAGGCGAGCGGATCACGCTGCCAACCAAGCCGGAAGAAACCGTTTTCGCGTTTCTGATTCTGGGCGACGCGGTGATCAACGCGCACCTGATCTCCGAAGAGACAGCCGTGCTTTTCGGCGCGGGAGACAGCGTCGTGATCGAAGCAACGCCGGATCGCGATCTGCGGTTCCTCCTCTTTTCCGGCAAGGCTCTGCATGAGCCCATCGCATGGGGCGGCCCGATCGTCATGAACACGCGCGAAGAGCTCGACCTTGCGTTTGAGGAGCTTCGAAACGGCACGTTCATCAAGAACAATCCCGGCACCGGAGATTGAGTTGTCGCAATAACAGATGAGGAACGAAATATGGAGCAAAAACGAATCGTCGCAATCGTCGGTTCCCTTCGGGAACATTCATTCAATCGTCAGCTTGCCCTTGCAGCCCGCGAGATCGTCGCCGAACGCGCGCGCTTTGAGATCATCGAGTATGCGGACGTCCCGCTGATGAATCAGGATATCGAGTATCCTGCGCCGGAAGCGGTTCGCCGCGTGCGGGAGCAGATCAAAAACGCCGACGGAGTTTGGATCTTCACGCCGGAATACAACCATTCCTACCCGGGCGTGCTGAAAAACCTGATCGACTGGCTCTCCCGCCCTGTCAGCAAGGAAGAGCGCCAGGTTCTGGGCAGAAAACCGATCGCCGTCAGCGGCACTTCACCCGGAATGGGCGGAACCGTCACCGCGCAGGACCTGTTGATCATGCTTCTGAGCCTGCTTAACGCGCGCGTGATGAATTTCCCAAGGCTTACGATCCCGAATGTAGGACAGCAGGCGGATGAATCCGGTCGCCTCAAGCTGACCACAAGTCTGCCCTATCTGCAAAAGCAGGCGGACGCGTTTCTGAAGTTTCTGGAAAACTGAGCGTGTGCGAAACAGACCGCTCCCGTTTTGCCGCGGGGGCGGTTTATTGCGCAATCAAAAACTTTACAAAATGCGTCAGCGCGCATACTATAAAGAGTAACGACTCCACATTCATAAGAATTGGATAAGATGTAGATGCAAAAGAAAGAACCCAACATCCGCATTCTGAAAGACGGCCCGTATGTTGTTTCCGGCTGCGTTCCGCTTTCGGAGAAGGTCATCGTCCCCAGGGGCGGTGGCTATGTTTATGAAGAAGGGCAGCCTCTGCCGCAAAAGGCTACGTATTCGCTCTGCCGCTGCGGAAAGACGAAGACGCCACCGTTCTGCGACGGTGCCCATGTCGCGGCCCGTTTTGACGGAACCGAGACTGCCTGCAAAACGGATTATCACCTGCGCGCCGCGCGCATCAGCGGAACGGGGCTCGATCTGCTGGACGACGGGCGCTGTGCATTCGCGCGGTTTTGTCACCGCGACAGCGGAGACGCATGGGAGCTCGCCGAGGATTCCGCAAGCGACTTTCGCCACGCGGAGGCGGTCATTGCAGCCAACGAGTGCCCCGCCGGCCGTCTCACCGCGGTGGAGAAGGACGGAACCGAGCATGAGCCGGACTATCTGCCCGCGATCGAGATTTTACAGGACCCGGAAGAGCACGTCAGCGCGGGCATCTTCGTCAAAGGAGGCATCCCGATTATATCCTCGGACGGAACCGTGTATGAGATCCGAAACCGGGTCGTACTCTGCCGCTGCGGCATGTCCGGCAACAAGCCGTTTTGCGATTCGCGGCATGTTTCGGAAGAGTATCGGGACAACGAAACAGAATAAACCGATTGCGTTCAGGAGGAAATCTTTCCATGAAAACCGCGCTTTTAGTCATCGACGTACAGCAGGCGATGATCGACGACCGCCCCGCACGCATGGATGAATTCATGCTCAATCTCAATCTGCTCATCGATGCTGCGCACAAAGGCAGCACCGAGGTCATCTATGTGCGCCACGACGGCGGAGAAGGCGACGCACTTGCCTACGGCACGGCCGGCTGGCAGCTGGAGCGCTCACTTCATCCCGCCCCGGACGAGCGCGTGTTCGACAAGCGTTTCGGGAGCGCATTCCGTCAAACGGGGTTACACGAATATCTCTCCGGCCGAAACATCGCCCGCCTCGTCGTCTGCGGCATGCAGACGGAGCATTGTATCGATACCAGCGTCAAGGTTGCGTTTGAATTCGGCTACGAGGTCGTGATCCCTTCCGGCGCGACCACGACATATGCAACCCCTTTTCTCTCCGGCGAAAAACTGATCCATTATTACGAGCGCATGATCTGGCATGAGCCGCTTGCGCGCGTCGTGGATATCGAGGAAGCGCTCTCGCTTCTATAAGCAGTTGGCCGCTCCGTCAAGCTTCGGGCTGGCTTTGCTTTCGATCGACTCCGGTTTGGTATTCGGTTGACAGCAAAGATCGAATTCGTCTATCATACGAACAGTGATCATCAACATTTCAGCGCGGCAGTGTTGACCGCAAGAAGGAGATTTCGTGCACGACACGTTTAAGCGTTTTAACATGCTGGCATACCCAAAGAGACAGAAGCTGCGCCCCATCGCCTGGGCGATCAGTTATCCCGATGTTTGGAAACACAAAGCGAAGATCCAAAACATTCGCATGGACGGCATCAAGCCGCCCTATATCCTGCTTTGCAACCACAATGCGTTTCTCGATTTTAAGGTGACGACCGCCGCGATTTTTCCGCACCGCGCGAATTACGTCGTCGCCATCGACGGCTTTACAAGTCCGGCGGGAAATGGATTTGCGAGCCGCGAGTGGCTGCTCCGCACGGTCGGATGCATCTGCAAGCGCAAGTTCACCAACGACGCAGTCCTCGTTCGCCAGCTTGGCCGGGTGGTGAAAAACGGCGATATCGCCGTGCTGTATCCGGAGGCGCGCTATTCCCTCTGCGGAACAAACGCGGTTCTGCCGGAATCATTGGGAAAACTCTGCAAGCTCCTCAAGGTGCCCGTCGTCTCGCTCATCATGCATGGCCACCACGTCAATTCGCCGGTTTGGAGTCTATCCGAACGCGGCGTAAAGCCCGTGGAAGCGGAGCTCACCTGCCTCTTTACAGCGGATGAACTCGCAAAGGCTTCTTCCGAGGAAGTCAACCGCAGGATTAACGAAGCATTTGTATACGAC
>CAYPEV010000087.1:0-9695 GCA_964409605.1 uncultured Christensenella sp. | reverse complement strand
GTTTGGCCCAATTCCGTTTAAGGCCGCGAAGGCATCCGCCAACGTGTTCTTCAACGATGCCAACGAGCAGCTGGCAGCTGGCAAATACGTCGTCACCTGGGCGTTTAACTTCACGCCGAACGTAGACACCTGGCGTGCAGGCGTCGTCGCCGCATTGACGCAGTATTCCGCCGGCGGAAGCTGGGACGACGTGGTCACTGCGTTCGTTCAGGGCTGGGCAACCCAGTACGCCGCGCAATAAGCGCTGATACAGACAACACAAACATATGACTCAGCGGGGGCGAGTGAAAGTGCTCGCCCCCTTCTGCACATAGCACCAAGGGAGGTCGCCATGAAACGCAGAGCAAAATCCAGCAGCGCAGCGCTGAGCGCAACGCTGATCCGCCGCCCGATCCAGCGGATGTTCCCCATCTTTCTGCTGCCGACATTCGCAGCGTTCTGCATCGGGTTCATCTATCCGTTTGCAAAAGGGATCTATCTCTCTTTTTGCAAGTTTACGACGACCAGCAATGCCAAATGGATCGGCCTTGGCAACTACGTCAAGGCATTCAACGACGCGAGCTTTGTGCACGCATTCCAGTATACGGCGCTGGTCGCGATCGTCTCCCTCATCGTCATCAACCTGCTCGCCTTTACCGTCGCCTATGCGCTCACGCGCGGCATCAAGGGCTCCAACACGTTCCGCACGGTATTCTTTATGCCAAACCTCATCGGCGGCATCGTGCTCGGCTATATCTGGTCGATGATCTTTGACGGGATCCTCTCCCGCTACGGCACGTCCATCGTGCTGAGCACGACCTACGGCTATTGGGGGCTGATCATCCTGATGGCCTGGCAGCAGATCGGATACATGATGATCATCTACATCGCGGGGTTGCAGTCCGTGCCCGGAGACCTAATCGAAGCCGCCAAGATCGACGGCGCGAACGGCTGGCACACGCTCTGGCATATCACGATCCCGACGATCATGCCCTCCATCACGATCTGCACATTCCTGACGCTGACCAACTCCTTCAAGCTCTTCGATCAAAACCTCGTGCTCAACGGCGGGCAGCCGTTCACCTTTATGGCGGACGGCACGGTGATCAAATCCACCGAAATGCTCGCGCTGAACATCTACAACACCTTCTATCTCAACGCCAATTCGCGCGGCACGGGTCAGGCCAAGGCGGTTCTGTTCTTTGTGCTCGTCGCGACGATCGCGCTCATCCAGTTCTCGGCAACGCGCAGAAAGGAGATCCAGCAATGAAGCGGGAGAATGCAAGAAAAGCAATGCTCACCGGACTATTCATCGTCGTCTGCGTGATCTATCTCATGCCGATCTTTACGGTGCTGATGAACTCCTTCAAGACCAACTCCGCCATCAACACGCAAACCTTCGCGTTCCCGAACGAGCAAACGTTCACGGGGGCGGACAACTACGTCAACGGCATCAATGTAGGAGAATATCCCTTCCTCAAATCCGCCGGCTACAGTTTGCTCATTACGATCACATCCGCCGCGCTGATTCTCGTCTGCACCTCGATGGCCGCGTGGTATATCTCGCGCGTAAACAGTCTGTTCGCGCGAATCGTCTATTATCTGTGCGTGTTTTCGATGGTCGTGCCGTTCCAGATGGTCATGTTTACGCTTGCAAAGACCGCAAACACCCTGCATCTGGATTCTCCGTTCACGATTCCTGTGATCTATCTTGGCTTTGGCGCAGGGCTCGCGGTTTTCATGTTCGCGGGATTTGTGAAAGGCATTCCGCTGGAGATTGAGGAGGCCGCCGCCATCGACGGCTGCGGACCGCTCCGCACATTCTTTCTGATCGTTTTCCCAATGCTCAAGCCGGTGCTCATCTCTGTGGGCGTGCTGGAGATCATGTGGATCTGGAACGACTATCTCCTGCCATATCTCGTGCTGGATCGCACAAAATACAAGACGATCCCGATCCATATTCAATATCTGCAGGGCAGCTATGGCCATGTGGATCTGGGCGCCGTCATGGCGCTGATCGTCATCAGCATCGTCCCCATCGTTGTCTTCTATCTCTCCGCGCAGAAATACATCATCAAGGGTGTGGTCGAGGGCGCAGTCAAGGGCTGAGAATTTTGAAAGAGCAAACCTGCGGGTGCGCCTTGCCCTCGCTTTTTTAGGATTGCGCGTTTTCTGTTGATTATCCGGCGAAACGCGATATAATGAAACGAAATTTGTTGAAATCGGTGCAACAGTATGAAACGATCCTCTGGTGTTTTGATGCATATCTCATCGCTTCCCTCCCCGTACGGCATCGGCACGTTCGGGCGGGCCGCGTATGATTTTGTCGACCAGCTTGTGCGGGCGGGCCAGCGCTACTGGCAGGTGCTGCCGCTTGGGCCGACCAGTTACGGCGATTCGCCGTATCAATCGTTCTCCGCGTTTGCCGGCAACCCGTATTTCATCGATCTCGACACGCTTTCTGACGAAGGCCTGCTGGATCGCGATTGGATTCAATCCATCCAATGGGGCTATGGTGAGCGCCAGGTGGACTATGGAACGATCTTCACGCAGCGGTTCCCCGTGCTGCGCGCGGCTTTCACGCGCGCAAAGGAAAGCTGGGAACGCATGCAGGCGCTGGATCGCTTCGCAGCGGAAAACGCGGACTGGCTCAGCGACTATGCGCTCTTTATGGCGCTGAAGGACGAAAACGGCGGCGTTGCCTGGGAAAACTGGCCGTATGAGCTGCGTATGCGGGAGGAAGCCGCCCTGCAATCCGCCAGAGAGCGGCTTTCGGACAGCATGCGTTTCTATCAATTTGTGCAGTTTTTATTCTATGAGCAGTGGACGCGCCTGCGCGCCTACGCAAACGAGCGCGGCGTCAAGATCATGGGCGATCTGCCGATCTATGTCCCGCTCGACTCCGCGGACGTCTGGAGCGCGCCGCAGGAATTTCAGCTAGATGAACAGCGCCGCCCGCGCTGCGTCGCGGGTGTTCCGCCGGACTATTTTTCCGCGGACGGCCAGCTCTGGGGCAACCCGATATACGACTGGGATTATATGAAGCAGACGGGCTATGCCTGGTGGATGCGGCGCATGCGCTCCGCCAGCACCTTGTTTGACAGCGTGCGCATCGATCACTTCCGCGGGCTTTCCTCCTACTGGAGCGTCGTTGCAAACGCACAGACGGCACGCGACGGCGTTTGGGTCAAAGGCCCCGGCGAAGATTTTGTCGATCTTTTGAAGCAGGCGTTCCCTGCGTTTGAAATCATCGCGGAGGATTTGGGTTTTCTGACCGACGAGGTGCGCGCGCTGCTCAAGGAAAGCGGATTCCCGGGCATGAAGGTGCTGCAGTTCGCGTTTGACGCGCGGGAACCGAGCAACTATCTGCCGCATACCTATGGGCGCCACTGCGTCTGCTACGCGGGCACGCACGACAACACCACCGTCGCAGACTGGTTTTCGGAAGCGGACCCGCAGGATGCCGCGTTTTCCAAGCGGTATCTCGGGCTCAACGAAGAGGAAGGCTATGTCTGGGGCATGCTGCGCGGCGGCATGTGTTCGGTCGCCGATCTCTTCATCGCGCAGGTGCAGGATTATCTTGGCCTCGGCGGCGAAGCGCGGATGAACACGCCCGGCACCCTCGGCGGCAGCAACTGGAAATGGCGCCTGCTCCCCGGCGAGATCACCGAAGAGCTGATTGAACGGATCAGCGCCATGACGAAGATGTACGGCCGGGCTTAATCTGGGATAGAACACAATAGCAAAACGGAACCGCTTCTGACAGTCGGTTCCGTTTTTTGTGTGCCCGTATTACGCTTTCTTTTTCACCGGAATCCAAACCTCGCTGTAGTAGTCCTTGGACGTGGTGTCCCCCTCGGTGTACATCTCGATTTCGACATACTCCGCAACCTCATAGGTGCCGTTGGTCGGCAGCCATTCGGAGTAGATCTGCTTGGTTATGGTCTGAATCGAACCCGGCATGGGGCCTACGCACGCAAAGCGCGCCCAAAGCAGCGCGGGAATGTCGCGGACGGTCATGCCCTCCGGCACTTCTTTCCCGGGCTGGAGTACTTCGGCGATCATGTACGGGAAGTTCCCGTTTTTGTCTGCGTCAAAGCAGATGCCGAACATCGGTACAATTTTCTCCTGCTCCCCTTGTTCAAAGAACGTTTGCCAGAATTTCGGAATCTCCTGCTGGCTCGAGTCCATTTGAAAACTCTGTTCAAGGCCAACCACCGTAAACGCGTCCATTTGTTCCAGCTTGTAATTCATTCGATTGACTCCCTCCATTTTGATCGATATCGCAAGGGGATTCTGGCAGCGAAGCAGCGTGCTCACGCGCCGCGCAATCGTCGGCGTAACGCCGTGAAAGCGGGAGAATGCCTTGGAGAAGCTTTCCGGCGTGTCATAACCATACTTGAGCGCAAGCTCGATCACCTTCTGATCGCCCGCAATCAGCTCCTGCGCCGCGAGCGTCAGCCGCCGGGCACGGATGTATTCGCTTACGCTCATGCAGGTCAGCGCGGCGAACGTGCGCTCGAAATAAAAGCGCGAAAGTCCGACGTGCCGCGCGGCCTTGGCGCTGTCCGTGTCGTCCAGCAGATGTGCCTCCAGATATTGCAGCGCGGAATTGAGGCTCTCAACCAGTTCCATTCGTCTCTCCTTCGCCCGTTCTTGCCCTGCCTGTTCCCTTACGCGGGATATCATATCAAGCCGGGGCGCGCGTTTCCTGTCTTTTCTTGTCACGATTTGTCCGCGTGTCTTGCAGTGGATTTCCTGCCTTGTTCGCCCGCGGGCTCAAAGACGATCTCTTGTGTGCCCGAATTCAATAATCTTGCCGCGCACTGCGGATCGTTCAGCCAGGCCTCGCGCTGCTCCGGCGGAAGGATCAGCGGCATTCGATCGTGGATAAACGAGATTCCGCCGGATGCCGGTGCGGTGAGGATCACAAACACCGGCGTTCTCTCACCCGCTTCGGAACGATAAAGCCCCGCGAAGGTAAACAGTCCCTCTCTCGCGGGGCGCAGCTTGTATTTGATCTTCTGTTTTTCGCGGGTTTCCCATTCAAAATAACCGCTCGCGGGAATCAGACAACGTCCTGCGGTCGTATTTGCGTGATCCGAACACATCGGCAAGCGAAACATGTTCTTCTCCAGCGCGGTTTCGCTTCTGGCGTTGATGACCCTGCCTTTGCCGTCAAAACGCGCAAAACCCCAGCGCATCGCGCGCGGGCCCGCGGCATCCAGCGCGGCAACACAATCGGCCGGGAACACTTCGCCGCTTTTCAGCGGCAAGGGCTCGTCGTCCCGCTCGCGCTCGATATACAGCATCGCGATCATCTCGCGGTAGTGTGCGTCGTCAAAGTCCGTGTAAAACCGGCCGCACATGGTATTGCACTCCTTTCGCCTCAGCCGAGCCAGAGGCCGACCCCGATGCCGACGATAGAGCCGATCAGCACCTGCAGCGGCGTATGCCCGATGAGTTCCTTGAGCTCCCATTCCGGCAGCTCGATGATCGTTCCTTCTTTGATGAGATGGTCGATGATGGCGGTGATGGTGACCGCCTGCTTGCCCGCTTCCTGGCGTACGCCGCGCGCGTCGTGCAGTACGACGGACATGAGCACAAACGAAATCGCAAACTCGAATGACGCGAGCCCGAACTGCATCGCAGTCACGGTCGTCATCGCGCAGACGGTCGCCGCATGGGAACTCGGCATCCCGCCGCTGCCAACAAGCCGCTCAAAGCGGAACTCTCTGTTGACGATTGTGTACAATATGGCTTTCGCGCCTTGCGCGATCGCCCAGCCGACGAGCGCCGCAATCAAAATCCTGTTTTCAAGGAGTCCTTTTAGATATTCCATATCGCTTACTTCACATTCTCTGTGTTTTGCCGACTGTTACGCCTGCGGCTCCATTATTGTACAAAATAGTGCGAACAAATACAACATCCGCGACGCAACGATCGATAGGATCGAGGTCGATCGGAGCTGCGCCGCCCGTTTCCTGCTTATGCGCATCTTCCGTCCTATGAAAACGCAGGCTGCGGGGCAATCCCGGGCAAGGAAATGTAGCATTCGGACATGCGCCGTTCTTGACAGACACCGGCGTATGCCGTACGCTTAACTGATGAAGAAACGATTATTTGGCTTTGCCGCAATGCTGCTGATGTTCGGCGCCTGCCTGCTGCCTGTCACGCAGGTTTCACGCGCCGACGGGAACGCAGCGCCCCGCCTGAACTTTGGTGACGACGGGCTGTTCACTGTTTTGATCCTCTCCGATCTGCAGGATACGCAGTATACCACAAAACTCGTCGTCAGCGGCGAGACGCATGTGCTGCAGGATTATCCGGCGGATCTGATCGTGCTCCTCGGGGACCAGCTGGAAGGCCCAAGCCCCGTGCTGCACCTCGGCAACGGCGCAAAGAACAGCGAGGACACGCTGCGCACGCTGCTCGCACCGATTGCGGAGACCGGCACGCCGTTTGTGGTGGTGTTCGGCAATCATGATTACGAAGCGCCGCTCTCGATTCGGGAGCAGGTGAAGATCTACGAAAGTTACGAAAACTGTATCGGGGTCTCGTTTGGCAAGGGCTCTTCTGAGGACGGCGCGTTCGTATTGCCCGTCTATCCCGAGTGGAGCGAACTGCCCGCCATGGCGTTGTATTTCTTTGACTCCGGCTCCTATCTCGCAAACGGGGACTACGACACCGTGTCCGCCGAGCAGGTCGCCTGGTACAACGAGCAGAGCGCGGCGTTTCGCACGGCGAACGATAACCAGGCGCTTCCCTCCATCGCGTTTTGCCATATCCCTGTGCCGGAGGTCTATCAGCTGCTGACCGAGGTGCCCAAGGGGACCGAGGGCGCGCTCAAGGGTATTGGCGTCGGCAAGGGAAAATACTATGTCCCGAACGAGGACAAGCTCTTCGACGGCGAAATCAACGAAGCTCCCTGCCCCTCCAGCGAAAACAACGGGCTGTTTGACGCGTATCTCGCCAACGGCGATGTATTCCTCACCATCAACGGGCACGACCACATCAACTCCTTCATCGGCAGCGTGGAAGGCATCGATATTGCCAATGCGCCGGGCAGCAGCTATACCAGCTATGGCTCGGAGGAGATTCGCGGCGCGCGCCTGTTCCGCTTTGCCGAGCACAACGTGCGGGATTATGAGACGCTCCACGTGCGCTACAGCGACTATAACACACCGCAAAGCTGGGGCCTTCTGCGCTATTATTTCAGCACCACCACCGGCATCTACAACGCCATCAAGGTGGTTGGCTCGATTCTACTGCTGATCATCGCGATCGTCATCACAGGCATCGTTTTGATCGTCAAGGCAAAACGTCGCAGGGAAAACCCCGAAGTACAGGCTGTAAAACATGCGCCTGATGCGGAACCGGATTCCGTTAAGGAAAAAGATCCGAACGAGTAGAAGCCCACTGAAGCGCGCAAGATCACGCTCCGCGAAAAAAATCCGCCTGAATCGGCGGATTTTTTGTCGCTTATGTGCGAATCATCGGAAGAAATGAATTTGCTCTTGGAGGCATATTACGGAATATCAATCTCCAGAAGCTTCGCCTGTGCGGTCGCGGCGGCTTCGCCTTCCGGATCCCGCTCGTAGAAATTGACGATGCAGTCCATCGGGCAGACTGGGATGCACGCGCCGCAGCGGGTGCAGGTGGTCTCGTCGATGACCGCAACGCCCTTGACGACCTTGATGGATTCGGAGGGGCACGCTTTCTCGCAGCGCTTGCAGGCGACGCAGGCAGTTTTGCATTGCAGCAACGCGCGCTTGCCAGTTGCCTCATTGCGGCACATGACCACGACGGTTTGATCCTTCGGCAGCATCTGTATGATGCTGCGCGGGCAGACATCCACGCACATGCCGCAGCCGGTACAGAGGTCGTCGTCGATCACGGCGATCCCGTCCACCATCTTGATCGCGCCGAACGCGCACACAGAGAGGCATTCGCCAAAGCCGACGCACCCGAATTCGCAGGCGTTCGGGCCGCCGGAGATGCCGCTCACCGCGCGGCAGGAGGGCACGCCGCTGTAGTCGTAGCGCTGGGTGACACGCGCGCAGGTGCCCTGACAGCGCACGCGCGCGACCATCGGCTCCATTGCCTCCGCGTCCACGCCCATGATCGCGGCAATCGCCTTGACGGTTTTCGCGCCGCCGGGCGTGCAGGCATTCGCCTTCGCTTCTCCGCGCACAACCGCCTCGGCATACGCGTCGCAGCCGGCATAGCCGCATGCGCCGCAGTTTGCCCCGGCTACCGCCGCGCGAACCGCGCTGACGCGCTCATCCGCCTCGACGGAAAATTTTTTATCCGCAAGCCCGAGTACGAGCCCGAACAGGATGCCAAGCCCGCCCAGCGCGGCGATGGCGTACAAAATCGGCAGATATTGCGCCATAGCTTACATCACCCCCGCAAACATATTGGAAAAACCGAGGAATGCGATGCTCATCAGGCCCGCGATGACCAGCGAAATCGGAAACCCTTTGAGCGCGGGTGCGATCTTCGCACTCTCCAGGCGTTCCCGCACACCCGCCATCAGCACGATGGCGACCAGAAAACCGAGCGCACCGAATGTGCCGTTGAGCACCGAATACAGCAGGTCGTATCCTTCCGTGATGTTGAGGATGGTCACGCCCAGCACCGCGCAATTGGTCGTAATCAGCGGCAGATAGATGCCCAGAGCGCTGTAGAGCGACGGCGCGGATTTTTTAAGGAACATCTCGACCACCTGCACGAGAGACGCGATGACGAGGATGAACGCGATGGTGTTGAGATAGGCGAGGTTGAGCGGAATGAGTACGTAATAGTAGACAAAATAGGTAAACAGGCTCGCCAGCGCCATGACAAACGTCACCGCGAGGCCCATGCCGAAGGCGGTTTCCACCTTGTTGGAAACGCCGAGGAACGGGCAGCAGCCAAGAAATCGAGAGAAGATATAGTTATTCGTCAGCACGCAGCTGAACATAAAGAGCAGAATTTTTACGATCGGGTTCATTCGCTCTTCGCCTCCTTCCGGTCAACCTTGCGCATGCTCAGCGCGTTGAACACCGCGAGCAGCAGGCCGAATACGATAAATCCGCCCGCGGGCAGGATCAGAAGCAGCATCGGCTGGTAGCTGGCGCCGAACACCGGCGTGCCAAAGAGCGTGCCGTTTCCGAGCGCTTCGCGGATGCTGCCGATGAGCGTGAGCGCGATGGTGAAGCCGATGCCCATGCCGATGCCGTCCATCGCGCTGTGCAGCACGGGATTCTTGCTTGCAAACGCTTCCGCGCGGGCAAGGATGATGCAGTTGACCACGATCAGCGGCAGGAAGATGCCCAGGCTCTGGTAAAGCGCGGGCAGAAACGCGTTCATGAACATCTGCACCATGGTCACAAACGTGCAGATGACGATGATGAACGCCGGAATGCGGATCTTATCCGGAATGAAGTTTCTGAGCATCGAGATGACGATATTGGAGCCGACGAGCACAAACGTCGCCGCGGCGCCCATGCCGATTCCGTTTGTCGCATTTGTGGTGACCGCCATCGTGGGGCATGTGCCGAGCACGAGACGAAAGGTCGGATTCTCCGTGATGAGTCCATTGAAGAATACGCTCTTCAGCGTTTGTTTTTGTTCCATACGTTATCCCTCCGTCGGCAGCGTCAGGCTGCCCAGCGCGAGTACCGCGTCGTTGACCGCCTGGGTCACCGCGCGGGATGTGATGGTTGCGGATG
>CAYPEV010000086.1:0-9697 GCA_964409605.1 uncultured Christensenella sp. | reverse complement strand
CTCGTACCCGAATAGCCATAGCCGTTGCCTCCGCCGCCCGGCCCGCCCGCTTTGGTGTATCCGCCTCCGCCGCCCGCATAGAGATCGCCGGTCGTTTCACCAAACTCACGTGTTGTGGCGCCCTGTCCTGCGCCGGGGGTTGTGCCCGCGCCGTTTCCGCCGTTTGTGCCGCCTGCTCCGCGCTGGCCGGATTCCGTCCCGCCGCTGCCGCCGCCGCTGCCGCCCGCGCCTCCGTTTTGCGCGGTGGCCTGCGTGCCGCCCTGTGCAGAGAGACCAAACGCCGTGCTCGTGTTTCCCGGGTCGGCTTCCGCCGTTTGCGTTGCGGCGACGACGATCGGGTATTCCACGCCGCGTAAAAGCGTAAGCCCGCTTTGCGTCAAAGTTCGCCCGCCGCCGCCTCCGCCGCCATAGTTATTGGAACGCCGTCCGCCGGCGCCGCCGCCGACGAGGAATGCATCCACAACCGTCTTGCGGTAGAGGGTCAAAATTCCGCTCGTGAGGAATTTGATTCGGAAATTGCCGTCCCCCTCGTCGAGAAAGGCGCTGTTGCCCGTATAGGTAAAGCCGGGCGGGCCGAAGGCGCCCAGGAATGTGCCGCATTTTCGGGAGGATCTCATGCGACGCCTCCGGCGAGCAGCCACGTGTTGACGGAAATCTGTTTCAAGACCGCGCAGGCAAAGCGTCCGGTTGTCACTGCGGCGTTATCGAGCGAAAACAGCGTGACACCGCCTGCCGCGGTGAACGTGACCGCGCCAGCGCCGTATTGACAGACTTCGATCTCCGTACCGACCGGAAACGCGACAGATGCATTGGCGGGAACACTCAGCGTGCCGTCTGCGGCGAGATTCATCAGGATCAGTTTGCCCGCGTCGCTCAGCTCCATCGCATGGCTTGCACTATAGGCAACAACCGCTGCGCTGGCCTGCTCCGCCTTCACTTTGCCGGAGACGAGCGAAACCGCGCCGATGTCGTTTGCGCTGAGCACATCCGCACCGCCCAGCGCATGCCGCGATGCATGCAGAATCGGCGTGACGGGATCGCTCCCGCCCTGCTGGTGCTGGGCGGCATGGCTGCTTGGCGCGGCGCCGACGTCGCCGTATGCGGACGGGATGAACGGCTTGTTGCGGATAAATGCATCCTGCGCTGGATCCGTCTCACTCCAGTCCGCCTGAACGTTGAGTTCGCCGATGTCGGTATCGATGCGCTCCGCTGCGGCAAGGGCTGCCGCTGCCGCTTCGTTTGCCACGCGTGCGGCTTCGATCAGCGGGGGATACGCCGCGTTCGCGCGGATGATCTCGCCGCTGATCAGCGACTTTCGGCAGCGAAAGTCAAAGCGTGTGCTGGTGACCAGCGTTTCGCTTTGTTCGCCGCTGTAGACCTGCACGTCCGCGCTGACGTTGCCTGCGCCATACGCCGTCGGCAGCAGGGCGATATCAAACGTACCCGTCTCCGCTGTCTTCACGATGCCGCTCGTCTCGTCCTGCATCGCAAACCCGCTGCTGGATGCAAACGCGATCTGTATGGCGCAGCCGGTGAGATCCATGGAGTCGCCATTGTTCAGCAGCGTCACATGCAGGATGTTTCCGGTGTCCCCCTCAACCACCTCGAACGGACGGAACGGAAGCGTCCGCATCATGTCCAACGTGATGGAATAGTCTTTTGTTTGCATGATTTCCTCCTTTGTGTAATGAAATGCGGGGGTATCCGGAGGAAGTATCACACGCATGCGGGCAAGAAAATTATCGGAATTACAGCCGCTCGGAATTGTAAGAATACAAAACGCAAAAAAGCGAACGCCGCGCAGAAAAACGACGTTCGCTTCGTCATCGCGTTCGATGACAGGGTGAGGAAGAATCGGGTGTATCGAAAGCGGACAAATCCAAAGGGACCGACCGCCTGCGAATCGGGAACGGGCAGCGGCTGCGCCGCCTCCGTCGGTTGCGGGAGAAACGATGCCGCGCCCTTAGAAATCGACAGCGGTGTCGTAGTAGCAGGCTTTGAGCAGCCGCTCCATGACGGCAGGCGTGATTGCGCGCGGGTTGGAGCCGGTGCATGCGTCTCCGACGGCGAGTTCCGCCACGAGCGGCAGCTTTTCGAGGAACTCCTTTTCATCGATGATGCCGCCTTCATAATCCTGAATGCCGTCGGGGATATCCAGCGCCTTGTTCATGGAGCGCAGGTGCTTTACCAGCGCGTCCGCGTTCGGCGCGAGGCCGAGATGCGCCGCGATCTCACCATACCGCTTGGCGGCCGCGGGATCCTTAGCGTTGTATTGGATCACCTTGGGCAGATACATGGCGTTTGCGCAGCCATGTACGATGTGCCCGCCGCTGAACGCCGCGCCCGTCTTGTGTGCCATGGAGTGGACGATGCCCAGAAGCGCGTTGGAGAACGCCATACCTGCTAGGCACTGCGCATTGTGCATGCTGGCGCGCGCTGCCATATCGCCGTTGTAGGACGGGATCAGATACTCGCTGACCATCTTGATGGCGTGCAGCGCGAGCGGGTCCGTATAATCGCAGTGCAGCGTGGAGACATACGCCTCGATCGCGTGGGTCATCGCATCCATACCCGTATGTGCGGTCAGTTTCTTGGGCATAGTCTCGGCAAGGTCTGGGTCGACGATCGCCACATCCGGCGTGATGTTGAAGTCCGCGAGCGGATATTTCACGCCCTTTTGATAGTCCGTGATGACGGAAAAGGCTGTGACCTCCGTCGCCGTGCCGGAGGTGGAGGGAATCGCGCAGAAGCGCGCCTTTGTGCGCAACTGCGGGAAATTGAACGGGATGCAGAGAGACTCAAACGTCACGTCCGGATATTCGTAAAACGCCCACATAGCCTTTGCGGCGTCGATCGGCGAGCCGCCGCCGATGGAGACGATCCAGTCCGGCTGGAACGCTTGCATGGCTTTTGCGCCGCGCAAAACTGTTTCGACGGAAGGATCCGGCTCCACGCCTTCAAAGAGCGCGACCTCCATACCCGCTTCGCGCAGATAGGCTTCCACACGGTCGAGGAAACCGAAACGCTTCATCGAGCCGCCGCCGACCACGACGATCGCGCGTTTGCCGCTCAGTGTCTTGAGCGCTTCGAGAGCGCCTTTTCCGTGATAGAGATCGCGGGGGAGTGTAAAACGTGCCATAAGAATCTCCTTTAATATCAGTAACGTGATATCGGTATCAGTCAATCGATAATATAACATCGAATAATCGATGTGTCAACCGGCTTCACAAAATTGACACCAAGAAAATTTTTTGGAGCATTTTTTATGCGCAAGCGCAAAAAAACGCCCCGAAGGGCGTTCAAAAAGACAAGGGAAGGTTACTTTTTAGAGCCGAGGCGCTCGGACAAATGCTTGGAGAGCAGCGCGAGGGAAGCCGCCATGTTCTCGTTCTGCACAAGGATGCCTTCGGGTGTGTTGAGGTGCACCGGCGCAAAATTCCAGATAGCGAGCACGCCGCTTTCAACGAGCGCATCGCAGACCGCCTGCGCCTGCGAAGCGGGCACGGTGATGATGCCGATATGAATATTCATGTTGCGGCAGATGCTCGAAAGCTTGCCCATCGGCAGAACCTGCTTGCCGGAAATCTCACCGCCGCTGAGGTTGGGATCGACGTCAAACGCCGCGACGATGCTCAAGCCGTACGCTTCAAATCCGCGATAGGACAGCAGCGCGCGTCCAAGGCTGCCCGCGCCGACAAGCACCGCGTCGTTGGAGTTATCATACCCCAGCGTGCGCTCAATGGCCGCGATGAGTTCGTTGGTTTGAAATCCGGTTTTCGGTTTGCCGGCCGTGTCGCTCACCGCCGCAAAATCTTTGCGCACCTGCACCTCGTTTAAGCCCAGCTGTGCGGCGACCGTCGGCGCGGAGATGATCTCGGCGCCTGTGTCACGCGCGGCGCGGAGTGCTTGCAGATAATACGGCATACGCTGAAGCGCCTGCTTTGAAATAGAAACGGGGGTATGTTTTTCCATGGCGAACCTCCGAAAAACGATATCGATATTATAATACTGCTATTGTGCGTCTGTCAACAAATCGTTATTCAATGGCATCTCTGTGCGGAAAGGGCGGAAACCAATCTGAATTTCCTTCATGAAAGAACTTCCTTTTATCATACCATACAATGCCGCCCTATGACCAGAGTGGGTTTTTGCGCTTATTCACAGCGGGTTTCGTGTTCGGACTTTGCATAGGATCCATCAGGCTGGCCTGAACGGGCGGGAAGGCGCCATGAGGGATCGGGTTAGCCGCGCTGCTTTGCGACAGCCGCGCTCTGGTGCGTCGCGCGATATTTTCGCGGGCTCATGAGCAGTTCCTGCCGGAATACTTTTGCAAAGTAGCTCGGGCTGTTGAACCCGGTCGTAAAGCAGATATCGGAAACACTCAGATCGGAACCGGACAGTAACCCCGCAGCCGCACGGATGCGGTATTGCAGCAGATAATCGATGGGAGAGGTATCGAGCACCTTTCGAAAGCAGCGGTAGCACTCGCTCTCGCTGATGGCGGAGGCTGCGGCAATTTGAGAGACCGTCAACTGCTCGGCATAGTGTGCATGGATGAACCCAAGCATCTGCTTGATGCGAACGGCGTCTTTGTTCTGCACAAGCTCCGTGTCGCACACGCGATCTTGTAGGTTTTCCAGAAGGAGCAGAAGCATCTGCATCAATTCGACCTGCACGAGAATTTCGTAGCCGTACCGATCGCTGGTGAACGCCTCAAACGCCGCTTCGAAACGGCGGATCGCCTCTTTTTGCCAGGGAACGTCTCTGCGGAGCACGACTTCCGACAACGTCGCGCAGCGCAGAAGCGGCGCGATATACCGCTGCTGGATGATGCTCTGCGGAAAACTCGCGACAAGCTCCGGCATGAACAGCAGACTGTTGATCCGGCAGGGTACGCCTTTTTGTCCGCGCTTGAGTTTATGGAGTACATTGCTGTTGACAAAGATCGCCTCGCCGGGGTGAAGCAGATACTCCGTCTCACCGCAGATGACAAGCGTATCCCCGTCTACCGCGAGAACGACCTCCATCTCCTCGTGCCAGTGCCACGGGATGTTGCCGACGAGATACTTGCCCGGGTCTTCGTCATATCCCGCGCAGGGAAAGATCGGCGTGCCGTGTTTGGTGAGTTCGTGCAGGTCGGGCGCGATGGAAATATCGAGCAGTTGTAGTGCTTTCATGATGGGTCTCTTTCCTGTAACGTAGAGAATTGTAATATTATTATTCAATATTATATCGAAATCCGCGCAGAGAATCAAGAATAATGACAGTTTACGCGGCGCTTTTTATTCGACTAAACAAGGATTTCGCGGCGCGCAAGCCCGCGGAAAGGATGGAAAACGCATGCGCCGCAACTTGAAAGATCAGACGCAGGCGGCTTTGGAGAAAAACAGCCGCGGCTTACGAAAGGCCGGGTGCATACAAAAGCTTCGGGAATGCCTCGGCGGTTTCATGCCGCGATGGTCCGCGATGGAAAGGATTTCAGTTTATAAACATGCAATGATATCGCATAAATTTTCGTTCCGCTCGAAAACTTCGGCTTGAAATAGGATAGGATATATGCGATAATTTGTTTTTCGGTGTATTCCGATGATTACTGCATGGAAAGGCGGCGCGGCAGCATGCGGATCATACAGGCCGCACAACTCATCGATCCCGTTCGCAGGCTTTGCCTGCGCGCCTGCTGCAACCTTCCAAACGACGCGGTTGAATCGCTTCTCTCCGCCTGTGAACGCGAAGAGGCGGGCAGCGCGGCCAGAAGCGTTCTTCTCCAACTGCTCGAAAACCAGACATTGGCGCGGCAAAGCGCCCGCCCGATCTGTCAGGATACCGGCATGGCAGTCGTGTTTGCTGATATCGGGCAGGATGTGTTTGTGGAGGGCGATCTTACCGCCGCAGTCAACGAGGGCGTGCGCCTCGCCTATACCGAAGGATATCTGCGCAAATCCGTGCTCGACCCCATCACGCGCGTCAACACCGGGGATAATACGCCCGCCGTGCTGCATGTTCGCTTTGTCACAGGGGATCGGGTGCATCTCACCGTCGCGCCGAAGGGATTCGGCAGCGAAAATATGAGTCAACTCTTCATGCTGACACCCTCCGCCGGAATCGAAGGAATCCTGACCCGCATTGCTGCCACCGTGTGCGATGCGGGCGCTTCCGCATGCCCGCCCGTCGTGGTGGGCGTCGGTATCGGCGGCACGATGGAATCCTGCGCGCTCCTGGCAAAGCGCCAGCTGCTCCGCCCGATCGGGGTACCGGCGGAACGCGAGGACATCGCTTCCATCGAGCGCGAGGCGCTCCGGCGCATCAATGAAAGCGGAATAGGCCCCATGGGGCTTGGCGGATCGACAACCGCGCTTGCCGTCCACGCCGCGGCGGAGCCGACGCATATCGCGGGCTTGCCGCTTGCGGTGAACATCATGTGCCATGCTTGCCGCCACGCGGACTGTGAGGTATAGCGCGATGGAATACCGCATGCAATGCCCGCTGACCGAGGCGGATATGCGCACCCTGCGCGCGGGGGACGTGGTGCGTCTCACCGGAACGGTCTACACCGCGCGGGATGCGGCGCACGCACGGTTTGCCGAACTGCAACAGCGGGGCGAGCCGCTGCCGATTCCCAAGGGCGCATGCGTCTACTATTGCGGGCCGTGCCCTGCGGCGCCGGGCGAGATCATCGGACCGTGCGGGCCCACAACCAGCAAGCGCATGGACGCCTATACGCCGGGACTGATCGACGGCGGCATCGTGCAGTTCATCGGAAAAGGGGCGCGCTCGCCCGCCGTGAACGCCGCCATGCGGGGACGAGCAATACACTTTGCCGCGACCGGCGGCGCGGGCATGCTGTATGCGTCCCGCGTGACCTCCTGCGCGCTTGTCGCGTTCCCCGATCTCGGGGCGGAGGCGGTCTATCGGCTGGAGATCGTCGATTTTCCGGTCGTGGTCACGTTCGATCTTCTGGGGAACGACGTGTATGACCGCGCACGCGGATCGTGTTGAGTACGGCGTGCATCGTTTTGCATCGCTGAGGATATCATCGGGTTTCAATTTGGAAAGGAGCGGTAGAAATGAACTGTGCAATCGTAGGAATCAACTGGGGTGACGAAGGCAAGGGCCGTATGGTGGACCTCATCGCCGCGGATTACGACGTCGTCGTGCGCTATCAGGGCGGCAACAACGCGGGACACACCGTCGTCAACGAATACGGTAAGTTCGCGCTGCATCTCTTGCCCAGCGGTATTTTCCGCAAAGGCGTGGTCAATGTCTTAGGCAACGGCGCGGTCATCGACCCCGAAAAGCTGCTCGAGGAGATCGACGACCTGACGGGCAAGGGCATTTCCATCACGCCGGATAATCTGAAGGTCAGCGATCGCGCACCGATCGTATTCCCGTACCATCGCGATCAGGACGCGCTGGAGGAAGCGCGCCTCGCGGACGCGAAATACGGCTCCACCAAGCGCGGTATCGCGCCGGTCTATGGGGATAAATATCTGAAGAAGACCATCATGCTCGGCGAGCTGTTTTATCCGGACTATCTCCGAAAACGGCTTGAGGGCATTCTCGAATGGAAAAACCTCACGCTCAAGAACGTCTACGGCGGCAAGACGTATTCGCTCGACGAAATCTGGGAGTGGCTGATGACCTATGGCGAGCGGCTGAAGCCGTTTATCTGCGACACGGGCGCATACCTAAGAAGCATCGACGGCAAGAAGAACATCTTGTTCGAGGCGCAGCTCGGCGTGCTGCGCGACATCGACTTCGGCATTTTCCCCTATACCTCCAGCTCCACCCCGCTGGCTGCCTACGCGCCCATCGGTTCCGGTATGCCGGGGACGAAGCTTGCCAGCGTCATCGGCGTGGTCAAGGCGTATTCCACCTGTGTGGGCGAAGGCCCGTTTACGGCGGAATGGTTTGGCGAGGAAGCCTCCCGCCTGCGCGAGGCGGGCGCGGAATACGGCGCGGCGACGGGAAGACCCCGCCGCGTAGGGCCTATGGATCTCGTCGCGACGCGCTACGGCGTTGCCATGCAGGGCGCAACCGAGGTCGCGCTGACGAAGATCGATATCCTCTCCTATATGGAGCAGATTCCGATCTGCGTGCAGTATGAGCTGGACGGAAAAAAGACGGACGATTTCCCGTTCCCGGCCGCGATCGCCGGGGCCAAACCCGTCATCGAATACATGCCCGGCTGGCAATGCGACGTTTCCAAATGCCGCACGTTTGAAGAGCTGCCGAAGGCCGCGCAGGACTATATCGACTATATCGAACGCGGCATCGGCTGCCCGATCACGAACATCTCCGTCGGTGCGGCAAGAGACGAGATCATCCGGAGGTAAGAACGCCATGCGGGATCATTACGAAAGCCCGCTGAACAGCCGCTATGCTTCGGATGAGATGCAGCGGTTGTTCTCGCCGGATATGCGCTATTCCACCTGGCGAAAGCTCTGGGTGAGCCTTGCGCGCGCGGAGCATGCGCTGGGCCTGCCCGTAACGCAGGAACAGGTGGAGGAGCTGTCCGCGCACACGGAGGATATCGACTATGACGCGGTCGCGCGCAGGGAGGCCGAGGTGCGGCACGACGTCATGGCGCATGTCTACGCCTACGGGCTTGTCTGCCCGAAGGCCGCGGGCATCATCCATCTTGGCGCGACCAGCTGCTTTGTGACAGACAATGCGGATCTGATCATCCTCAGGGACGCGCTCAAGAGCATCCAAAACAGCATCTATGCCGTGCTCAAGCCGCTCAGCGCGTTTGCATCGCGCACAAAGGCGATCCCGACGGTCGGCTATACCCATTTTCAGCCCGCGCAGCCTGTGACCATCGGACGCCGCGCCTGCCTGTGGCTGCAGGATCTCTGGCTGGATCTGGAGGAAATTGAAGATACGCTCTCGGCGTTTCGCTTCCTCGGCAGCCGCGGCGCGACCGGTACGGAGGCGAGCTTTGTCTCGCTCTTTGGCGGCGACACGCAGAAGATCGACGCGTTGAACGCGCGCATCGCCTCAGATTTCGGGTTTGATCGCTGCTACGACGTCAGCGGGCAGACGTATCCGCGCAAGCTCGACAGCCGGATCCTCAACGCGCTGTCCTCCGTCGCGCAGAGCGCCTATCGCTTCGGCGACGATATCCGCCTCCTGCAGCACGACGGCATCCTCTCCGAGCCGTTCGAGAGCAAACAGATCGGCTCCTCCGCGATGGCGTATAAGCAAAACCCCATGCGCTCCGAGCGCATCTGTTCGCTTTCCCGCTTTGTGATGGCGGCCGCGCTCAACGCGCCGCTGACCGCAAGCGCCCAATGGCTGGAGCGCACGCTGGACGATTCCGCAAACCGCAGGCTTTCCCTGCCGGAGGCGTTTCTCGCGACGGACGCCGTGCTGCGCCTGATGGCGAATATCTGCGGCGGCTTGATCGTACACGAGCAGGCAAACGCAAAGATCCTTGGCGACGCGCTGCCGTTTCTCGCGACGGAGAACCTGCTCATGGCGGGCGTGAAACAGGGCGGAGACCGGCAGGCGCTGCACGAGATCATCCGCACCCATTCGCTCGCGGCAAAGGAGCGGCTTGCGTCCGGCGGAGCAAACGATCTCGCCGAGCGGCTCGCGGAGGATCCCGCGTTTCCGCTGAACATCGAAGAGATCCGGCGGGAGCTCGACCCCGCGCGGCACATCGGCCGCTCGATCGAGCAGACGGAGCGCTTCC
>CAYPEV010000085.1:0-9733 GCA_964409605.1 uncultured Christensenella sp. | reverse complement strand
ATGAAAGAGTACCTCGCCTGCGGTTTTGTCGTTGAGGCGCAGGAGCGTCTTGCCGACGGTGGTCTTGCCGCAGCCGCTCTCGCCCACGAGGCCCATCGTCGTGCCGCGGCGGATCTTGAAGCTGACGCCGTCCACGGCGCGCACCTGCCCGACCACACGGCCGAACATGCCCGCCTTGATCGGGTAATATTTCTTGAGGTCTTTGACCTCCATCACGATATCGTCGTTCATGCATCCACCCCCTGATCCGCATAGATGTAGCAGCTCACCGAATGTGTGGCGGAGAGCTTGATTTCACCCGGATATTCTCCCTTGCAGCACTCGCAGCACTGCTCGCAGCGGTCGCGGAAATAGCAGTAGTCCGGCATGTTGATCGGGTTCGGTACCGATCCGGGGATGCTGTAGAGCCGCTCCCGTTCGCGCCCGACCACAGGCTTGGATTCCATGAGCCCGATCGTATACGGATGCGCGGGATGGAGGAAGACCTCCTCCGTCGTGCCTTTTTCGACGATGCGGCCCGCATACATGACCACGACATAGTCCGCCATCTCGGCGACCACGCCGAGATCATGCGTGATGAGCATGATCGAGGAGTTGATCTTGTTTTTCAGATTGCGCAGCAGATCGAGAATCTGCGCCTGTATGGTGACGTCCAGCGCGGTTGTGGGTTCGTCCGCAATGATGAGCCGCGGATTGCAGGAGAGCGCCATGGCGATCATGATGCGCTGGCGCATGCCGCCGGAGAGCTCGTGCGGAAACATCTGATACACGCCCTCGCAGTTTGCGATGTTGACCAGATCCAGCATCTCGATCGTGCGGGCCTTGACCTGCTCCGCCGTCATCTCCGGATTGTGCAGCTGGATGACCTCGTCGATCTGCGCACCGACGCGAAACACGGGGTTCAGGCTCGTCATCGGCTCCTGAAAAATCATGGAGACATAGTTGCCGCGGATGCGCTGCATGGCCTCCGTTGGCGTTTTTGCGATGTCGTAAACCGCGTCGCCGGTGTTGACGCGGATCGCGCCCTCGACGATCTGCCCCTGCGGGCGCTGCACGAGCTGCATGAGCGAAAGGCTCGTCACGCTCTTGCCGCAGCCGCTCTCGCCGACCACGCCGACGGTCTTGCCCTGGGGAATATCAAACGTCACGCCGTCGACGGCTTTGACCGTACCGATATCCGTGAAGAAATAGGTGTGCAGGTTGTCAAACTCCGCGACGTTGTTGGGATCCCGCATGGTGGTCATATACTCTTCCGGCGGAACGTTCCTGCGGTTTCGCTGCTTTTCGATCCGGTCGGTGATGCGCCTGTTTTCGCGCGAGATCTTGCGCGATTCCGCGGCGGAGATGTAGTCCTGCTTACGCTCGTTCGATTTTCTTCCAAAGATTGCCATATCTTCCACCTACCTCTTCATCTTGGGATCAAACGCATCCCGCAGCCCGTCGCCGACAAAGTTGAAGCCGAGCACCGTCAGGACGATCAGAAGTCCTGCCGGAATCCAGATGAACCAGTAGTTCGTCATGATGTGCACGTCCGTCGCGGCGTTGATGATGCTGCCCCAGGAGGCCAGCGGGTATTTCACGCCGAGGCCCAGGAAGGAGAGCGTGGCTTCGGTGATGATGATGCCGCCGAGGCTCATCGTCGCCTGCACGATCAAAAGCGGCATGACGTTTGGCACGAGGTGCTTGAAGATCCTGCGGGAAACACGGATTCCCGTGGCCTCGGTCGCAATCATAAAATCCTGCTCGCGCAAAGAGAGGATCTGCCCGCGCACCACGCGCGCGATGCTCGTCCAGCCCAGTATGCCCAGCACCGCCATGAGGATGAATATTCGCTTGATCGGATCGATCTCCATCTTGTCCATAACGGTACCGATGATCATCACGATCGGATAGAACGGGATGCAGTTGAACAGATCCACAAAGCGCATGATCGCGGTATCGATCCAACCGCCGAAATAGCCGGAGATTCCGCCGAGTACGATGCCGATCAGCGTCTCGAGGAAAACGACGACGAAACCGACCATCAGCGAGATGCGCCCGCCGTACATAAGGCGTGTCATGACGTCCATGCCGTTGCTGTCCGTCCCCAGCAGGTGTGCCGCGGACGGGAACTCGAACATCGTGATCACGCGGGATTCCTTGAGCGTGCGCACGGTATAGGTTGTGTTGACACGGTCGATGCGGTAGTTGACGTTTTCGCCCGTCTCGTCCGCATAGACGAACTTGGTCTCCTTTGCGCGGATGGCTTCGCGGATAACCGCCTTGAACTCCGCGGTGAGGAAGATATCGTTTGCATTCGGCGAGACGAGGATATCCGAAACCGCGCAGACGGGCGTTGCCGCGCCGCCGTTTTGTGCGGAGATAATCCAATCGCTCCCTTCTCCGTTGATGCTATACTCCACGCCGTCGAGTGTGAAGGCGTTTTCGCCCTTGATGCGCGCCTGCTCCACCGCATAGCGGAAGGCGAAGCTCGTCGTGAGCTGCTTGTCCGCTTCATCGTATGGGTCGAACACCCGCTTTGTCGCGAGCGCGATCGATTCCACATGATAGATCGAGCTGTTCTTGCCCTCGGTGGTGATGGTATAGCTCGTGCCGTCCGCCTCAAACTGTGTTTTCTTTGCTTGGAGCGCTGCTTGCGCCGCGGCGGTGAACTGCGAGGACGCAACAAAGCCCGTTGCCTCCTCCACGGAGAGCGAGAATTTCCCTGCAAGCGTGCGCGTGCTTGCGATCTTCAGCGCGTCGCCGATGGTATAGAATTCCTCGCCTTCCTTGACGAGGGAATATGTACGTTCGCCATAGGTAAAGGACGTATTGCCCTTCGAGATGGCGAGCATCGCCTCGGCATGCGCGGTTTCGGGGAACTCCGCACCGGGGCGCACGGTAAAGCGCATGTCGGTGCTCATCATGCAGGTTGCGTATTCCTTCATGATCTCTTCGTCATGCTTGAACACCTGGCTCTGGCCATAGGGAGAGAGAATGCCGCCGAGGAAGGAGAACGCAAACATCAGAATGAGTATGACGAGGCCCGTGATGGCAAGTCTGTTGCGCACAAAGCGCTTGAAAACCAGCATCCCGGGGGATAAAACGCGAATCCGGCGTTCGTCGTCCAGTTTTTGTGTGCCAAAGGCGTTTTTGTTTTTTGTTTCCATGCCGCGCCTCCCTTAGTTTGCCCGGACGCGCGGATCCGCCACCGCGTATGAGATATCCGCGATGATCAGACTGAACTGCGTCAGTACTTCGATAAATACGATATAGAACATGGTAAACGGAATATCGCCCTGCGTGATCGCCTGATAAGAGATATAACCGATACCCGGAATCTGGAACAGTGTCTCCGTGATCATCGAGCCGCCGAACATACTCGGCAAAAGATAACTCGCGTACGAGATCAGCGGAATCATGGTGTTTCGGAACGCATGCTTGTTGATGACCACCTTTTCGGAGAGGCCCTTTGCCCGCGCGGTACGGATATAGTCCGCGTTGAGCACCTCGAGCATATTGGTGCGCGTATAGCGCATCAATCCTCCGATGGAGAGGATCATGAGCGTCACGACCGGCAGCACCATATGGTGCGCAATGTCCAGCAGCTGCTGCCAGCTTGTCATCTGCTCGTGCAGTCTGCCCACGATGCCGTAGAGGTCAAACCAGCCGAGCTTGATGGAAAAGATGTATTTTAACAGCGTCGCGAGAAAGAACGTAGGCAGCGAGATGCCCATCAGCGCAACGACGGTGACGGTGTAGTCCGTCGCGCTGTATTGCTTGCGCGCCGCGAGAATGCCAAGCGGAATGCAGATCACAGCCTGCAACACAAACGTGAACACATTGATGATCACGGAATACCAGATCACGCTGTTGAATTTCTCAACAACGGGCTGGCTGAACTTCCAGGAATAGCCGAACTCTCCACGGATCGCATACCCGAACCATTTGAAAAATCCTTCCAGTATCGAACCGTCGAGACCGTACATCCGGTTGAGCTGTTCAATCAGCTCGGTGTAGCTCTTCGCGCCGGGCAGCGCGCTCAATTGACGCGCCATGCGCTCTACAAACGAGGTCGGCAAACTGCGGATGACCGCGTAGGCCACCAGTGCGCCGAAAAATACGATAAATGCACCTAAAATCAGCCTTCGAACAATAAATTTCGTCATGGCTTCCCCTCAATAACGACAGAAACTTTGCGCCCGCCGCAGATACGCAGCGGGCGCAAAGCACGGTCAATTTGAATATACTGTTTTACTTCATCTTGACTTTTTCGATCTCTTTCAGCCATCCCCAGAAGGTGGTGATGTCCGGTGTGATCGACTTGACGTTGATGCGTTCCGCCGAGAACACCGTGCTGTTCTGCCGCTGATAGGCCGGGACTTCGACCGCCCAATCGGCGATGAGGTCGAGCGCCTGACGATAGATCGCCTTGCGGTAGGACTGGTCGTCGCTCTTGCGGGCGTCGACGATCAGCTGATCCAGCGTCGGGTCGTCAATGTGGTAGTGGTTGGAGTCGGAGCCATTTCTGCCCACGATGCCGGAGCTGTGATAGACCTGATACATATCCGGATCGATGGTCGCCTGCCAGGCCGCGCACCAGATATCCTGGGAGTTCGCATCCAGCATGTCCCACATGACGGACGTATCGGTCAGGTCGTTGATCTTGAGTTCAAAGCCGATGGTGGCGAGCGCCGCCGATGCGTCCGTGAGGACCGCAAACGAGGGGTGATCGCCCGTTCCGTCAGCGCCGATAAGCGCTTCATAGCTCAGGCGCGCGCCTTCCGGAGCCGCGGTGAGTTTGCCGCTCGCTTCGTCGAACGTGAAGCCCGCGGCCTTGAAATAGCCGATGGCAGCCTGAAGCGCCGCGGCATATTTCTCGTCGGTGGTCATCTTGGAATTGTAGATGTCCTTGCCGTCGACATCAACGGAGAACGCGACCTTGTATCCCTCGTCGGTCGCCTGCGGGGCTGCCCAGGAGGTGTTGGAGATCGGGTAGTTGATGACCGAAGCAGCCTCACCATAATAGCTGTCATATGCTGCATCGCGATAGACGGCGAGCACGGTGGCGATCGCCTTGCGCAGCGCCTTGGACTCCGCGCTGTCCGGGTCGGTGCCGACAAGGACGTTGTCCGCGTTCAGCCCGATGTAGCCGTAGCCCAGGTTATCGACTTTCACGGTGTGGATCACGTTTCCGCTGATCTCACCGCTGCTGTTATAGCCCGCGATCTCTTCATAGTTCTTCTTGGAGCCGTTCATGTCGCCGACGTCAACCGTACCGGCGGCAAGGCCGGCCACGATTTCAGAATCGACCGTCTCTTTGAACTGCACGTATTTCGTGATCGGTTCGCCCTTGAAGTAGTTCTCGTTCGCTTCGAAATACACGATGCGGTTTTCATACTTCACGAGTTTATAGGGGCCAGCGCCCATGGGCTGGGTCGTCTTGGCCTCCACCATCGAAAGATCGCCGAACGGGTGGCCGAACATGTTTTTATCGTAGTCATACTGCGCGGCGTCGCCGTAGTAATGCATCGGCGTCAGGTATCCGCCAAACAGCGAATATACCGCGGGCGCTTCGTAGCCGGTGGTCTTGATTTCGACGGTGTATTTGTCGAGTTTCTTGATGCCGGAGATGTTCGGCACGCCGCCGGCCATCTCGGGATCCTTGGAGCCCTGTTCGGAGATGAAGGCGGCCTTCACGGTGCCGAGCACGTCGGTGCCGTCCACATCGCCCGCATTTTCCGTTGCCCAGTACGCAGCGGGGTCTCCGCTGTAGATTGCATATGCCTCGTTATACACATCCTCGATGGTCGGCATTGCAACCGTGAGGTCATAGACGGTTCCGGTGCCGTTGCCGGTCAGGGTGCCGTCCGCATTCACCGTAGCAAAGTTCCACATGCCGAGCGCGTACGCAGGATACATATCCTCCGTCACATCCGCCGCGGTCTTGCCCGCGAACACGTTGGGAACGTCGCCGTCCGTGAGATAGTTTGCGATGACGAAGTCAACGATCGCCTGCGCGTCGCTGATCCATTCCGCTTTGAGGTTGCTCCAAACGGCGTCCTGCAGTTCCTGCGTCCAGCCATCGGTGGCAGCCCAGACATGATCTGGGCCCGCCGCGTAGATCGCGTCGAACATCGTTTCATATTTGGTGTAGATTGTGTCGGAAGTCTGCGTCTGATAGTTCTTCAGACCGACAATGTTATAAGAGCTGAGGGTTGTGGAGCCGACATAGGACGGGTCGGCATACACATAGTACGAGAAGATGATGTCGTCAGCGGTCGCTTCCACGCCGTCGGAGAACTTGATCCCCTCTTTGAGCTTGACGGTGTAGGTGGTGATATCCGTGGCTTCATCATACTTGACCGAAATGTCGCAAGGTCCGGTATAGGTGTAGTTCGTTCCGTTGTACGGAATCTTTTCTCCCTTGATGGCGTTGTAGACAATGCCGCCCAGACGATCGGTCGTCATCAGGATGAGCTGCGTCATCTCCATTGCATTGACGTCATAAACCGTGTCCGCAAAAAACGGCGAGAATTTCTCAGAGAATTCTCCTTCCGCTACGACTAGGGGCGTGGTCGACTTCGGCTGGCACGCCGTCAGAACGCCGAGGCACATGATCAGTGCCAACAGCGCCGCCAGGACTTTGCTGGTCTTTTTGTTCATCGTACTTCCTCCTTCATTATTTGGGACTGCATAAAACCCAGGATAGCTGTCTAGTAGCTATTATTATATATCATAACGAACCCTTGTTGGTTCGTCAATGGCAACAGAGTCATATAGTGCATGGTACTGTCGATACGCGAAAAATATGCACGCCGCGGATGCCGCCGTCTCCGCGATCGCCGCCCACTGCCCCGCGCGATCTGCCCCGCCAAAGAGCAGAAAGGCGATCATGCCCGCCGGCAGAACGAGATTCAGTCCGAGCGCGGCAAACAGTACGGCTTTTTGCTGCACCAGATACTTGTCATATTCCGCATATTCCAGCGGGCGGGATTTCAACGCGAGCAGGAGCGCGCGCGCAAGGCCGAGGCCCAGAGGGAGCAGAAGCAGCACATACGGCAGCACAACATAAAAAGGCGCCGCGCCGCCGCCCGCGCCGAGCGAGGCGGAACCGGAGAAGCCCGCGGCCGCGAACAGCCCAAGCGCGAGCGCGAGCAACAACACATAAGCAGCCTTGCGCAGGTTCAGCGCGGGCTGCTCCATCGTGATGCGATAGTATTTACCTTTGTATCGAATCGTGCTGCCAATGCGCTCATAATCGTCCGCATAAGCGCGCGTACGCTGGAACATGCTCTCCCTCTCCTCCGCGCCGCAGGGGGGCCACGGATTCGCAATCTCTCGTTCATAGAAAAGATTCTATGGCTTGATTATATGCGTAACGCACTAAAAAAGGAAGAAAGCGGCGAAAATATATGGTATATTTCGCGGCGCGTTCCGCACGGCAGTGTTTTCGCTGCCGGATTCATGCGCGTAAAGCGCCTGCCACGCATTTGCGTTGTGTTTTTTTCCTGCGCTTGATATACTGCCTACAGGTCTTTTTTTCAGCTTTTTCAAACAAACTGCAAGTGCAAGACGCGGGGGATAAACAGTATGCGGGTCATCGCGGTGACAAACCGTCGCCAGATGCGCGATTTTATTCGCGTACCACAAAGATTATTCGGCGGGCATCCTTGCTATGTACCGCCGATCTGGCTGGACGAGGCAAGCGCATATACAAAAAAAGCAAACCCGATCCTGCGCAATTCGGATTTTGTGCTCTTTCTGGCGCTGGATGACGCGGGCAAGCCTGTCGGCAGAACGATCGCATACATCGACCACACGTTTAACGCGTTCTATCAGGCCAAGATCGGTTTCTTCGGCGCGTTTGAGTGCATCGACGACGCGGCGGCGGCCTCGCTGCTCGTGCAGGCGGCGGAAGCGTGGCTTCTTGCGCACGGCATGGAGGCCATCCGCGGACCGATTCACCCCGCGGCCGAAAACTGGGGGTTCGTGCTGGAAGGCTGCGACACCCCGCCCGTCTACATGTCGCCCTGGAATCCCGCGTACTATCACGCGTTTTTTACCGGCGCAGGATATGAAAAGGTCAAGGATCTGCTGGTGTATGAAGCGGACATGGCGAAGGGCTATGAGATCCCCAAGCGGCACGAAGACTTCGCCGTGCGGTTTTTGGAGCGGTATCCCGGCATCACAATCCGGCGGCTGAACATGAAGCGCCTGCACGAGGACGCGCGCGCCATCTGGGAGATCTCCAACGTTGCGCTCGCGGATAACTGGGGCTATGTGCCGCTGGAGCTGCCCGTGATGGAGGATATGCTCAAAAAACTCAAGCTGATCGTCGATCCCGACGCGGTTTGGATGGTGGAGCACGAGGGGAAACCCGTCGGCTTCTGCCTGGGATTTCCGGATATCAACATCCTGCTCAAGAAGATCAACGGCAATCTGCTGCCGTTCGGCTGGGCAAGGCTGCTCCTCGGCGTCAAAAAACTGCGGGACTACCGCCTCTTCGGCCTCGCGGTCGATCCCGCTTGGCACAAGCGCGCGCTAGATGCGCTGATGTACATCCACCTCTACCAGAACCTGCGCCCAAAGAACATCCGCATGGAGGCAAACTATATTTTGGAGGACAATCTGCATATCAAGAATGCGCTGGAGCGACTAGGGATGGAGAAGACGAAGACGTATCGGATTTATGAGAAACCGCTTCATACGGCACAAGAATAGAGGAAGATAAGATTCCCGTCCGCCGATTCATCCAAAGGTATGCACATGTTGAAGAAACTTCCAAATCATTTCCCCCTCACCCCCGCGCCACTCGGCAGCATCTCACCCCGCGGCTGGCTGTTGCGCGAGTTTACCGTGCAGAAAAACGGGCTGACGGGGCATATCGACGAAATTTGGGAAGACCTCGGCGCCTCTTCCGGCTGGCTTGGGGGAACGGGCGAAAACTGGGAGCGCGGGCCGTATTATCTCGACGGGCTCGTGCCGCTCGCCTATGCGCTAGACGACGCCGTGCTGAAGGCGAAAGCGCAGCCGTGGATCGAATGGATGCTGCAAAGCCAGCGGGAGGACGGCTTCTTCGGCCCCGCGGATAACCTCGACTGGTGGCCGCGCATGGTCGTGCTCAAAGTCCTCACGCAGTACGCCGAGGCGACTGACGACCCGCGCGTGGTTCCGTTTCTGACGCGGTATTTTCGTTATCAACTCCGGGAACTGCCCACCCGCCCGCTCGCGATGTGGGCCGCCGCGCGCGGACAGGAGCAGCTGCTGCCGATGCTCTGGCTCTATCGCAAAACGGGCGAACCGGAGCTGCCTACGCTTGCGGCACTGCTGCGGAAACAGAGCTACGACTGGAGCAGCTTCTTTACGCGCTTTCCCTATGAAAAAACGACGCACGCCTACCTCAGCCGCCCACTGTTTATGGCGGTCAAGCGGATCACGCTGATACAGGACTGGACGGCAAAGCGGCTGAAAAAAGCACGCGTCAAGCAGGGCAAGCCGATTGTCCCGCCAAAGCCAAAGACGAAGAAAGCGATTGAAGCAGGCAACGCCTCGCCGTTTTTGCAGGCATTCCATCAGACGCATTCCGTCAATCTCGCGATGGCGCTCAAGATGCCCGCGCTGGACGTATTTTTCGGTGCCAGTGCGAATGGTGCAGAAGATGCACGAGCAGGCCTGACCGCCATCGACCAATATCACGCGCTTGCGAACGGGCTGTTTTCCGGCGACGAGCGCCTCAACGGCCGCTCCCCCT
>CAYPEV010000084.1:0-9763 GCA_964409605.1 uncultured Christensenella sp. | reverse complement strand
GGGGAACGCGTCAACGAGCAAACGAAAAAAGCCGAACACAAGCGCGTCCGGCTTTGTTTCATCCATGTAGGTATCTTATTTCGGCTTGCGATACGACAGCACGCTCTTCGGGCAGACGTCCACGCATTCGCCGCAGAGGATGCAGTCGAGGCTTTTGACGCTGCCGGTCTTGACCGCGGCGTTGACGTCGATGCTCATCGGGCATTTGGCGTTGCATTTTTTGCAATCGATACAGCCCTCCGGCTCCGCTTTGATGCGCATCTGCGGCAGATGAAGCAGCCTACCCGCCAGCTGCCCCGCGTTGAGGAACGGGCTCATCCAGCAGATGCCGTGGCAGGCGCCGCGCCGGCCCAGCGCGAGATCGAGCGCAAAGAATAACCCCAGCACAAGATAATACATGATGTACTTGACCGGCTCGTCGACCGAAATATACCGCTCCGTCAGTCGCAGGGGGTCGATGCCGCGTATACCGCCCGCGAGCACAAAGCCCGCGACAAGCACGCTGAACCAAATCCCGAAGATCACGTATCGCACGATGCGGAGCCGCTTCGCGTTCGCGGGTTTCGGGTTCACCGTCTGCGCGATCTCTGCGACACCGCCCGCGGGGCACAGCCAGCCGCACCAGGCGCGCCCGAAGAACAGGCCGGAGAAGAAGAGCAGCAGGAACATCATCGCGCTGCCGGAGAGCACGCCCGCGAACGCCCCGTCGATCGAGACATAGGGCGAGAGAAAGTTCATCGTAATTGGAAACAAAAACAGGGAACCATAGAGCAGAATCCTGCGTATTTGCTGTCGCATGCTTTTTTACTCCTTTGTCATCTCGCGTAGACGCGCTTGTTTTTGTTCAAAATATCGCTGCGTCTCGCCGCACCAGTCGAGATACGCGCGGTTCGCCTTGATCCCGAAATCGATCACGCGGAGTACCTCGCGGTGATTTTCGTCCTCGTCCGGGATTTGTTCCAGCTCCTTTTGAAAGAGTCCGAGCACGTGCAGCTGCTGCGCATGGCTCTGCGCAAACGCCGCCAGATGCGAGAGCATCGCACTCGGCTCCGTATAGTTGGAGAAATACGTCTTGAGCAGGATCTCCAGACGCAACGATTCCTTCTCGACGGGTTTATGGAGCCAGTCTATGAGCGCGGCCTTCCCCGCGGACGTGATCCGATACCGCTTCGCCGCGCGCCCGCCTGCCGGATCGTTCTCGCATTCCGCCGCAAGCCCCGCGGCGGCGAGCGACTTGAGCGCGGGGAAAATCTGTCCGAAGCTCTCGCTCCAAAAAAACCGGAAGCGAATGTCGACGATTTTCTTGATCTGATACCCGCTGAGCGGCTGCTCCGCAAGGAGCCCCAAGATCACATAATCCGTCTGACGCAAATGCGCACCCTCCCTTTATCTATCTGATAGATATATTATACCACCCGAAGATCAATCGCAAGTACCGGCATATATCTTTTTGATATACCAGCTCAATCGAAAGCAGAATTTTCGCGCGCGAAAAAGCCGCCCGAAGGCGGCAGATTCGTTTCGTATCGTTTGTTGAGTAGAAATCTTCCCGTGCGTTCTACGTTTGGGGAAAAGCGTTCCTGCCCTATTTCCCTTCCGGCGGCATCACCCAGGGTTGGCTTCCGTCGTTATAGACGGGGTCGTCCACCGTCGGGACCAATTCGGATTTGCCCCAGAGAAGCCCGTCCGTCCAGGGGCGCTGCACGTCGCTGCCAACGCCGCTGTGCTGGTTGAGGCACTCGCCCATGAAGATCATCGCAACGGAGCTGCCGCCGTCGAGATTGTACGCAATCTGGCAGCCATAGGAGTAGAACAGCTGGGTCAGTTCGTCCATCGACATACCGACGCTATAGCCCTTCTGGCGCCCGTCCACGGTGATCGCGACGAAGTGCCCCGGTTCCACCATGCCGATTCCGCTGCGCGGATTCTGCCGCCCCAGATTGCCGCGTCTGGATTTTGTGTCCCGCGTGCCGTTGTAGAGCATCGTCGGGCCAAAGGAGAAGGTGTTGAGCACTCCCTGATCCAGCAGCGCCTGCGGCGTCGTCGCCTTCGGGCGGAAGACATCCATGCTCAGCGTATCGGGGAAGAACGCAAGCGTATCCTGTCCCTGATTGATGCTGTAGATCTTGCCGTTTCGCATCAGGATTCCCTTTTTCGCCACCTCGGCTTGAATCAGGTTGTCTCCCGTGATGCCGAGCACCGCGCGGTAGCGCCGCGCCATATGCCAGGCGTGTTCCAGTCCCGGCGCTGCGTGCGGATTGTCGTTGCGAACGCCCGCCTGAAACGCGTCCTCGTTGCGCATGCGGATATTCGCGACGCAATAGCAGATCGGGTCTCCGTTCGCGCGTGTGATGTGCACGCGGTCGACGATGATCGAGAGATTATCCGAGCGATATTCCCAGTGTTCGTTTGCCGGATCCTTGATCACGACCTCCGCCGGATCGGTCGGTTGGCGGAAATACTCCGCCCAGGGATGCGGGGTCGGCGTGGGTTCCGCTGGCGCTTCGGATGGCGCGGGCGAAGGCGAAGCCTCCGGCGCGGCGGAAACAGCCGCCTCCACGGTCTTTTGCTCTTCCTGCGCCGCGGGTTTGCGTAAAAATGCCATTCCCGCGAAAAAAGCGCTGAGTATAAGGAGCCCCGCGCAGACAAAGGCGAAGACCTTCTTTCCGTTTGATTCTTTTTTCAGGAAGATCGCAAGCGCGGCGGCGGCCAGCGTCAGCGCGCCCGACGCGATCAGCAAAATCGTCCAAAGATTGACGCCTGCGTTCGCGCCGCTTGTCGCCGGCTCCTGCGTCTGCGCGGCCTGCTGCGTGTCCTGCGCTTCCGCCCCGGTTTCCGGCTGCGGGGCCGGGACGGGGGTTTCCGTCGGTTTCGGCGCCGGGGTGACCTTCGGCGTCAGGATCGATTCGTCGATGCCATCGAATAAATCTCCGGAGGCGGGGTCAAACGCCGCACCTTCCGCGGCGGAAACAAGGCCGTATTTGGCGCAGGTATAGCCGTCTCCATCCGTCATTTTGATCGGATACGTCTTTTCGTAGGTTTGATAGCATGCTTGATCGAGTTCCAGAGCGCTCATTCCGTCAAAGTGCGTCAACGGCTGGCTGCGGTCGAGCGAGACAGGCGTTTCGCCGTAAAGATGCGCAAAGAAGCGCTGCACCTGCCATGTGCCGTAGAGTGCCGTGCTTTCCGCATATCTGCCCGCTTGCGCGGCGAACGGCACCGCCTGATACGTTGCGTCAAACGCGAGATAGTGCGCGCCGTGTCCGTATTCGCCGTTTCGATCGTGTGTGATCACGATCGCGGGCTTATATTCCCGTATGACGCCGACGATATAACCCGTCACCGCGTTGATGTCCCAATATTTCGCCGCATCGTCCTTCGTGCTGGTGTACGCATAGGAAAAATCGCCGAAGACCGCCTGCACACGATCGCCATAGACCGCGAGGCTCTCTTTCGCCTGTTCGCGCTGCGCTTCACTCTCGCTGGAGAGATAGACCACAACCGCGCTCCTGCCCTGCTCGCCAACATAGAGCGGCAGCGCGCCGCCAAGGAAGAGATATTCGTCTCCCGGATGTGCGCAGATGATCATGAGGTCGGCGCCGCACCGGCTCGTTTCCGACTCTGCATGCGTTGTGCCCACGCTAAAGATAACAACCAACATCGTAAATAAAGCGACGATTCGTTTCAGCATACTGCCCTCATCTATTGGAAAAGATTCACCCGAACGGCGGGTGATATTTGGTGCTGCGAAGCGGGTTCCCGATAAAATAGCGGCCCTATGAACACACCGCTCGGAAAAACGACCGATTTTTACTGTATCTCTGTTTGTCTCTTGTCTATGGGAGCAGATGCACAACGAAGCGATACATTAAATTGAATTGTAGCAGATATACTTTCCCCTATCAATACGACAAGCCCCGTCTGTCAGGTTATTTTTGCGTTACTTGACGAAGCCGCGCGGCGTTTTTCGCGCGAAATCCTTGAGCGAGCGAGTCGGCAGCCTCTTGAACCACGCGGAAACCGGCGGCAAACGATCATTCCTTCTTTCGGTATACCATGCGATATGGTACAATGTTGGAATCGATCCGATCGGCTTCCCCGCATGCGACGGGATGGCCGGAGGCGGCGTTTCAAAAGCCGGGCCGCCTCGTCGCAGACGCAATTTCGGATTTCTCTCATGTCTGAAAACGGATGTTCGGAAGGAATGTACGCCCAATGAAATCAAAATTCCTGAAATACCTCATCGTATATATGCTTCTGGTCATGACAGGCGTCGGGCTGCTGTTTCTGTCCGGCCTGTTCCCGCAGGATCAGGTGGAGAAGAACTATCTGCTCTCGATCGACAATCTGGAGCCGGAATACGCAAACTCGAACATCCTGCGGCAAAAATGGGGCTCCTACCACCTTGACGACTGGACGGAGGTCATCATCCTCTCGCTCTCAACGTCTATGGACGTGAAAAGCTCGCCCGGCAGCGTGCTGAAGAACGCGTACCCGCTGGAGGACGATTTCACGCTGGAGGACGCGCGCAATTCGGTCAAAAACCACGAGCAAGCGGACGTGTTCTACACGCGTTACTGGCACGGCTTCCGTATCTATGTGCGCGGGCTGCTCTCCGTGATGCCGTATGAAAGCATGCGGACATTCCTCATGTGGGGTTTCTTCCTGCTGATGGCCGCGGGTACACTCATGCTTGCGTTCACGACGCGTTCCGTTTGGCCGCCGATGCTCTTCACCGCGAGCGTACTGTTCGTCAACCCCGTGGTTGCACAGGCATTGTTTCAATACAGCGTGTGTTTCTATATCGCGTTTATCGGCATGCTGTTTGTGCCAAGATGGCTCAGGCATCCGGAGCAGGCGCCGATGGGGTTCATGATCCTCGGCATGGCAACGATGTTCTTCGATTTCTATACCACCCCACTGCTTACCGTGGGCTTTCCGCTGCTCTCGCTGCTCATCTGCCAGAGCTATTCGGCCAATCCCCCGAAGGCGAAGCACATGCTGCTGCAATCGCTCAAGCTCTTTGGCGTGTGGTTCGCCGCCTATGTCTCGATGTGGATCACGAAGCTCGCGCTGACGACGCTGTTTACAGATCAAAACGCGTTTGCTTCCGCCTGGGGCTCCGCGATCCAACGCCTCGGCATCGTGAAGGATCCGGACTACCTGTTCCGCTATGATACGTTGGCCGCGATCATCTCCGCGTTCAAGCATCTGTTTGACCGTCCGATGCTGTTTGCGTTCGGCGCGGTCGCGCTCGCGGCACTCGTCTTTTTCCTTCTGCTGCGCGCAAAAGACCGTGCCACCTATGCGCGCGGAGGCGTGATGCTGCTTGTCGCAGGCATCCCGATCGTCTGGATTCTATTCGGCACGCAGCCGATGTATATGCACGCGCATTTTCAGTACCGCATCCTCGCCATGACGATGCTCGGCATCCTCTACGGCTGGCTGACGATGATCGACCATTCGCGCCTGCCGGATGTGCGGCTTACAGCCGGCAAGGAGTAATACCCGAGCCCCTTTGCGGCGCGGCAAAACGCCCGTGTTACACCGCGTTTCTCGCGCGGGATTGGAGCGATGATTCGCTCCGGCAGAATCGCCCGCGCGTTGACATTGCCAAATCGGGGTTGCTATAATGTAGAGTGCTGAATTTTTTCAGAAACAACAACGTCCTTTGGTCAGGAGGAACCCCTTGAATCCTTACATGATACGTTCAAGCCAGCAGAAAAACCCGATTCTGAAGCTGGAGGATCCATCAAAACGGCAGGATTGGATTTATTTTATCCTGCTCGTCCTTTTGACCGTTTCGGTCTATTGGAAATTCCTGTTTGGCATACAGGCGTTTGTGTTTGTCGATGTCGGGGATGATTCCTATTATCAGACGATCCCGATCCTGATGAACCGCGCGCGCACGCTCTTTCAGGACGGAAACCTCGCGCGCTACAACATCCTCCTGGGCCTCGGACAGTTTGAAAGCGGGCTGAATCTGACGGATACGCTGCTCACGCTCTTCGGCGAAAAAAGCGTGCCGTATATGATGGGCGTGTTTCAGGCGCTGAAGACCATCTTCGCGGGCTGGTTCTTTTATAAATTTACGCGGGAACGCGGCTTCGACTATCGCGCCTGCGTGCTTACGGGCCTTGGCTACGCGTTTAGCGGCGCGATGCTCACGCGGCTTGCGTTCTTTTCCTATTCCAACGAATATCTCTTCGTTGCCCTCGCGCTCTATGCGCTGGAGCTTCTCTATCGCCGCGGCAACATCTGGCTTTTCCCGATCGCGAGCGCGCTGCTTGTGCAGAGCTTTGACGCGGTGCGCGCGATCTTCTATTTCCTGTTTTTCGCGGTCTACACCATCTTTCGCTGCTATGCGGACGGCGAGCCCGTCAAATTCGGGGCTGTCGTTCCCCGTACGCTCCGCGTGATGGGCCTCCAGCTCCTTGGGTACGCGTTCGTCGCCTTGCTCATCCTGCCGGGATACCGGGATCTGGCGAGCTCCAACCGCCTCTCCACCGTCAGCGGACAAGCCGCCAAGGGCATGAGTGAACTCGTCAGCACCAACGCCATATTGACCAGTTTTCTCCGCAGTTTCTCCAACGAGATCTTCGGCAACTCCGTGACCTATACCGGCCGCAACACCTATGTCTGCGGGCCCGCGTTCGTGATCGGCGCGATCAACGTGATGATGATCCCGCAGGTATTTGTAAAAACCGAGAACAAGAAGCGTCTCTGGTATCTGCTTGCGGTTGGTGCAATCGGCGTCTATGTCGTGTTCTCGCCGCTTCGTCTTTTGATGAACGGCTTCGCCTATGACCGCTTCAAGCTCACGTCGTTCTACATCACGATCATCATGCTGTATTTCGCGGCGCTCGTTTGGGACCGCTTCTTCAAGGAGGGCGTGTTCAACCGCCCGCTGTTCCTACTTACGGGCGGCGGTGTGCTCGCGGTGCTGCTTGGGCTAACGCTGACGGACATCCGCCCCATCGATACGACGGCGGCGTGGATCACCATCGCCATCGTGAGCGTCAGCATGGCGGCGGTTCTGCTGGCTTCGCTGCGCAAAAAGTCTTGGATGGCCATCCTGCTCGCGGGCGTGCTGTTCGTCGATCTGTGGGTGAACTCCTATACCTCGGTCGATCACCGCCTGACGCTCTCCATGGAAGAGTATCGCGCTTCCTATCTCAATAACGGCATTCGCGACCTTGCGGCGTCCCTCAAAGAAGACGACGCGGACTATTTCCGGATCACCAATTTTGACTCTTCCTTTAAGGATCTGCGCTGCGATGGCCAGGTCAACGACTATCTTTCGACCAGCACTTATGACGGCGGCTCCGGCGTCTCCAACGAATACAACCGTTTTGCGGGGCTCGTGGGCGGCAACCTGCTCAACCAGTTCGGTTACCGCACGTTTGCCAATAACGAGTTCACCAGCATGCTGCCGATTCAGTCGCTGCTCGGTGTCCGGTATGTCGTACTGCCCAAAACCAGCGTGGCGAGCGAACCGATCGTTCCCTATGGCTACACCCTCTCCGACGAAAGCGACAACTGGGTTTTGAAAAACGAGCACGCGCTGCCGCTCGCCATCGCGTTTGACAGCGTGATCTCCGCCTCCGATATCGAGCGCATGCCCCAGCTGGAGCGGCGCGAGGCGCTGCTTTCGCATGCGATGGTGGAGGACGGCTCCCCGCTGCTCTCGTCCGCGCTTACGGTTGCAAGCAAGCCCGAACGGGATCTGCACGCGGTGCTTGCAAACACCGCAATCCCGCTCACGCAGGAGACTGAGAGCCTGACGCTGCCGGATCTGACTCAGATTTCGCGCGTCACCGCAACGCTGGACCGCCCCGTGGACGCCGACTATGCGCTTATCTACGCAAACATCGACTCCGTGCTGGGCTCGAACGAAGGCGAGACGTTCACGCTTTCCTGGGCAGGGGCGGACGGCGTGTTTACGAGTGAAAACTCGATGTGGTATTCTACACCGCCGGGGCAGAACGAACTTTTGCTCGAGCTTCCGATCCGCGGCGCGCAGTATCTGCGCCTCGATGTGATGTGGCTCAGCGGCACCGTCTCGTTTGCCAGCATCTCGGAAGCACAGGACGACTATTTTGCGCCCTATGACGCGGCGAGTGCGCGCCTTATGCAAACGCCGTTCCGTTTCACGCGGCTGGATAACCGCGGAATCGAGGGAACCATTGCGCTGGATCACCCCGCGCTGTTGACCTTTACGTTCCTCACCGATACGGGTTGGAGCGCGACGGTAAACGGTGCGCCCGCCAAGCTGGAGCTGGTGGACGGCGGGTTCATGGGCGTCTATCTGGACGCGGGAGAAAACCAGGTGAAACTTTCGTACCGTGTGCCGCATCAGGGATTATATGCCGGTATTTCCGCGACGTCGCTGGGACTTTACGCGCTCGTGCTCGTGCTCCGCAAACGCCGGAAGAAAAAAGACGCCGCGCAGGCATAGCGCGCTGTGAGCGGCTTTTCAAAAAACATAAATACGCGTGAAAAACACGCGGTTTTCTACACTCAAATAAATATGGAACAAAGAAGGATATTCGCATGAAGGGTATATCGCTTGTTGCGCCGCTGTTTAACGAGGAAGGAAATGTTCTGGAGCTTCATCGCCAATGCAAGGCGCTTCTGGAGCAGATGAATCTTCCGTATGAGATCATCTTCGTGGACGACGGCTCCAAGGACAGGACCTGCGAGCTCGCAAAGACGCTCTCTCCCGTCAAGCTCATCGAGCTGCGCCGCAACTTCGGCCAGACCGCCGCGATGGACGCGGGCATCCAGGCCGCGCAGTACGACTATATCGTCACCATGGACGGAGACCTGCAGAACGACCCCGCCGATATCCCGAAGATGATCGAATACCTAGAGGAGAACAAGCTCGACGTGGTCAGCGGCTGGAGAAAGCACCGCAAGGATTCCTTCTTCAAACGCTTCACCTCGCGCGGGGCAAACTTCCTGCGCTGGCTGATCGTGCGCGACGGCATCCACGACTCCGGCTGCAGCCTGAAGGTCTACCGCAAAGAGTGCTTTGAGGGCGTGCACCTGTACGGCGAGATGCATCGATTCATCCCCGCAATCCTGAAGATCCGGGGATTCTCCATCGGCGAAATGGTCGTCAACCACCGCCCGCGCACGGCAGGCGTCACGAAATACAACTGGAAGCGAACCTTCAAGGGCTTTGTGGATATGATCAGCCTCTGGTTCTGGTCCAAATTCGCCTCCCGCCCGCTGCATCTCTTCGGTACGATCGGGTTGGTTCTGCTGCTCCTCGGCACTGTTTCCGGCATCGTGAGCGTCGTGCTCTTCTGCATTCACGGCGAGATCGGCAACACGGAATGGCCGCTTTTGACGGCTCTGCTGCTCATCACGGGAATCCAGTTCTTCGTGTTCGGGTTGATTGCGGATATCGTCTCCAAGACCTACCGCGAAACGACGAACGACAAGTCCTACAACATCCGCGCCGTCACGGAAAACACCGAGGATACGCAACGCTGACGCGAGCCGCTTCACCGCGGACACACGAAACAGGAAAGCGCGCATGATTTTATGAAAATTTTGACCCTCAACTATGAATATCCGCCAATCGGCGGCGGCGCCGCCCCCGTTGCCGCGGATATTGCCCGCCATCTCGCCGCGCGCGGACACGACGTCCACGTGGTGACGATGGCGTTTGGCGATCTGCCGCTGCACGAAAAAAAGGATGACGTGGAGATCTTCCGCGTCAAGTGCCTGCGCTCCAAGGCGTATGTCAGCTATC
>CAYPEV010000083.1:0-9772 GCA_964409605.1 uncultured Christensenella sp. | reverse complement strand
AGAATCCGAGCATCCGCGCCGCTTCCGAAATGCTGATGGAACTGACCGGAATCACGCGCGTGGAGATCGTCCGCAACGTCCTGCCGCTCTTGAAGCAGGAGCGCATGCAGCACACGCTGCGCACGTTTACCACCGTCACCGTACAGGGGAAGCTGTAGAGGGAAATGTGCGCCTGCGGCGCATGCTACCACGCGGGGTGAATAAAGGCAAGGGCATGCGGCTGAATTTTGTATATTACTACGCAAGGTAAAATTCAGACATCTTTCGAAGTATACAAGCAGAAGCTGCGCAAAAAGAGCGCGGAACCGAACGGTTCCGCGCACTTGTGCTGTGTTCGTTACGCCGACTGCTTGGGTTTCTTCGCAGCCTTCTTCTCGGCCGTGCTCTCGACGAGCAGCGGCGGGCAGACCTTGTCGATAACGTCCTTCGTGATCCGGCAGAAGCCGATATCGTCCCGCGAGGGGATATCGAACATGATATCCAGCATGACGTCCTCGAGGATGGCACGAAGCCCGCGCGCGCCGGTCTTGCGCTCGATGGCCTTCTTCGCCACGGCTCTGAGCGCCTCTTCGTCAAAGCTCAGTTCCACGCCGTCCATCTCGAACAGCCGCTGATACTGCTTCGTCAGCGCGTTCTTGGGCTCGGTGAGGATGCGCATCAGCGCGTTCTCGTCGAGGTTTTCCAGCGTGACGATAATCGGCATACGGCCGACAAACTCCGGAATCAGCCCGAACTTCAAAAGGTCTTCCGGCAGGATGCTCTTGAGCGTCTCGCCAACGTCCTTCTGGACGTTGCTCGTCACTTCCGCGCCAAAGCCCAGGATCTTGTGGCCGATGCGTTTTTCGATGATCTTGTCGATGCCGGAGAACGCGCCGCCGCAGACGAAGAGGATATTCGTCGTGTCGATCTGGATGAACTCCTGGTGAGGGTGCTTACGCCCGCCCTGCGGCGGAACGGAGGCGACCGTGCCTTCGAGGATCTTTAAGAGCGCCTGCTGCACGCCTTCGCCGGAGACATCGCGCGTGATGGAGACGTTCTCGCCTTTTCGCGCGATCTTGTCGATCTCGTCGATGTAGATGATGCCCTTGCTGGCTTTCTCGACATCGTAGTCCGCGGCCTGGATGAGCTTGAGCAGGATGTTTTCCACATCCTCGCCGACATAGCCCGCCTCGGTGAGGCTCGTTGCGTCCGCAACGGCGAACGGTACGTTCAGGATGCGCGCGAGCGTCTGCGCGAGCATTGTCTTGCCGCTGCCCGTAGGCCCGAGCATGATGATGTTGCTCTTTTGCAGCTCGACCTCGTCGTCCTTCTTCGCGGGGGTGTGGATGCGCTTGTAGTGGTTATACACCGCGACCGCCAGCGCGCGCTTTGCCATATCCTGGCCGATGACGTACTGGTTGAGCTGGGAAACGATCTCCTGCGGCTTGGGGATGTTCGTCAGGTCGATGGGTTCGGCCTCCACATCCTCCTCGATGATTTCGCGGCAGAGTTCGACGCACTCGTTGCAGATGTTCACGCCGGGCCCCGCGATGATGCGGTGAACGTCCTCCTGCGCTTTTCCGCAAAACGAACAACGCACGACGGACGAATCTTCAACTTTTGTCATAAACTACCCCTTTCCGGGTTATCTGCGCGGGGGAAAGACCTCGTCGATCAGTCCGTACGCGCGCGCCTCCTCGGCGCTCATGTAATTGTCCCGCTCGGTGTCCTGCGTGACGCGCTCGACGCTCTGGCCGGTGCGTTCCGCGAGGATCTCGTTGAGCCTCTTTTTGAGTTTGAGAATCTGCTCGGCCTGGATGTTGATGTCCGTGGCCTGTCCGTGCGCGCCGCCGCTGACCTGATGGATCATGATCTCGGCGTTGGGCAGCGCCTTTCTCTTGCCTTTTGCACCCGCCGCGAGCAGGAACGCGCCCATCGACGCGGCAAGTCCGATGCAGATCGTGGATACTTCGCATTTGATGTACTGCATCGTATCGTAGATGGCAAGCCCCGCGCTGACGGAGCCGCCGGGTGAGTTGATATAGAGGTTGATGTCTTTATCGGGGTCGTCGCCCTCCAAAAAGAGCAGCTGTGCCACGACGCTGTTCGCGATGTCGTCGTCGATCGGCCCTCCGATAAAGATGATGCGGTCTTTGAGCAGGCGGCTGTAGATGTCATAGCTGCGTTCGCCATGGCTCGTCTGCTCGATAACCATTGGAATCAGGTTCATGTTTGTTCCCTCCTTCTCGGGGAAATGGGGTTGCTTTGCGGTGCTCGGGGGAGTGTTACTCCTTCGGCTCCGCTTTCTTTGCGGATTTCTTTGCGGGCTTTTCCGCGGCTTCTTCTGCGTCATCCGCCTTCTTTGCGGACTTCTTCGCGGGCTTCTTCTCGGCGGGATCGCCCTTGACGAGCACTGCGCTGTCGGTCACGATCTTGACGGCCTTGCGCGCAACGACGTTGTCGCTGAGGTATTCGCGGTCGTCTTCGGAGAGCGATTTTTCGAACTCTTCCGCGCTCTTGCCGCTGCCTTCCGCATATTCTGCGATGATGGCCTTCCTGTCGTCCTCGGTGCAGGAAACGCCTTCCTTCTCGCCGATGGCTTCGATGACCAGCTGCATCTTGACGCGTGCGGCGGCTTCGGTGCGATAGCTTTCCTTGAGGCCGTTCATGTCCGTGCCGGTATATTTCACATAGTCTTCCAGCGAAAGACCGCTCATGCTCAGCTGATAGGAGATATCGCGCAGCATGTAGTTGATCTGGCGCTCGACCATCACGCCGGGAATGTCGACGATGGCGTTGTCCGCGGCTTTCTGGAGCGCGATGTTCTCAATCGCGGTCTGGCGGTTCTTCGCGGCCTTTTCTTCCATCTTCGCCTTTTTGTCGGCTTTCAGGGCGTCGAGGGTTTCAAAGTCCGAAATGTCCTTTGCAAACTCGTCGTCCAGCGCGGGCAGCTCTTTGATCTGCACGCCCTTGATCTTGACGGCGAATACCGCGTCTTTTCCGGCGAGCGGAGCGGAATACTCCTCCGGGAACTTGACGTTGATGTCCTTCTCCTCACCTGCCTTGAGGCCGATGAGCTGTTCTTCAAAACCGGGGATAAACGTGCCGGAGCCGATGATGAGCAGCTGGTCTTCCGCCGTGCCGCCTTCAAACTTCTCGCCGTTGACGCTGCCGGAATAGTCGAGGATCACGCGATCGCCGTTTTCCACCGCGCGGTCGACTTCGACAAAGCGCGCGTTCTTCTCGCGTTCTTTTTCGATCTCGGCGAGCACTTCATCGTCCCGGACCGCAAAGTCGGGTTCCGGTACTTCAAGCTTCCTGTATGCGCCGAGGGTGACCTCGGGCTTGAGCTGTACCTCCGCGGTGAAGGCAACGCCTTCCGCGCCGATGGTCGTGATATCCAGCGAGGGCTTGTCCACGGCGGTGAGCTTATGCTCGGCAAGCGCCGCGTCATACGCCTCGCCCCAGACGAGATCGAACGCTTCTTCGTAGAAGGCGCTCTCGCCGTACATGCTCTCGATGACTTTGCGCGGGGCTTTCCCTTTGCGGAAGCCCGGCACGTTGAAGCGGTTTGCGGTTTTCTGGTAAGCTTTCTGTACGGCTGCGCCGAACGCCTCAGGCGAAACGGAAATCGTCAGTTTTGCGCGGTTGTTTTCGAGTTTTTCAAAGGTTGCCATGTGCTCCTCCAACTGTATATCGATGTATCGGAATTCGAAATTGGCATAAATCGCCAGCATCAAACGATAATAACATAGGATGAAACAGAATGCAATTATGAATCGATAGAAATGGCTTGTTTTTTGGCTTATATTCGGTCTTTTGTGTGACATTTGAACCGAAAAGCGGACAATGTTCCACAGATTCCGGTGCGTGCGCCGGAAAACCCGGCAGGCTCGCCGCGGACGAGTTACAACGTGACAAACGGAATGGCATTTTTAATGGGTTTTTTGGAATTTTTTGCGACATTCGTTCCAAAAAAGCGTACGAAATACCGGAGATTCGGGCGTGCATACAAGAATAACCGCTTGTGCGGATGACAGCCCGATTACAAAGTGACAAAAATTTGTACAGGCTGAAAAATTTTATTGATTTTGGATATAGAGTTCAGATAAAATTGCTGTATCGCAGAAATGCGAAATATGATTCATTGGGGTGGAACATGAATTTAGTAGCATTGGTTGTTGTCGTTGCCTATCTCATTGGCATGTTGGTCGTCGGTTTTGTTGTCGGTAAAACAAAGATCAAAGACAGCAAAGACTACATGATTGCGGGACGCCGCATGGGCTTGTTTATGGTGGCGTTCTCTCTCTCGGCCAACAACATTGGCGGAGGCAGTACAACCGGCCTCGCCGCAAAAGCGTTCGGAGACTGGGGCATGAGCGCAAGCTGGTATGTGCTTGCCGCGTCTATTGCCATGATCCCGCTGGCGTTCTTTGCGCCCAAAATTCGAAAATCACTTTCCATTACCATTCCTGAAGTCGTCGGACGCCGGTTCGGAAACGTAACGAGCACCATTACCGCAGTTCTGAACATCCTCGCTCTTTTCTGCCTGACGAGTTCGCAGATCATGGCTTCCGGCGCCGTTATTTCGACGCTGACCGGAATTCCGCTGAATGTGTGCCTGCTCGTTGCCGGAGCGGTAACGATCATCTACACGACGCTCGGCGGCATGATTGCGGATCAGATCACCGACCTTGTCCAGTTTGTGATCATCCTCGTAGGCCTTGCGGTTGCAACGCCGATCGTGCTTGTGGATGCTGGCGGCTGGGCGGCCATCGCGGCAAAACTGCCCGCGGCGAAGCTTAGCTTCACGGCGATCGGCTGGGTCACCATCATCGGTTACATCTTCAACTATTTCTGCACCTTCCTCTCGGGCCCCGAAATGGTAAGCCGTTTTGCGTCTGCAAAGGACGAAAAGACCGCCCAGGGCTCGGCGTTCCTCTCCGCGGTCCTGATGGCTGCGATGTCCATCTTCCCGGCGCTGCTCGGCCTTGCGGCATTCGCGCTGCAGGATCAGATCCCGAACATCACCGCAAAGACGGCGATGATGGATGTTACAAACTTCTACGCGCCGCCGCTCGTAACGGGTCTCATCTCCGCGGCTATCATTTCGGCGACGATGTCCAGCGCGGACTCGAACCTGCTGTGCATGTCCTCGATATTCATCAACGATATCTATCGCAAATTCATCAATAAAAAAGAGATGTCCGAAAAAACGATCATCTTTGCAACGCGCCTGAGCAACGTAATCGCCTGCCTGGTTGCGATGTGCATTACCTTCTTCGGTATTGATATCGTGACCTTGAACACGTTTGCGTTCGCCATCCGCTGCGCGGGGCCGTTCGCGGCTTACGGCCTCGGTTTGGTGGTACCGCGCGCGATCAAAGCGTCCGGCATTATTTCCATCGTCGCCGGAACCATCGGTGTTGTTGTCTGGCAGATCCTCAGCGGCGGATCCTTCTATCTGGGACTGCTGCCTGTGGTCTTCGGCTGTGCGGTTGGAACACTGGCGTTCTTCGTCACCAACTGGATTGGCTGGGCGAAGGGCGTAAAACCCGCTCCGTCCGCGTATCTGTCCGATGAAGAAGCGGCAAGCCTCGAAGCATAATCATCCGGTCGTATCCTAAAAAACTGCGCGCCCTGTAAACGGGCGCGCAGTTTTTATGTGAACTCCGCCGAAGCCGGCGGGAGGAGCGGGGTTTGATCTGCTGTTGAATGATGCGCGAGGCAGAAGCCGTCGCTGGGAGCATTGGACGAACAAGGCGGATGTGACGCGAAAAATCGGAAACGCAATTTACTATACCCGCGCGGACGTGGTATCCTTGATAAAGTGCGATTGCCGGTTATACGCCGGCAAAAAAATGGAGACCCGTAACGGACGCATATCACGCAAAGGAGCCACAATCATGACAACAGGGCACAATTTCTGGGATCCCGGCGTTTGGGCGCTGATGATCGAACTGACCATACTGCTGGTGGGCATGCTGACGGCCAACATGCTGCGCCGCCTGATCAAACCGCTTCGGCAGTCTCTGATTCCGAGTTCCGTTCTCGGCGGTTTTTTGATTTTGTTCGCCAACATCGCGTATGAAAAGATCGTTGGCACCTCGCTGTTCAGCAAGGTCACGATGGAAACGCTGACGTATCACGGCCTCGGCCTCGGATTTGTCGCGATGGCTCTGCGATCCACCAAGCGCGAGAAGGATAAAAAGAGCAACGCGGCTGTGTTCGACGCGGGCGTGACCACCGTCTCTTCCTATCTGCTTCAGGGCATTTTGGGTTTGGCTATTACGCTCGGGCTTTTCTTTCTCCTCGGCAACTGGCCTGCTTCCGGCCTCCTGCTGCCGATGGGCTATGGCCAGGGACCCGGACAGGCGTATAACTGGGGACATGTTTACGAGACCGCGACTGCCTACGCGCCGTTCCGTTTCGGTGGCAGCTTCGGCCTCACGGTCGCCGCGATGGGGTTCGTTTCCGCGGGCCTCGGCGGGGTCTTCTATCTCCAGCGGATGAAGAAAAAAGGGCAGATCAAATCTCTGCTGCTCAACGCGGACGAGATGGAGGATCTCACCGCGGAATCCATCACGGAAAAGGGAGAGATCCCGCTTTCCGAATCGCTCGATAAGCTCACGGTGCAGATCGGCCTCGTGGTGTTTACCTATATGGCCGCCTATGGCGTGATGTATCTCTTCTCGCTGGGATTGGATGCGCTCGGCGGGTTTTTCACGAGCACCGTCAAGCCGCTCGTCTGGGGCTTTAACTTCCTGATCGGCACCGTGATGGCAATCCTTGTGCGCAACGTATTAAAAGGGCTGACCAACCGCGGGCGCAGGCAGTATCTCAACAACTTCATGCTCGCGCGCATCTCCGGCGTGATGTTTGACCTGATGGTGGTTGCGAGCATCGCGGCGATCGATCTTTCGGCGTTCTCGCATCGCGAGTTTATCATTCCGCTGAGCGTAATCTGCATCGTCGGCGCGGTCGCGACTTATATTCAGCTGGACATCATCAGCAAGCGCATCTATCCGGACTATCCGGCGGAGGCGTTCCTCTCGCTCTACGGCATGCTCACGGGCACCGCGAGCACGGGCGTGATCCTTCTGCGCGAGATCGACCCGCTGTTTAAGACGCCTGCGGCTAGCAACCTCGTCTATCAGCAACTCTGGGCGATCGTGTTCGGTTTTCCGATGCTGCTGCTGCTCGGCTTTGCGCCGATCGGACTTACCGCCGATCCTGCAACGACGAATCTGACCAACATCTGGATCACCCTGGCCGCGCTGAGCGCGCTGTTTGTCGCAATGAACGTCATCCTCTTTAGGCGCGAACTCTTCGGCAAAAAGAAGAAGGCGGAATAAGCGGTACCATGCTGTAATCGAGGCCTCCGGCAAACGCCGGGGGCCTTTGCTTTTGCAGAGGGGAAAGAATGGAGAGCCGATTGGATTTTTCGTTGACAGCTCCGATCAAAATACGATACACTTACCACGTAAAAATTACATATTCGGATGACGGCATCGGGAGAGACTACCAACCGGGTAGCGCCGAAGGGGATTGCGCAACAAACTCTCAGGCAAAAGGACCGATACCCGACGAAGCTTCGGAAAGCCGAGACATCGGCACCGACGAGGCAATTTCGTGATCGAAACACAGAAGCACGATCGCGAAAGAATCTTTCAGGTTTCAATACGGGGCGCGCGACTTGGTTCGCGCGTCCTGTTTTTTTTCGTTTTTTCTTTCCGCCGTTGAAACGGCAAAGCATTTGCAGAGTTTTCCATTTTAACATTTGATTGGAGGAAATTTTTTATGACACTGCAAAACGATCGCAAGTACACAAGCTCCCACGAATGGCTGCTCGACCTCGGAAACGGCGTTTTCCGCGTCGGCCTCAGCGACTTTGCGCAGCATGCGCTGGGCGATATCGTCTTCATCGACCTGCCGCAGGTGGGCGATTCCGTCACCGCCGAATCCTCTATGGGCGATATCGAGAGCGTCAAGGCCGTGTCCGAGGTGTTAAGCCCCGTCTCCGGCACCGTGTCCGCCGTCAACGAAACCCTCTCCGCCGCGCCGGAAAGCATCAATGCGGATCCCTATGGCGCATGGCTGATCGAGGTCACAAACGCAACCGGCTTTGCCGCGCTCATGGACGCGAGCGATTACGAAGCCTTCTGCGCAAACGCGTAATCAACTCTAAAATGGCCTCCCGAAGGGAGGCTGTTTGTCTTTCCGCGACAAAAAACATACGGGCAACATACAGACCCCAAATACGTGTGAAAAAAAGGAGGGATTGCCTTGGGCAATTTTCTGCCGTCCACCGAGGCGCAGCGGCGCGAGATGATGCGCGCCGTCGGCGTTTCCACAATGGAAGAACTCTATGCGGATATCCCTGCCGACCTGCGCTTGCAGGCCGCTGATGCCGTTGCCGGCCTGCCGTCAGGTGTATCCGAATTTGAAGCGCTGGAACAGATGAAGCAGCTCGCAAAGAAAAATCGCGTGTTCGACGCGATCTTTCGCGGCGCGGGCGCCTACTGGCACCACATCCCCGCCGTGGTGAGCCGCGTCGCCGCAAAGGAAGCGTTCGTCACCGCGTATACGCCGTATCAGCCGGAGATCAGCCAGGGCATCCTGCAGACGATCTTCGAATATCAGACCATTCTCTGCGAACTCACCGGCATGGATGCGGGCAACGCCTCCGTCTATGACGGGGCGACCGCGGCCGCGGAAGCCGCCGCCATGTGCCGCGAGCGAAACCGGAGCGTGACTCTGCTTGCCGCGGGGCTCAACCCCGAATCCATCGAGACGGTGAAGACCTACTCGTTCGGCGCGGATGTGCCGTACGCCATCGTGCCGAACAAGAACGGCAGGCTCGATCTCGACGCGCTGAAAGCGGCCCTGAACGCGGGCATCGCGAGCCTGATCCTGCAATCCCCAAACTATTTTGGCGTGATTGAGGATGTGCCCGCGATCGCGGAGCTTGTACATGCCGCAGGCGCAAAGCTTGTCGTGAGCATGAACCCCACGGCGATGGCGCTGCTGAGTAGCCCCGGCGAGATGGGCGCGGACGTCGCGATTGGCGACGGTCAGCCGCTCGGAATCCCGCTGAGCTTCGGCGGCCCGTACCTTGGGTTCATGGCCTGCAAAAAGGACATGGTGCGAAAGCTGCCGGGCAGAATCGTAGGGCAAACCACCGATGCGCAAGGCCGCCGCTGCTTTGTTTTGACGCTGCAGGCACGCGAGCAGCACATCCGCCGCGAAAAGGCCAGCAGCAACATCTGCTCCAATCAGGCGCTCTGCGCGCTGACCGCCGCGGCCTATTGCTCCGCGATGGGCCCCGCCGGACTTTCGGAGGTCGCGCGCGCCTGCTATGACAACGCGCATTTTCTCGCGGGCGAACTCGGTAAGATCAACGGTTTCGCGCTGGTCAATCCGGACGCGCCGTTTTTCCACGAGTTCCTGACGCATGCGCCCGCGAACACCGGCAAGGCGCTCAGAGCGCTCGAAGACGCGGGCATCCTCGGCGGGCTTCCCGTCGAAGGCGGCATCCTCTGGTGCGCCACGGAGCGCAACACGAAGGCGCAGATCGATCGATTGATCGAGACGCTGAGAAAGGCGGTGGCAGAATGAAACTCTCGTTTGAACGGAGCGTTGCCGGACGTCGCGGCACCGTGATTCCCAAGCCCACGGTTCCTTCCGCCAAGCTGGACGGCGCGTTGCTGCGCAAATCGCCCCTGCATCTGCCGGAACTCAGCGAAACCGACGTGAGCCGGCATTATTCCGAACTTGAAACGCAGGTCTACGG
>CAYPEV010000082.1:0-9785 GCA_964409605.1 uncultured Christensenella sp. | reverse complement strand
CAATATCCGCTGGCCGTGCTTTCCAATATCATTGGCGGCAGCATGAGCTCGCGCTTGTTCCAGTCGATCCGCGAAAAGCTCGGGCTTGCCTATTCGGTCTATTCGTATCCCACGAGCTATACGGAGACAGGCACGCTGACCCTTTACGCCGGAACCGGTGAAAAGCAGGCGAAGGAAGTGCTCAGCCGCATGCTGGAGGAGATCGAACGCGTCCGCAAAGAGGGCGTAACGAAAGAGGAGCTCATGCGCTGCCGCGATCAGCTCAAGGGCAGCTATCTCCTGGGCATGGAGTCCAGCAGCGCGCACATGAACGCGCTGGGTAAGACGCTGCTGTTACAAAAACGTGAATATAGCGAACAGGAGACCATCCGCAAGATCGAGTGTGTTACAATGGAGGATATTGAACGGATACTGCCCGTCTGCCTGAACCGGAACGACGCCAGCACGGCGTTTGTCGGGCGCTTGAACAAACAGGCGGCATCGCTGCGTGAGATCCTGCGCTGATCCCGAAACCGACCGATTGCGGCGCCCCTTTTCAAACCGGACGGAGGACACCGAACTTGGATAAGCTTGATGTGATTTTTCAAATGCAGCAGTCGTTGAACGACGATATCGAAACGCGCAGAGGCGTTGCCTTTTCGCGCGAAGAATGGATGCAAAAAGAAGTGCTCGCCATGATCTCGGAGCTTTCCGAGGTTTTGGACGAGGTCAATTTCAAATGGTGGAAAAACCCGAAACCCGTCGACGAAGCGTCTCTCAAGGGCGAGCTGGTCGACGTGCTGCATTTCTTTGTGAGCATGTGCCTCAAGAGTGGAATGACGGCGGAGGAGCTGTTCTCGCTCTATCAAGCCAAAAATCAGGAAAACTTTGACAGGCAGTATGGCAGATCCCAGAAACAGGGATACGAGATCGGCGGTGAGAAAAATGGCTAAATCGAGAGTGCGCATCAAAGGCCGATTTTTCATGATGATCCTGATTCTGGTGGGCTTCATTGCGCTGGTAGCCATCGTCGCCAACGCGCTGAAGAAGACAGGCGAGATCGAGTTCGGTTCGCTCGGCGCGGATCTTGAGGTGAACGCCGCGATCATCCGCGATGAAAAGATCATCATGTCCGAGCCCTTCGAGAAGATCACGTTCGACGTGGTGGAAGGCGAGACGGTCAACAACGATCAGGTCATCGCCCAACTCTATAAGCGCGGTTACCAGGACGAAACGATGGTCACGCTGCTGAATCTGCAAAAGCAGATCTATGATTATCAGATGCAGCTGCTCGGCGGACAGGCGCCGCAGGAACTCCTCGACCTCGACAGCAGCATCGACGGGGTAGAAAAGCAGATTCGCGCCGTGTCGCGCGGGCAGAGCACGCTGGATATGCTCGATCTGGAGCAGACGCTGAAGGATCTTGAAACACAGCGCGTGACGCTGATGCAGAGCATCGTCACGCCGGATACAACGCTGACCCAACTCTATAGTGACCTTAAGAGCCAGCAAAATGTGATGAGCGGGTGGAAGCGGGACATCAAGAACACATCCGGCACTGGCATCGTGAGCTTTTACTTTGACGGATACGAGCAGGTTCTGAGCGTCAACAAGCTCTCCACGATCAACTCCGCGCTGGTCAAGACCGTCGTCAACGGCGGCAATACCGCGAAAAACGCGGATTCGACCAGCGAGGTGCCGTTGTATCGCATCATCAACAACACGCATTGGTTCATCGCGTTTGTGACGAGTGCCACAGACCCCATGCGGCTTGCGGAGGGCGAACAATACAGCGTATTGTTCCAGAACTATTCCGACCAGCAGTTCACCGCGACCGCGCGCGCCAGCCAGGTTTCCGAAAACGCGGTGGTGAACATACTGGAGTTCAACACCGACATCGGCAAACTCATCGGCACGCGGACGGTTGCGGCTACGATCAGCAAATCCGCGCAGGGGCTGGTGGTGCCGCTCAAAGCGATCGAGATCGTCGCCGGCATGCCGGGCATCAACATCGTCTATGGCGATACCGTGCTGCGGGTAGAGGTGGATATCCTTGCCCAGAGCGACAAGAAGGCGGTCATCCGCGCGCACAACGCCTCGGATAATCTAACCGCCGGAATGAAGTATCTCAAACCATGACGGACATCGAGCGGAATATTTTCGAGGTGCGCGCGGAGATGGAAACAGCCTGCGCGCGCGCGGGGAGAGACCCTTTAGGCGTGTCTCTCGTCGCAGTTTCGAAATACCAGAGCACGGAGCGCATGGCGGAGGCTTTCGCCGCCGGGGTTTCCTGCTTTGGAGAGAACCATGCGCAAGAATTGAACGAAAAGAAAACTTTTTTTGAACAGCATGGTTGCAGCGTGCATTTTATTGGACAACTGCAGACGAATAAGATAAAATATGTCTGCGGTTTTGCCGACCTGATCGAGTCGGTGGATCGGCAAAATCTCGCGCAGCAGCTGGAGCAAAAAGCAGCTGCAAAAGACGTTGTGCAGGACATTCTGATCCAGGTCAACATCGGTGCGGAAGACCAAAAGGGCGGCGTACCAGATGGGGACTTGGATTCTTTCGCGGAATCTTGGTCGAAATTTCCGCATTTGCGTTTACGGGGGCTGATGTGTGTTCCGCCCGCCGTGACCGCGGAGGCGGCACGGCCGTATTTTCAAACCATGCGCGCGCATTTCGAGAGGCTCCGTGCGCGCCTTGATCCTGCTGTGTTCGATACGCTCTCGATGGGTATGAGCCACGATTTTGCGGTTTCCATCGAAGAGGGCGCGACACAGGTGCGCGTTGGGTCCCGCATATTCGGCGCGCGAGACAGAAAATAACCAGAATAGAATGCCGCAGGCGATGCGCCGCGGCTGACAGCTTTCGGAGGAAGACGGATGGCAAGCCTTTATACGAAATTCTTGGATTTCATCGGAATCGAGGAGAGCGACGAGCAGGACGACGAGCGCAGAGACGACGGGTATTACCGCGACGAAGCGCCGGAACGCTCCGTCGGCGGAGCATTCGGCGGCGGGAGAGCGGCAGCCGCGCCCAACCGCAGGACCGACCGCGCGCAGAATACCTCCGGTGCGAATCTTCCCATCTCCGGCGGAATGAAGATGATCGTGTACCATCCCGTGAGCTACGAGGACACGCAGAGCATCATCGACAACCTGAAAAACAGGAAGCCCGTCATCGTAAACATGGAAGAGTTGGAACTGGACACGGCGCAGCGCATCCTGGACTTCCTCTCCGGCGCGGTGTACGCGCTCAACGGCACCATGTGCAAGATTTCGCGCGGCATCTTTGTTGTGGCTCCCAACAACTATGATGTGGTGGGCAACGGCGAGGATGACTACGGCGATCTGGTTTGAACACAGGCCGCATAACGAAACAGGATTCACTGGCACATCAGCGCGTTGGTGTGCCAATTTTTTACCGAATGGGCTATGGACGAGTATCTTCGGATAAGGAGGGTTGCCTGTGCGCATAGACGAAATCGTCAACAAGGTTTTTACGCGCTCCTTCATGGGCTATGACATCGAGCAGGTCGATGGCTTTCTCGATGAAATCATCGAGACGCTGGAGCGGTATGAGGCGGAGAAACGCGAGATGCTCTCCGCAATGGAATATCTGATGAAGAAGCTGGAGCACGGACAAAAGGTACCGCTTTCGGACATGAAAAAGGAGATCGACTCCGGACGAAGCCGTACGAAGCCCGCACTGCCGGAAGGCGGAGAGCGCGAAGAGGAGCAGAAGACCTCCGCGCGTTCCATCGCACGCGGAAGCGGCGGCGGGAAGCCGATCCGCGCGCCCAAGGTCAGCCGCGTGAAAGGCGAAGAGGACGCAAAGGCGCAGATCATCGAGGAAGCAAAAACTGCGATCCCGCAGCAGGAACTCACGCCGGAAGAGGCGGAAAAGCGCGCAAAGAGGATGTCCACAGCCGCGGTCAACTGGCTTGACGAGCTGCTGATCAATATCGCCGAACACGAGAGCCTCGACTACGACAAACCGCTGCAGACAGCGCAAAGCACGGCTGCTCCGGAACAGCCGGCGCAGGACAGCCCCAACGAAACCACGGCGCAGCCGCCGGAAAGTAAATAGGAAACATGGCAAAACAAAAAAATGCCTTCCCACCCGTCAGCCGTGAGGATTTGCGCGCGAGAGGCACCGATCAACTGGATTTTGTGTTTATCACCGGGGATGCGTATATCGATCACCCCAGCTTCGGTGCGGCGATCATCACCCGCCTGCTCGAAAGCAGAGGTTATACGGTCGGCATCATCGCGCAGCCGGATTGGCACGGCGTGGAGCCGTTCCGTGTGCTGGGCAAACCGAAACTCGGCTTTCTCATCTCCTCGGGCAACATCGACAGCATGGTCAACCATTATTCCGTCTCCGGATCTCACCGAACGACGGATGTTTACACCGAGGAAGGCATAGCCGGAAAGCGGCCCGACCGCGCGACGATTGTTTACGCCAACCGCTGTAAACAGGCATACTCCAATGTACCGGTCATCATCGGCGGCATCGAGGCGAGCCTTCGCCGCTTTGCGCACTATGACTATTGGGACAACCGCGTGCGGCATAGCATTCTCTATGACGCATGCGCGGACATCCTCATCTACGGCATGGGCGAACGCGCGGTTGTTCAGGTTGCGGACGCGCTCAAAGCGGGCAAACCCGTCGCGGAGATTACGGATATCCCCGGCACCTGCGTGCGCGTGAGCAGCGCCGACGAGAAAAAAGGCGCGGTGATGCTTCCTTCTTACACCGAGGTTGTCAGCGACAAGAAAAAATACTGCGAAGCATTTAACATGCAGACGAGAGAGCAGGATGCCGTGCGCGGCAAGCATCTGCTCCAGCCTCACGAAAAAGGCTTTGTGCTCTGCAATCCGCCCGCGCGGCCGCTTTCAACCAAGGAGCTGGACGAAGTCTATGCGCTCCCGTTTACGCGCAAGCCGCATCCGATGTATCGCGGATACATTCCTGCGCTTGAGGAGGTCTCGTTCTCCGTCACCTCCGCGCGTGGCTGCTTTGGCAACTGCAACTTCTGCGCGCTGACGTTCCATCAGGGACGCGTTGTCACGGGCAGAAGCCATGCTTCGATTCTGGTCGAGGCGGAGAAGATGACCTGGGACCCGGATTTCAAGGGGTATATCCACGATGTCGGCGGGCCGACCGCAAACTTCCGCCACCCGGCCTGTGAAAAACAGCTCAAGAGCGGCGTCTGCGCGGATAAGCAGTGCATCGGCTTTACCGCCTGCCGGAACCTCGACACCTCGGAGGATGACTATGTTTCGCTTCTTCGGAAACTGCGCGAATTGCCGCGCGTGAAGAAGGTGTTCGTGCGCAGCGGTGTACGCTATGACTACGCCATGTTGGATCGCGACGATACATTTTTGCACGAACTGATCGAACACCACATCTCTGGCCAGCTCAAGGTTGCGCCGGAGCATGTCTCCGACCGCGTGCTAAAATATATGAATAAACCCCCGCACGCGGTCTACGAGCGGTTTGTGCAAAAATACGAGGCGATTAACAAGAGCCTCGGTATGCGGCAATACCTCGTGCCGTACCTGATCAGCTCACACCCGGGAAGCAACATCCACGACGCGATTGAGCTCGCACAATATCTAAAAGAAAAGAATTATAGGCCGGAGCAGGTACAGGATTTTTATCCCACACCCGGCACCGCGTCCACCTGCATGTACCATACAGGGCTGGATCCCTTTACGATGCAGCCGGTCTATGTCGCGAAAACGCGGGAGGAAAAGGCGATGCAGCGCGCGCTGATGCAGTGCCACATCCGCAGAAACTGGCCGCTGATCCGTAAAGCGCTGCGTCAGGCAGACCGCGAGGACCTCATCGGCAGCGGTAAAAACTGTCTCGTTCCGCCGGATCGTCTCTCGCCGGACGAACAGCGCGGAAGTGCCTATCGCTATCCGCAGCAACGCGGCGGAAACACCCCGCGCAGCGGCGGGAAAAAGAGCGGCGCCAGCGGCGGGCGCGCACCAAAGCGCGGCAGGGGATGACGCCATGCGACCGCGCGTTTTTCGCGCGAAAATCGTATTTGCGCACGCGGTAACTCCTTGACAAAACACATTTGAACCGATACAATACTAAAGGTTGCGTGGAAACGCGCGGTAGTTTTGTGCGCGCTGGTTGGTAGAGACGCGCCGATTTCCTCGGCGGCAAAGGCGGTGGAGATCATGCGGATTCGGGTTGCAAGCGCCATTCGGCAAACGGGAGAGCTGTTTGCTTTTGAAGCGGCGGAACAATTTTCCGACCAGATGTACGGCGAGCGGACGATTTCGTTCACAGAGCCGGTTGCCGTTCGCGGGACATATGTCTACGACGGCAAGGGGTTTACGGTGAACGGCGAGGCGCAAGCCTACGTCAGCACCATCTGCGCACGGTGCACAAAACCCATGGTCGAGCGCATCGCGTTTTCCTTTTCGGAGCGATTCGTAAAAGGGGAAGACGAGGCGTCCGACGACGAGACCTATCCGTATTCGGGAGACGAGCTATCGCTCGACAAAGCCGTGCTGGACAATCTCTTTTTAGAGCTTCCCATCGCGAGCGTCTGCCGGGCGGATTGCAAGGGCTTATGCCCCGTCTGCGGCGCGGACCGAAACACGACCACATGCGATTGCACCACAGAGGAAGCCCAGGGCGTTGCCCCGGCGCTATCAGATGAAGAATAGGAGGGATTATCATGGCAGTACCCAAGAGAAAAACGTCCAAGGCAAGGCGTGATTCGCGCAGAGCGGCAAACTTCAAAGTAGCGGAAGTGCAGCTCAATGAATGCCCGCAGTGCCACTCGCTTGTACCGTCCCACACGGTATGCAAGACGTGCGGGTATTACGGCGGCAAGCTGGTCGTCGACATGGAACAGAAGGAAAAGAAGAACGCCTGATCATCCATCCTTCGAAATATGTCGAACCCTTCGACAGCAAGTTTTGCAAAAGCACAAAGACTTCTCGTATCTTTTGATACCGGAAGTCTTTTTGCTTGTGCTGCGGTTGCTTCATCAAGGATACGTATACAAAAACACCTGTTTGCGTTGCGCAAATCCCGTTTTTTTCGTATAATAGTCCAATCACGCATGCACCCCGAAAGAGCAGCCCTCTCGTCATCATTCGTACGAATCATCGCTCTTTGCGCGGCGCAACACGATTCTTGGGACAGCGGCAGGCGCTTGCCGCGGAATGGGGAGAAGAGAAAGCATGAGAATTGCCATTGACGCAATGGGCGGAGACCACGCGCCGCAGGCGGTGCTGGAAGGGGTCAAGCTCGTATTGCCGGAACTCAAAAAGGACGTTCGCCTCGCGCTGTATGGCGACGAGACGATCATCAAAGACGGTCTTGCCGCGCTGGGTGTCGCCGACGAGCGGGTTTCGATCGTCGGGACATCGGAAGTGATCGGCTGCGACGAACAGCCGACGCTTGCCATCCGTAAGAAGAAGGATTCCTCGATGGTGCGCGCGGTAGAAGCCGTGGCAAACGGCGAAGCGGATTGCGTCCTTTCCGCCGGCAGCACGGGCGCGCTGCTCACAGGGGCTACGCTGATCATCAAACGGCTCAAGGGCGTGAAACGGCCCGCGTTAGCAACGATCATGCCGACGGTCGATTCCTGCATGCTGCTGCTGGACTGCGGCGCAAACACCGACTGCAAGAGCGATTACCTCGTGCAGTTTGCGCTGATGGGCTCCGCATATATGAAGAGCGTCATCGGGGTTCAGGAGCCGCGCGTGGGCCTTTTAAACAACGGCGCGGAGGAAGAGAAAGGCAACGAACTGACCAAGGAAACACACCGGTTGCTCAAGTCGGCGCCCGTGCGCTTCACCGGCAACTGCGAAGGCAGGGATGTGCTCGGCGGAATGTTCGACGTGGTCGTCTGCGACGGGTTCGACGGCAACATCGTACTCAAGGGTACGGAAGGCGCGGCGGGGCTGATCATGGACCTCCTCAAGCAGGGGCTGATGTCGAGCCTGCGCACAAAGATCGGCGCCCTGATCTGTAAGCCCGCGTTCAGGCAGCTCAAGAAGAAACTGGATTATACCGAGTATGGCGGCGCGCCGCTGCTCGGCGTCAACGGCGGCGTCATCAAGGCGCACGGCAGCTCAAACGGCAAGTCGTTCCGCTCGGCGATCCTCCAGGCCGAAAAGCTTGTTTCCTCAAACGTTACGCGGCTGCTCGGCGAAGAGATTGCAAAGTACGGCCTCGAGGAAAAGGCCGCGGAGTAAATATACGCGGGTTGGAGCATGCGGCTCTGTGCAGCAAGCATTGACAGAACCCTACGTTTCCGATAGAATACTACGCGAATGAGATGCGTGAAAAAACGCATTGAAAAGGAGTTTCGAACATGTTTTTTGAAAAAGTTAGAGATATTATCGCAAAGCAACTGGACATCGAGGCAGGCACCATCACCATGACCAGCCGCCTGATCGACGATCTCAAGGCCGACTCGCTGGACATCGTGGAACTCATCATGGATCTTGAACAGGAGTTCAACATCGAGATCCCGGACGAAGAACTCCCCAAGGTGCAGACCGTCGCGGACATCGTCGGCTACCTCGAGAAGAAGTAAGAGACAACAATCATCCAGTTTACCCGCATCCGAAGGCTGAGAGAGGGTGCGGGTTTTTTTGTAAAGCGTTTGGCAGAAAGCCCTGCGTAACGCTTGTTTTTTCACGAAAACCGACAAATAATAGTATTATCGCAACGTTTCCAGAAAAATCGATTTGCCAAAGGATATCCGGATGACCGAACAGCAAGACCGGCTCAGACTGCTGGAAGAAACCCTTGAATATACGTTTTCCGACCGTTCCCTGCTGGAAACGGCGCTGACGCACACCTCGTTTGTCAAGGGGGACGGCAAGCGCCAAACACACAATGAACGCCTGGAGTTCCTTGGCGACGCGGTGCTGGAGCTATGCGTGAGCGAGCATCTGTATCGGCAGCAGCCGCAGTTGCAGGAGGGCGCGATGACGCGCCACCGCGCGCGGCTGGTTTGCGAGCATGCGCTCTACAGCGCGGCGCTCGCCCTCGATATCCCCGCGCATCTGCGTCTCGGCAACGGCGAAGAACTCACCGGAGGCCGGAACAAACCCTCCATCGTCTCCGATGCGCTGGAGGCGGTGCTTGGCGCGATCTATCTCGACGGCGGGCTTATAGACGCGCGGCGCGTGATCCTGGAGCGCGTGATCCGGCTGCTAGAAGCGGCGCGCGTGGACGAAACCGACAAAGACTACAAGACCCGCTTGCAGGAGCATGTGCAAAAAGGCCATATCGGGACGCTTGAGTACGAGTGCATGGGCGAATCGGGACCGGAGCACCAGAAGCGCTTTACGATCTGCGTGCGCCTTTCCGGCGATACGATCGGCGAGGGTACCGGGCTGAACAAGCAGAGCGCGGGGCAGGAAGCGGCAAAGGCCGCGCTGATCCGCCTCGGCGTACTGGAGGAAGAAGCATGAGACTGACCAAACTGGAACTCAACGGCTTCAAATCCTTCGCGCGCAAAACAGAGATTCGTTTTGGCGCGGGCGTGACCGCCATCATCGGCCCCAATGGCAGCGGGAAGAGCAACATCTCCGACGCGGTGCGCTGGGTGCTCGGCGAACAGAGCGCAAAGGCGCTGCGCGGCGGCAAGATGGAGGACGTCATCTTCAACGGCACGCAGTTGAGAAAGGCGCTCGCCTACAGCGAGGTGACGCTGACGTTTGACAACAGCGACGGGCTTTTGAAGCTGCCGTTTGCCGAGGTTGCGATTACACGCCGCGTCTACCGCTCCGGCGAGAGCGAATACTGCATCA
>CAYPEV010000081.1:0-9800 GCA_964409605.1 uncultured Christensenella sp. | reverse complement strand
CGAAGAATAAAACAACCGTCAGCATCTATGCAAACGGCACCCCTCGGGGTGCTGTCTTTGTTCCTCCTCGATTGCGGCTCTGTAATCTCTAAGAAGATTTTGCTCGGTCAAACGTCGCAAAAAACGCACCCGCAAGCAACAACAGCAACGCGGCGAGGAATAGCCCGTTTGGACGCTCCCCCAACAGCAGGAAGGAGAAGAGCGCACCGATAAAGGGAGATGCCGCATAATATGCGCTGGTCTTTGCCGCGCCGAGCGTGCGCTGCGCGCGGATATAGCAGGCGATGCTAAGCCCATAGGTAAAGCACCCGACGAGCATCGCAAAAGCCGCCGTGCCGATTCCGCCGATTCGCTCGCCCAGCAAAGCGCCGATGCCCAGCGCGACCGCGCCGGAACCGATCCCCTTGATCGCAACGATCAAAACAGGGTTGTTCTGCGCGAGTGTTCGGGTGCAGTTGTTCTCCAGCCCCCAGCAGACGGTTGCCAGCAACACGAGCGCCGCGCCGCCCGAGAAAGCAAACGCGCCATCCGCATCAAACGTCAGCAGGCAGCTGCCAAGCGTAATCAGCCCAACGGCAATCCAGAGCCTGCGCGAAACGGTCTCCCGAAACAGGAACAGCGCGATGAGCGCGGTTGCAACGATTTCGAAATTGTTCAGCAAAGACGCGCTCGCGGCCGAAGAGCCGCGCAGCCCGAACAGCAGCAAGACCGGCGCGAGCACATCCAGAAGCACCATCGCGAGAACGAACGGCCGCTCCTGCCGTGAAAACGAAAGCGCGCTTCCGGAAAAACGCGTCCGCTTCCCGCACACGAGCAGCAGTACTGCCCCAAGCCCCGCGCCCAAATAGAGCAGCCCTGCCAGCGAGACGGGCGGCAGGCGCAGCAGCAATCGCTTGGAAAGCGGCACAGAGCACGCATACAACACGGCAGCGGCAAGCGCAAACAAGACCGCTTTGCCGGACTCGTTGTCTATTTTCCGCTCCATGCAGTATCTCCTGTTCTTGTTTTGCGTTGATCAGGCGATCCCCAACGTATCCCAGAAATACTCCCGATACGCCTGTTGCAGGCGGCGAAGGAGCGGCTCATCCCGCCCGCAGACGGGTTTGTCGTCCGCAAAGCCGACGGGCAGGCCGTGCGCACTGGTGCTGGTGATCATCAGTTCGTCCGCGTCCATCATCTCATCGAGCGTGAAGGCGGTTTCGTCCACCGGAATCTGCAGCCGCCGCGCCAGCATCAGAAAATGCGCGCGCGTCACCCCCGGCAGGATCCGTTCGTCCGCGGGCGCGGTGCGCAGGACGCCGTTTTTGAGCATCAGCAAGTTGGAGCTGGAGCATTCGCTCACAAGGCCGTCTCGGTGAAAAACCGCCTCGCTCGCGCCGCGCTCCTTTGCAGCCTGGCTGGCAAGCACGCTTGGGATCAGGTTCAGGGACTTGATGTTGCAGTGTCCCCAGCGCGTATCCGGCAGCACGACGACGCGGCGGTATTCGCGCAAATCCGCCAGCGGCACCCCGCGCGAGAAGATCATCAGGTTCGCACGGCCTCCTTCCGGAAACGCATGCGTGCGGACCGCGGTTGCGCGCGTCACCTGAAAATAGAGTTGCTGCGAGTCGCTCTCCACCCGGTCCGCCGCCTCCTGCAGAATTGCAGCCAGTGCTTCGTCCGTCATCGGAAACTCGATCCGCAGAAAGTCGAGGCTCACGCGAAAGCGCGCGAGGTGTTCGCTCAGCGCAAAAAAGCGGTGCCGCTCCACGCGCAGCGCCTCGTATACCCCGTCTCCGAAATAGACGCCGCGATCGAGCGCGGGAATTCTGAGCTCGTCCATCGGCGCAAATACGCCGTTGTAGTATCCGATCTGTTCCATCCGTTCGCCATCCTGTTTTGTGCTCGGCGCGTCACCAAACGTTTGCGAAAACGCCTCTTTTCCACTGCGCAAAAGCGCCTGTGTCCGGCTGTTTTCGCCTGCCCGGCGCGCCCGGTCAAATTGACTTCCACTGCGTTTTGCTGTACCATATAGGTTACAGTTTTTCTGTAAGCTTTATCATATCGTTTTTATGCATGAGGTGCAATCGATGAAACGTACGCTTCTGTCCCTGTCCGCCCTGCTGCTGGCCGTCCTGCTCATTTTTCCCGCGTATGCGCGGGCGGAAGAGGAGGTCGTCCTGATTCAGGTCGGCACCGTGAGCGGCGAAAACGGCGCGCAGGCAGACCTCCCCATACGGCTGGACAGCTGCGCCGGCGTGGATTCCGTCCAGTTTGACCTAAACTATGACAGCACCGCACTCGAATTTGTTTCCATGACGCCCGGCGATCTGTTCGCCGCGCAGTACACAATCGCCAATTCGGACGTACCGGGCCGCGTGCGCATCGCCTGCGCAAGCGCGCTGGGGCTCGAAGGCGCAGGTACGCTGCTGACGCTGCGCTTCCGCCTCTTGAGCGGCACAGGCAGCACGGTCTCCGTCACGAGCGGCATCGTCACCCGCGTAGACGCGGACTATAACCAGAGCGCGGCGTATGTTTCGATTCAGGACGGCGGCATCTCCGCAGGGGAAGCCCCCCTGCCCGCGCCTGCCGTGACACCCTGGGTGCCCGCAACGCCGGTCCCCACGCCTTCGCCCACGCCGGAGATCACCGCAACGCCGGAAGCGACAGCCGCGCCGGAGCTCATGACTACGGCGCCGGAAGCAACGGCCGCGCCGGAGGAAGGCCTCAGCGATACCGTCTACTTTGTCGGAGGCGGGTTGCTGCTCGCCGTGGTTGCGCTGGTCGTTATCCTGCTTGCGCGCAAGGGAAAGAGAAGATAACCCTGCGTCCTAAGCAGATCGCTTCCCCCGACGAAAGGACAACAGACTCATGATAGACGCTCTACGCACTCGCCAAAGAAGAAGTGTCCTGCGCGGCATCTGCGCGTCGCTTTCGCTTGCGCTGCTGCTCGGCGCCTGTTCACCCAGCGCCGCGCCCGCCGCGGCGACGCCGGGGGCAAGCGAAACGCCCATCGTTACCGCGCCGCCGGCGTCTTCGCCCACGCCCTCGCCCACGCCTTCACCTTCACCCACGCCGGAACCCAAGAACCGCTCCCTTACCTCCGGCCGCGAGATCCCCGAAGGGACGCCGCTGCGCCCGTTCATCATGTCCATCGACAACTCCAAGAGCGCAAGGCCGCAGACCTCGCTGATGGAAGCGGACATCGTATACGAATTTCTCGCCGAGCAGGCGATCACACGCCTGCAAGCGCTGTTTAACGACACCTATCCGCTCTATGCGGGGCCGGTGCGCTCCACGCGTTACTACATCGTCGACATGGTGCAGGAATGGGACTGCATGTATCTGCACGAGGGATATGTCGTGCTCAAAAAGCCGTATCGCCGGTTTCCGCAGGATCTCATCACCCTATATCTGCCCAAGGGCGATTTTAGCGGATTCAACAAGACCTTCTATCGCAAGCAAGGCGCATTTGACGACTTTGAAACACAAAACGGCTATCGCTTCCGCGCGGAGGAAACCGGCAGAGGCAGCGTACACGCGCTGTATTACCGCGTCGCCGCGCTGGTGGAGCGCTTCTATGGCGAGCACGAAGCGAGGCAGGCAAAGCGTTTTGAGTTTCTGGAAGGCATTACCTATGAAAACGCGAAGCCGTTCACCAAGGTGACGCTGCCTTACGACAACCATAAGGATCCGAACTGGATTCAGTTTACCTATGACGCGGCGCAGAACAGGCTCTATCGCTTCGAAAGCGGCGAACCGAGCATGGTGCGCACCCTCAAAAACCACGGCGACGAATTCGACACCGTGCAGATGAACGTGCAAAACCTGATCGTGCAATACGTGGAGTATGGCTCGATCGAAGGCGATGGCAAACACCGCCGCACCTGCGAGATGACCGGCAGCGGCAAATGCGACTACTTCATCAACGGACAATATTTGAGCGGCACCTGGTCGCGCCCGACTGCCGAGGACTACACCCAATATCTGCTGGACGACGGCTCGCTCGTCACGCTCGAACCGGGCAACACCTGGATCGCCGTGCATCCGTCCTCCTCTCCGGTGACCATTGAGTAGCGCGGCGCGAAAAAAAGGCGGCATGCGCCATCTGCCGCTGATCGTACTGCTTTCCTTGCTGCTCTGCGGCTGCTCGGTCATCGAAACCGTCACCGGCATACCGATGCAGCAGGGCGATTCGGACAGCGGCGCGGAAGTCGTCGTCGTAACGGATCTGCCCGGCGCTACCATTACCCCGGTGCAGGCAACCGCAACGCCAATCGACGCGCCGGAAGATGACCGCACCGAAACGGAGGACGCGCAAACCGCGCCCGGAGCAGAAGGCGCGGCATCCACGCCGGAGGACGAGGGCGTTTCACCCACCACGGGGCGCCCGCTGCCGGAAGGCGCGGTCTACCGGCCCGTGCTCGTCGCCATCGATAACGAGGCGCAGGCGCGCCCGCAGACCGCCCTCATGCTTGCGGACGTCGTATACGAATTTCCGCTCGACCGCGCCGACCATAGCACGCGGTACCTTGCGCTGTTTTCGGACGAACTTCCCGTGCGCGTCGGCCCCGTGCGCACTTCGCGGGCGTATCTCGCCCAGACCGCGCTGGAATGGGGCGGGCTCTACGTTTCGCTGGGCGATCCGGAATTGCCGAGCGACGGCTACCCGTTATTGAAAGACAGCGGTCTGCTTCACCACGTGGAAAACGAAGGCGAAGCCAGCGCGTTTTTTTACCGCGACAAGACCATCACCGCAATCGAAGAACATACGATCTTTTTCCAGCTTTTGCCGTATGTAGAGGCGCACAGCGGGTTTACCGCAACGTCGAGCATAAGCCGTTTCGCCTTTGAGCACGGCGTGCAGTACGAAAAAGGCAAAGAGGTTTTCAGCATCGGCATTCCGTTTACAAGCTCCGACTCCGAACGGGTGCTGTTTACCTATGACGCGGTCAAGAATGTATTTGTACGCAGCGATAAAAACTCAAAAAAGGTGCTTGGCGAGAGCAAATCCCTTACGCCGACGGACGATGTGCTGGGTTATGTCAACGAGCCGATTACGGTCCAGAACCTTATCGTTCAATATGTGCGCGTCTCCTCTTTCGACGGTAACTATCGCAACGTGACGGTGACCGGCAAGGGAGACTGCATGTATTTCGTCAACGGCCGCGCGGTCTTCGGCAGCTGGAGCAGGCCCTCGCTCGATGTGCCGACCGCCTATACGCTCTACGACGGCACCATCCTGCGGCTGGAACCCGGCAACACCTGGATCATGATGGTTCCGAGCACGCGCGAGATCAAGATCCGCTACGTCGGATAACACAGCGCATTCGACAAACGGCGGGACGCTCCCAAGCGTCCCGCCGTTTTTTGGTCCTGTTGTCGTTATTCCGCGGGTTGATAGCCCCGCAATTCGGTTGGTTTGAGCACGCCGATATCCGTCGCCACGCCTGTGACGAGCTCCGGCGGAGTGATGTCAAACGCGGGATAATATCCCTTGACGCCGGCCTTGCAGGTACGAACCCCCATCGCATGGCGCACCTCGTCGCCGTTGCGCTCCTCGATATGCACGGAGGCGACATCCGGATGCGTACGGTCCGGAAATCCCGCGACGTAGTACGGCACGCCGTAATAGTTCGCGCAAAGCGCGATCTGGAACGTGCCGATCTTGTTGACGACGTGTCCGTCAAGCGTGATCACATCCGCAGATGTCGTGAAGAGATCCACATGCTGATGCCCCAGCACGTATCCGGGCATATTGTCGGTAATCAGCGTCACATCAAACCCCATATCGCAGATGACGCTCGCGGTCAGCCGCGCGCCCTGCAGATAGGGCCGCGTCTCGGGCGTAAAGAACTTTGCTTCGTCTCCGCGCTCCCGCAGTGCGCGCAGCAGCATGCCGACGTCCGCGTCGCCATAGCATTGGGTCATGATAACGGGATTTTTCGGGATCTTTTCGAGGAAAAAGCGCGCCTCGCGGTCGATGCGGTCATAGCGGCGGGAGAATTTTGCGGTCGCCCCCGCCATGATGGCGTCGCAGGCGCTCCTGCCCGCGCGGATGGCGGCAAGCGCGTCCCGCTCGCAGTCGTCCGTCCAGGTGCGCATCTTGCGCGCGGTGGTCGGACGCGCGTTTGCAATGGCGTCCGCGGCAAGCTTCAGGTAGGAGATCTGTGCTTCCGCCGCCAGATTCCGGCATTCGTAGGCGGCGAGCGCCATTCCCATCGCGGCTGCGTGAAACGGGCCGTAGCTCTGCGTCACCATATCGGTGATGGCTTTTGCGACCTCCTGATGCGTTTCACAGACGACAAACTCCTCCCGCGCGGGATAGATTCTGCGGTCGAGAATGCGTACCTTACCGTCTTCATACCAGGCGATGTTTTCAAACAAAAATAGAAAAGCAAGATCGTGGTCGGCTCTCTGCATGGGTTTCGCTCCTTTTCTTGGTCTGCGCGGCGTAGAAAAGCACGCGGAACTTGCATCCATAAAACGGATACTCCCATTCAGTATACACTTTTTCATCCCACTATGGTATAGTCATACGGAGGTGATATGGTTTATGAAGTACGCGATCATCGGCGGCACGAACATCGAATCGCTGCCGATCCCCTACCGTGAAGAAGTCGTCGGAACGCCATATGGCGATGTAGTCATCTACCGCGGAATGCTGGAATGCGGGCAGGAAGTCATCTTCCGCTTCCGCCACGGCGTGCTGTTCCGCCATGATCCTGCGGATATCAACTATCGCGCGAATATCTATGCCCTGCATATGCTGGGCGTGACGCATATCATTGGACTTTCGTCCGTCGGCGCATGCGACTATGGCTTTAAGGTCGGTACCATCTGTTTGGTCAACGACTTTATCGATATGACCAAAAAACGCCCGTCCTCTTTTGAACGGGAGCATCGTCTCGCGCTGCACACGGGAATGGAGGACGTCTTCAGCCCCGAGATCAACGACGAGCTGGAGCGCCTGATCCTCGATAAAAAACTGCCATACTCCGGCCGCGCGATCTATTGCTGCACCGAGGGGCCCCGCTTTGAGACAGCGGCCGAGGTCCGAATGTTCCGCATGCTCGGCGCGCAGATCGTCGGCCAGACGCTGGTTCCGGAGGCGCCGCTTGCGCGCGATCTGGGCATCCAGTACGCGGCTGTCGGTGTGATTTCCAACTACGCCACGGGCATGATGTCCTACGTCACGGACGACAGCATCGGCTCCGTGATGGGCCAGATGCGCGACAGCGTATTCAGCCTCTGCTTTGAGCTGATCCAAAACAAGATCTGCTGAAAACCCGGCCTGCTTCGCGGGCGCGGTTTCTGCGTTTCGTCGATTCCCGTAACTTTAAATCTTGCGAGCAGACCCGCGCAGACGGGTTTTTGCTTATCCCTGCGCGATCATCGGCGGCTCCACCACAAGCCCCGGCCCGCCACCTTTTTTTGCTTCGATCAATACGCGCAGCGCGTTTCCCGACACCTTGCTATAGACAAATTTGACCCTCTTCGGCGCAAAGCGCGCGCGCTTCAGCGCGGAAAAAAGCTCCGCCGTCGCATCCGCAGGATAGATGAGAAACAGTTTCCCGCCATTTTTAACAAGCGCGAATGCGGCGGAAAGAAACAGATCGAGCGTATCCCCCGCGTCATGCCGCGTGAGGCTGCGGGATGGGTTTTCGCTCTTGTCCCCGCTCGTAAAATACGGCGGATTCATCACCGCCGCGGTAAACGCGCCGCGGCCGAGAAGCTCCGGCGCATCAGACACGTCCGCACAGAGAAAATCAATCTGCTGACGGTTATACGCCGCGCTCTTTCGCGCAAGCTCGACGAGCCGCTGCTGCCGCTCGATTCCCGTAAACCGCGCGCCGGTATCATCCGCGCCAAGTGTGCAGATCACGCCCGTGCCGCTGCCGAGCTCCGCCACACGGTCCTTTGCGCCGAGGCGAAGAAACGAACAGAGCCAGAGCGCGTCCGCGTTGAAGCGCTCGTAATCCGTGTCCTGATAGAGCATCAGCCCGTTGTGCTGCAGATCGTCCAGCCGTTCCATGGAAAGAGTATAGCACGCAGGTGTGCGGCGGGGAAATCTTTTACGCTAGGCCTGAAGCGAACCCGCTCCCGCGGGAGCGGTTGTTTTTCCGTCTGTCCGTATTTCCTTTTTCTCCGCGTCATGATAGAATATGGGGAAAGTTTCAAGCGGTAAACAAGGCCGCAACTCTTGCGAAGGGACAACAGGCATGATCTCAAATGACCTGCAAAACCGCATTCATTTCGGCGACCGTGAGGCGTTTCTCGCGGTTTACCATGAATATGGACCCGGCGCATATTTGGCGGCGAAAGAAGCGCTCTCTTCGGACGCCCTCGCCGCAAGCGCGCTCAAGCAGGCATTTCTAATGCTCTATGAAGAAATCCTGACGCAAACGGAGGACTTTGACATCCCCGTTCGCATTCGCGAGCTGATTGAGCAGGAAATCGCGCTCTTGCGCCTTGTAAGCGGAAAGGAATCCCTTCCGGATCGTCTGTCGGCCTTCTCGGACGACGCGGCCCCCGAGCCGGAGTCGTTCTCCGCCCGTGGCGCATTTCTCGGGCAGGCAGAGGTGCTGCCCAACCTGCCTTCTTTGGAACGGGACCGCTCCTTCCGCAAGCCGCGCAAGGGGCTCTTCCTCCGCCGCAGGCAGCCGCGCGGCGCACAGACCGCTTTCATCTGGAAGATTCTGCTCGTGCTTGTCGACCTGTTCCTGCTCTGGATACTTGCAGGCCTACTGATGGGGCTTGGGTATCTGCCGGCGGTCGATCTTGGCTATGTGTGGTTTGGCCGCGTACTCTCCGCCATTACGCTGCGCCTGTCCTAGACGCTTTTCGCGCGTTTTCGCGCCGGAAGGATCCCGTTTTATTATGATCGTTCGATTTTCCCTCGACACGGCGCGCAGAAACTTCACGCCCGTGGACAACCGATTTATCCTCGACTATCTGCCGCACGCAAGCGAGCTTTGCGTGCGTGTGTATCTCTACGGGCTGATGCTCTGCTATGCGGGCGCGGGCGCGGAGAGCCCGCTTGGCGACGCGCTGGGACTTTCCGACGCCGCGGTTACGGAGGCATATGTCTACTGGCAGCAGCAGGGGTTGGTGCGCATCCGCGGTGAAGCGCCGCTGATCGTGGAATATCTCGACATCGAACCCAGCGAAGCGGGCGGCGTTGTACCCGGCAAATATGCGAATCTCGTGTCCGCGCTCGGCTCGCTGATCGCACCGCGCCAGTTCGACTTTCGCGAACTCAAGCACGTCTACGACTGGATCGAAGTCTATGGTCTCGACGAAGAGTGTGTGCTGGAGCTCGTCTCCCACTGCATGGATCAGAAAGGCCGCCGCGTCTCCGTGAACTATATCGACGCGGTCGCGCGCTCCTGGTCCGAGGCGGGCGTCTGGACGCGGGACGCCGCGCGCGCCTACCTCGCCAAATATGAGCTGAAAAAACACGGCGCAAGCGAGATCCTCCGCCAATGGAACAAGCAGCGAAAGCCCACCAAGGCCGAGACCGCCTTTTACGACAAATGGGTCGCCGAATGGGGCTTTTCGCCCGAGGCGATCCTCGCCGCGCTGCCAAAGCTCGCCGTCAGCGGCACGCCGAACTTCGTCTACCTCGACGAGCTGCTCGACAGCCTCCGCAAAGAGGGCCAGACAAGCCAGCCGGAGATCGAGCGCGCGGACGCCAGAACCGCAGAGGAGCAGGCCTTTGCGCGGCTCGTCTTCGAACGCGCGGGCAAGCTGGAGCCCGCCACGCGCACGCAGCGCGCGCAGATCAGCATGTATCTCAAGGACTACGGCATGCCGCGCGA
>CAYPEV010000080.1:2042-9812 GCA_964409605.1 uncultured Christensenella sp. | reverse complement strand
CCGCCGGATCGTCGCTGTCTGTCAGGCTGTAGCGGATCTCCGAGCCCTCGATCGCGGGCGTGACCGTGATCCCGTGCGGCGCGTTGTCATATGTGCCCGTGTAGCCGCTGGAGTCGGCCGTCGTGTCCGCCGGCGTGATTGTGAGAAGTCCGTTTACGGTCGAAACGTTGTATTGATACGTCACGTCCGTAGAGCCGCTCATGATCTTCACCGTACCGAGCGTAACGCTCGTGGTGTATGTGTCGACGTTTGTGCCGCTGCCGGAGACGGAATAGCCCGTGACCGTAACACCGGGCACATTGACTGTTCCGGTCGTGACGGAACGCGTCGTTCCATCATAGGTATAGGTCGCGCTGTCCGCCGTGATGACGAGCGTCTTGTTCTGTGTATACACCGCATAGATCGTGGCATTCGCGGTCAGGTCGTTTGCCGTGGCTGGGTTATAGGTGCCCATCCAATAGTAGTTTGTGCTGCCGACCGTGATGTTCTGCGGCGGGGTCACCTGATAGGTTGCGTCGCCCGTGCCGTATGCCACCCATTCGGTGCCGATCACCACGCCGTTTGCGCTGGCGCGGTATGTCACCTGCGGGTTGATCGTCAGAGATCCGTTGACCCAGGACACCGCGTACCGCTCGGTCACGTCCACACCGCCGCTCTTGAGCACGAGCCCCGCCTGGTTGCTAAAGCTCGTCGTGTAAACGCCCGGATTGGTGCCGGACGCGCCCGCGGTCGTATTCTCGATGGTGAGGCCGCCAATGCTCGCCGAAATGCCGGAAACGCTCTTTGCACTGCCGTCATAATTCTGCGTGGAGCTGTTGGCCGTCAGCGTCAGCGCGGTCTTTGCCGCCCAAACCGCATACAGCGTCAGGTTTGCGCTCGGCATCACCACGCTGCTGCCCGGCGTATAGCTTGTGTCCGGCGCGGTAGCGGACGAAATCGTGCTCCAGCCGAGGAAGTAGTAACCCGCACGCGTAAACGTATTCGCGTCCACCGTAAAGCTGGTGCCGACCGTCTTTGTCGAGCTATAGTTTGCGCTTCCGCCCGCCGTACCGCCGTTGCCGTCATAGGTCAGGGTAAAGAGCGTCTTTTGCGTATGAATCACGATTGCGTGATCCGCCGTCATGCTATTGAGCGCGTAGCTGTTTCCTGTGTAAGAGGCTGCGGGGAGGGGGGTGCCGTTGTCCGTCACGCTCGTGATTTCATATCCCTGCGCAACCGTCCAACTGACGGAAGCGTTCGTGCCGTAGACATACATGCCCGCGCCGCTCTTGGCGCTGACGCCTTCGGTGGGATCCGCCGTCACGGTAACATCGAATGTCTGATCTTTCCAGATCGCATACAGCGTGCCGGGCGCGGTTGGAACGCTCATCCCCAGCAGAACGCTGTCGCCTTCGTGATAGGTACTGCCGCTACCGTCTGGCGCCGTATTCCAGCTGACGAACACTTTTCCGGTGTAAAGGAACGAGTTCCCCTGCACCGTATGATATGTGTTGTTCAGCGCGCCGCCCGTAAAGGTGGTCGCGCCGCCGCTTGTTGCGCCGCCGTTGCCGTTGTAGGTGATCGTCACCTGATAGGCGGAATAGACCCAGACCGCGGTCAGGGTCGTATTCTGCGTCATCGTGATCGTGCTGTTGGGATAATAGATCTTATTGTCCACGCTGGAGCGCCAGCCGATGAATACCTTGTCCGCGGGCGGCGTGACAGAGGCCGAGGCATACGCCTTCACCTGTGCCTGGCTGCCGGAAGCATAGGTCAGGCTGTCCACGGGCGCGGTTCCGCTCGCTTCGCCGAGCTGATAGGTCACCGAGAAATTCAGCGCGCTGATCCAAACGGGGTACAGAACCACGTTCTCATAGATCTGCATGCTGGAATTAAACAGGATCAGCGAACCGTTTTTCATGATCAGCCAACCGCCGAACGTGTCCGTCGGGTTGGGTTTGTTCGCGTTTGCCGCATTCTGCGCGTTTTGGAGCGCGCTTGCGCTGATGGTTCCGCCATATGCGATTTGGCCAAGGTCCACCGTCGTGCCGCCGGGTGTGCCGAACGAGACCGAATGTGCGATGCCCGAAAATACCGGCGCTTTCCAGACGCCGTAGATGATCAGGTCGTGCGCGGGCATCGTCCCGCTCCAGCTCACTTCGCTTCCGGCAAAGCCCTCCTGCGTGGTATACCAGCCTGCCCAGACAAAGTCCGCGGGAATGCCGATGGGCTTTTGCGGCGTGCTCGGCGCGCTGCCAAGCGGAGCCTCATACAACAGGCTCGTCGTGCTGATCTGCGTGTTGAAATTCCGCACCGTCAGGTTATAGCTGTTGCGCGTGTGCCGGATGTTCAGCGTCGTCAGGTTGTTGGTGCTGACGTCGGTTACGCCGGGCGTAACCCCCTGCCAGTTCCCGTTCGCGTTGGTGTTGTAATACGCCGCAGTGAACCCCTCGAAGCGATTGTTGATGTTAAACGTGGTGGAGTTAAAGGCGTACGCCGTCACGCTCGCGGCGCTCGGCCACGTGAGGTTCAGGTTTTGCTTGAAGTGGTTGATATACAGCTCGTCCGCTCCGCGATTGGTAAACTGCCCGTACAGGTTCAGCGTACCGTTGATGAAGAGCTGCGATCCGCCGTCTTCAAAAATCTCCAGATACGTCAGCCGCGTGCCGCCCGATGTTGCATTCGCGCTCCAGCCTGTGAATTCATAGCCGTTGTTGTAGTAAGCGTTGATGTCCGTGATCGACGGCCATAAATTAACTTTGGCTCCGTAACGGCCGGATTTCGTTTGCCAGACGGCGAAACTGTTGTTTGAGTTGTAGCCGCCCGACGTTGTTTTGACGCGCAGCTGCCAGTTCACCGTCCAGGTCTGGCGGTCGTAATAGATATTCAGAATCGAGCTGCCGTCTCCATTGACTGTGACGGAGACCGATTTGGATGCGTTGTAGGTAAAGCCCTTATAGCTCTTTGTGGTATCCCCGCTTGAGGAAGAGGGGGAGACGCTCGTTCCGGCCAGCGCGGTGCGCGTGGTCACAGTGTCCGCCGCAACAACCGCATAGGAATCCCCTTCGACAGCCTGCTGCCAGAAGAGAACCGTATACCCGACGGTCTTGGGCGTCCAGCCCGCGGTCAGGGTGACCGCGCCCGTCGGCGTATTGCCGAAGGTAAAGCCGGACCAGCCCGTGAAGGTATAGCCCGTCTTGACGACTGTGCTGGAATTGTTGTTTTGTGCCGCGATATGCGCATTGACCGCGGCGAGTGTCAGCGGCGTATTGGGCAGGATATACATCGGCGTGATGTAGGTGCCGCCGACGGAATTGAACGTAACCCATATGACGGTTTTGATGATCGGGTAAAGGCTGATGTTTGCGCCGTCCACCAGAACGCTCGATCCGACATCCGTCGTTCCGCCGGGCGTTAAGGACCAGCCGACGACCACTTCGTCGGTTGCCACCTGCAGCTCCGAGCTGTTCGGCATCGTCACGATATTGGAGGCATCCGGCAGAACCGTCTTGAAGACGGAGCCGAACTTGTTGTAGAAAAAGACGTAATAGGCGGGCTCAAACTTTGCGGTCAACGTGGTCGCTCCGTCTTCCGTTACGCTTTGCACGCCAAAGGAGTCAAACAATGTTCCGCCGGCATACCAGCCGGCAAATTTCTGGCCTTGCGGCGCCGTGGGCGCCTGCGGCGCATCCAGCGTCTCGCCGTTGGCGACGATCTTCGTATCGACCGTCGTGCCGTCTACTACAAACGTATAGGTCCAAAGCGGCGTGGTCTCCGGCAGAATGCCGCCCGCCACCGAAAACGCCGAGAGCATGAGCCCTTCGTCCGTAACGGCGGATTCCTCACCGGTCTTCGGCGCTTCTTCGGCCGGGCCGAATTTGGCGTAAAGCGTCAGGTCGGAGGTAACCGGCGTATTGAAATCATACGCGTGGTCTTCCCGCGCGTACCAATACAAAAACATCTGGCCGACATACGCTTCGCCTTCCGGCACCGCGGGAATGCCGGGGGAAGTGACCGTCGCGCCTTCCGCAACCGTCTGCTGCATGCCCCACATGGTTGCGCCGTCGATGACGAAATTGACGACGTATGTGACCGGCCCTTCCGGTATCACGTCCGTCAGCGGCGTTTCCGAAGGAACGGGCGTTTCATCGCCGGTCTGCGTGGGCGCGGGCGTAGGTGTTTCCGCGTTATCCGGCGCTTGCGTGCTCTCCGGGACGGGTTCCGTTGCGCTCGCTGTTGCTTCAGGCGCGCTCGTCTCTGCGGGCGCCGCCGTATCTTCCGCCAGTGTGCTGGTCGGAAGCAGGGCGAGCACCATCAGAACGCAAAGCGTCAGACTGATGATTCGTTTGATCTGCGACCATTTCATGCTTGTTGCCTCCTAAGGATCTATCCTGCGCGGGCGTCTGCCCGAGGGTGCGCATATATTTTTTGCGACTTTACCCTATTGTAGAAAATACGCATTACATCATTGTTGCTTTGCGCACTTTTTATTCATGTATTTTTTATGAAATCTCGCCAAAATATACGTACTTTTGGAAAGTGGCCCTTTGGTTGTTACATGGCTGTTGCTTGGAAAGCCGGCTCACTCTTCAAAAACTTTGTTACATAAAAACAATTCGTCGTGAAGTATAGACAACCCCCCGTACCGCGCACACAGCGGTGTAACGCAATTCCCCCGATCCAAACAGAAAAAAGCGGTTCCCGTGCGAATAAAAAAACCGCCGCTCAATCGAAGCGGCGGTTCCTGAAAAGATCTGCTTGTTACAAAAGCGTTACGCCCGCATGCTCGCAAAGCGCCATGGTCTCGGCATCCCAAAGGGAGCTTTGCACCTCTCCGATGTGCGCTTTATTCAGAAGCAGCATGCATAACCGCGACTGACCGATACCACCACCGATCGTCTGCGGGAGCTTGCTTTCCAACAACATCTTGTGGAACGGAAGCGCGCGGCGGCTGTCGCAGCCTGCGAGGGAAAGCTGGCGGTCCAATGCCTCGGCATCCACGCGAACGCCCATGCTGGAGATTTCAAACGCACAATCAAGCATCGGATTATAGAAGAGAATGTCGCCGTTGATCTGCCAGTCGTCATAGTCCGGCGCGCGCCCGTCGTGCGGTTTCCCGTCGGAAAGTTTGCCGCCGATGCCGATTACAAACGTGGTCGGATGTTGCTTGACATAGCGATACTCGCGCTCTTTCGGGTCACAATCGGGATAGAGATCGAGCAGTTGCTGCGCGGTGATGAAAGAAACGTCACGGCTGACGAACGGGGTGAGCACATCGTACTTCGCGCAGATGACCTGCTGCGTATAGTAGATCGCGTCGACGATGTTCATCACGGCCTGTTTCAGCGTCTCTTCCGTACGCTCCTCAGGCGTAATGACCTTTTCCCAATCCCATTGATCCACATAGACCGAGTGCAGATTGTCCAGCGCCTCGTCGCGGCGGATGGCGTTCATGTCGGTTACAAGACCCTTCCCGGCGCGGAAACCATAGCGTCCGAGCGCGTAACGCTTCCATTTCGCAAGAGACTGCACCACCTCGCCATTCCCGCCGGTAGCGGGGATATCGAAGGAAACGGGGCGTTCTATGCCGTTGAGATTGTCGTTCAGACCTTCCGCCGGATTGACGAACAGCGGCGCGGAGACGCGCTTGAGGCGCAGCACCGCGGAAAGGGATTCCAAAAAGGTACTTTTGATGATTTCGATTGCGTTCTGTGTGTCATAGAGCCCCAACTTGGAGTGGTAACCCTGCGGAATGAACGACTTGGACATGTTTTCTCCTCCTTTGAACCCTGCGGGGGTTTCAAACCAGTTTAGCTTTGCTGAAATTTGATTGTCAAGGGATTTGTCCCATTCCTGTAAAAATAATATATAAAACCAGCGCGCATCGCGTTCGGACGCCCCGTTCCGCCCGCCGCGGCATTGACACGCCTTGCCGCTGCGGATAATATGATACCCAGAGAACGAATTTTCTTTCCGCGCACAGACGCGCATAAAAACCACAGGAGCATTGCATGTCTAAAAATCCCGACCGCCCCAGGCGCAACGTGTCAGCAGCGCTGTTTTTTGCGCTCTCCGCGCGGGGGCTACTCAACCGCCTGCCCGACAAAGCCTATCTATCCGCGCTGTGGCTGGCGTATACTCATAAAAAACTCGACTGGAAGAACCCGAAATCGTTCAACGAAAAGATCCAGTGGCTGAAAGTATACGACCGCAACACGCTCTATCCAACGTTGGTGGATAAATTTGCCGTGCGGCAATATATCGCTGAAACCATCGGGAAAACCTATCTGATCCCGCTCGTCGGCGGGCCTTGGCGCTCGTTTGACGAGATCGATTTTGCGTCGCTGCCGGAGCGGTTTGTGCTGAAAACCACACATGACAGCGGCGGCGTGGTCGTCTGCCCGGATAAAGCGGCGCTTGACCTCGCGGGTGCGCGCGCAAAGATCGAGAAAAGCCTCGCGCGGAATTATTACTGGAGCGGGCGCGAATGGCCCTACCGCGACATATGCCCGCGCATCATCGCGGAAGCATACATGGAAAACGAGTCCCGCGGCGAACTGCTGGACTACAAGTTCATGATGTTCGGCGGCGAGCACCGCTGCGCATTCGTCTGTTCCAACCGTTTCTCCGCCGGGAAGCTGAACGTGACGTTCTTCGATCCGGATTGGAAGAGGATGCCCTTTGAGCGGCACTATCACGCCGACCCGCAGGATCTGCCGCGCCCACATTGCTATGACGAGATGATCCGCATTTCGCGCCGCCTCAGCGAAGGGCTACCGTTTGCGCGCATCGATCTGTACGAGATCGACGGGCGCGTCTATTGCGGCGAGATCACGCTCTATCCCGGCAGCGGACTCGAGATGTTCCAGCCCGCAGAGTGGGACGATATGCTGGGATCCTGGCTTGATCTGAGACGGTATTTCCCGGAGCGATTTGCTCCAGACAACAAAGCATCCGCCACATAACCGTATACGAAACGGCTGCAGGAAAGCGGGAAATCCCCTTCGCCTTTTCCGCGGATATCGCTGCCTTGCGAAGGAAAACATGGTATACTAAATCCGTATTAAAATTCAGATTATTCGGAGGGATCGTATGAAAACCGCCAATTTAACACCGCACATCAGCTGCAGCCCCGAAGATTTCGCCAAGACCGTGCTTATGCCCGGCGATCCGCTGCGCGCAAAACATATCGCGGAAACGTATCTGACGGACTATGAGCTCGTCAATAACGTCCGCGGCATACAGGGCTATACGGGATATTTCGAAGGCAAGCGCGTCTCCGTAATGGCCAGCGGCATGGGCATGCCGAGCATGGGCATCTACTCGTTTGAACTCTACAACTTCTTCGGCGTGGAGACCATCATCCGCATCGGCTCCGCGGGCGGTATGCATCCCGACCTGAAGCTCTTCGACGTCGTGCTGGGTCAGGGCGCGTGCACCAACTCCTCCTATTTTTCGCAGTTTGGCATCGCCGGCAACTTCGCGCCGATCGCAGACTATGCGACACTGCGCCGCGCGGTGGACGAATGCGAAAAGCGCGGGCTCAACTATAAGGTCGGCAACATTCTCTCGAGCGACACGTTCTATTCCGAAAAGGGCATCGACGGTACGATGGAGTGGGCAAAGCTCGGCGTGCTCGCGGTAGAGATGGAAGCCGCGGCACTGTATATGAACGCCGCGCGCGCGGGCAAGAAGGCCCTCGCGATCTGCACGATCTCCGATCTGCTAATCGGCGGCGCGGTGACCACGTCGGAAGAGCGCCAGACCGCCTTCCACGACATGATGCAGGTC
>CAYPEV010000080.1:0-2032 GCA_964409605.1 uncultured Christensenella sp. | reverse complement strand
ATGCAGGTCGCCCTCACCATCGCCGAATAAACGGCTGTCCTCTCTCGTTTCTTTTCCCGCCCGTAGACAGCATGACCCCGTCCCGCCGGATAAACCCGGCGGGACTTTTTTTACGTTCACACGCCGCTTTTCAAAAAAGAAAACCGGATTTCAAAAATATGATTAAAATTTCTCTTGCTCATGACGCTGCGTCATATGCTATCGTGCCGTTTGAAAGGGCGAACAGAGGCGCAGCAGATATCCGGATTCGCCCGAAAAAGGGAGCATGATGATGAATATCAAAGAAGTATTGCCGTTTCTGATTCCGCTTGTGATCGCGCAGTTTACGCTGCTCGCCGTCACCCTCCGCCATATCCTCACGCATGAGCGCTACAAGCGCGGCACGCGCACGCTCTGGCTGATCGTCGCCATCGCAGGGATGGAATTCATCGGCCCGATCCTGTATTTCCTGCTCGGAAAAGAGGACTAAATCCATATGAATGTGCTTGAGCTGAACGGCGTCGCAAAACGCTTCGGTGCGCGTAAGGTTCTCGAGGATCTCTCCCTGACCGTTCCGGAGGGTGCGATCTATGGCTTCATCGGCGAAAACGGCGCGGGTAAAACCACGACGATGAAGATCGTTCTGGGACTGCTTGCGGCGGACGGCGGCGAGATCCGCGTCTGCGGCGAGACGGTCGCCTATGGAGAGACGCGCACGAACCGGCTGGTCGGCTATTTACCGGACGTGCCGGAGTTTTACGGCACGCTCACGCCGCGGGAATACCTCGCGCTGTGCGGCGGGCTCGCCGGCGTTTCGCAGCCGCAGCTCGGCAGGCGCGCGGAAGAGCTGCTCTCCCTTGTCGGGCTGCGCGCCGAAGCAAACCGAAGAATCGGCGGCTTTTCGCGCGGGATGAAGCAGCGCCTCGGCATCGCGCAGGCGCTGATCCACCGTCCGAAACTGCTGATCTGCGATGAGCCGACCTCCGCGCTGGATCCCGCGGGACGCAAGGACATCATCGATATCCTCCGCGCAATCCGGAGCGAAACCACAGTTCTGTTTTCCACGCATATCCTGCCGGATATCGAGCGCGTTTGCGACCGCGTCGGCCTCCTGCACGGAGGAAGGCTCGCGCTCAGCGGGCGGCTGGAGGAGATTCGCGCCATGCATGCCAAGAGCGGCTTTGTCGTGGAGTTTGCGGAGGAGCAGGAGGCGTCGGCGTTTCTCGGCGCATATGCGGGCGGCGAGAGCGAGGCGCCCACGCGCCTGATCTACCCGGAGGCGACGCGCGAGGACATGATCCAGACGATGTCGCGGCTTGGCGAGATGCGGCTATGCCCGCTGAGGATCGAACAGCGGGAACCCTCGCTGGAATCGCTGTTTATGGAGGCGGCTTCCGAATGAGACAATTATGCCTGTTGCTCCAAAAGGAGCTGACCGAACTCATTCGCACGAAAAAAGCGCTGGTGCTGCTGATCGTATTTTCCATCTTCGGCATCCTGAATCCCGCGCTGGCAAAACTCACGCCATGGATGCTCTCGCTGATGGGCGAATCCCTGGCGGAGCAGGGCGTCACCATCGGCCCGATCGCGGTAAACGCGATGACCGCCTGGACGCAGTATTTCAAGAACCTGATGATGGAGTATATCCTCATCCTCGCGCTGTTTTCCGGGATCTTTGCGCAGGAATATCAGAGCGGTACACTGGTCAACCTGCTCACCAAGGGCGTTTCGCGCGTGAAGATCGCGCTCGCCAAGCTGTCCGCCGCCCTGTTGAGCTGGAGCGTCTGCTACTGGCTGACGTTCTCCATCACGCTGGGATACAGCGCTTATTTCTGGGATAATGCGCTGCCTGGCGGCATCTGGCTTGCCGCCGTGTGCGCCTATCTGATGGGCGTCTGGCTGCTCACGCTGGAACTCGCGTTTGCCTCCGCGCTCTCCTCCGGCATGGCGGCCCTGCTGCTGGCGGGCGGGGTGTATGCCGTCTGCTTCCCGCTCGGCATGCTGCCCGCACTCGCGCCCCTGTCCCCCGCGCGGCTCAGCGAAGGGCTCGCAC
>CAYPEV010000079.1:0-10021 GCA_964409605.1 uncultured Christensenella sp. | reverse complement strand
AAGCGCGTGGTAATATAGTTCTGTTCGATTTTTATCAAGGAGGTGGACTACTCGCATGGGTAAGTACTGTGAAGTCTGCAACAAGGGTGTCATGTCCGGCAATCTGGTCAGCCACTCCAACCGCAAGACCAAGCGCGGCTGGGCGCCGAACATCCAGGGTGTGCATGTCGTCGTTGACGGGAAACCGACAAAGATGAATGTTTGCACACGGTGCCTCCGTTCCGGCAAGGTTAGCCGCGGCAACTAAGCCAAAAGCTGAAAAAAAGGAAATCGCCTCTCTTGTTTCGATGCAAACGAAGCAGAGAGGTTTTTCTTCTATTTGCGGCGCAAAAAAAGAGTTGCCTTTCGCGCGATCAAAGGATCACGGAAGACAACTCTTTCTGATCGGTTCAAACTTTTATTCGTGAATCGCCTTTTCCTGCCGCAATTTTTTGATTTTCCGGCGGAGCGGAATACCGAGAGCGAGGAACACGAGCCCGAACACCAGCAGCATGCAGCCGATGCTCAGGTTGCCGTAGGAAAAGTTTCCAAGCCGTTCGCCGATGTTCAGGTTCACAATACCGATAGCGAGGTTCGAAAACGCCGCGGAAAACTCCACAAACATCAGCGTGGTCCACAAGATATGGATCCGCTGATAGTGCTTGATCTTGGAGTCGATGTCCGTGTAGATATCAAACGCGCCTTCCGACGCGGGTTTTCTCAGATAAACCCAGCGCATATAGCTTGCGACATGCTCCACGCCGTTTTCCTCCAGGAAACGCAGATACGCGATGCTTTCCGGATGCGTCGGCAGATTGTCCAATAGCTCAATGCGGTAGATATACGCGTTTGCCGGTGCATCCGTAAACACATATCGGCACCAGGAATAGTCCGTAAACGCCATGCCCTTTGCGGACATATCGTTGAGCCACTGTTCTTCCTTCTCAAAATCCCAATATGCCTTGTGTACGATATATTTCATAGTAGCCTTCCCCCGGCAATCCTCTTTCCCGTTTGTAACAACTCGTCCAACCGTACGATCTCCGTCTGCGCAATCGTCTTGCCCAGAGGGGTGATCTCATATTCCTTCTTGCGGGAATCCAGCTCTCCCGCCACGGGTTGAATCCATTTTTTCTCCAGCAGGGTATTGATCGCGCCGTACAGCGTCCCTGCACCTAAATCGACCCTTCCGTGGCTCAGTTCCCGCACCGTCTGCATGATCCGGTATCCATGCATCGGGGTATAGAGCGAAAGCAGTATATAGAACACTGCCTCCGTCAAGGCCCCCCGTTCGTTGCTTTCCGGCATGTTTTTCATCTCCCATTGTTTACTTTATTACGCCATACGATATATCGGCAGCCGCAATAGAATAGTATCGCTTGCCGATATAGTTGTCAAGCATTTTTTGGATCATCTGCGATTTCATTTGCAATACGGGCAGTACGCACAGGAAAAAAAGAGCGCCGGAGCGTGCTTGCCCCGGCGCCCTTGCGCATATTTGAAAATTCTTCAATCGCTACTCCGTATACGGCAGGAGCGCCACGACCGGCATGATCGGCGGCATGCTCATCGCGGCGATGCCGGAAGTGACCGCGCTGACCTTCAGCCCTTTGACGAGTTCTTCGCCGGTCAACCCTTCCAGCGCGAACATATGCACCGTGAGGGTAATCGTGTTGCTAAGGTCGTCCGTCAGCTCCGCGCCAAACGGCAGGAGGGAGATGCTGTAGCCGTCCTTGCCGGGCGTCACGCTCAGAATCTCGCCGTTTTGGATGATGCCGTCGCTGTAGCTCGCGATGACGGAGACGCTCTTTGCCGTGCCCTGCGCGGGGAGCGAACGGGTCAGTCTGCCGTCGTAGCGCACCTCAACGAACGCGCCGACGGCGAGCGTATCACCGAGCTCTTTTTGAATTTTGTTGCTGACGTGAAAGAGAATGCTGGCCTGGCCGTAGTTGTGCCCCGGCAGCTGGGTAACGAGGATGCTCCCGTCTTCGGAGATGCTGGTGATCTCGCCGCGATAGACGATGTCCGCGTTTGCGGCGCCGGACGGCGTGCAGGCGGAAAACAACATGGCCCCCGTGATCAACAGAGCCGTGAAAGCAATGATTTTCTTCATAATATGTTCCTCCGTTTCAAAATCTATCCGGGCTGATCGACAACCGCGGGAACAGCTGCGAAACACGCTAGGGTATGCCTGAATGCGTCCATGTTTACCTATTTATATTGTACAATACAGATAGGGGTGGAAGCAATCAGGCTTGCATTCCCGCCGCGGAACAGCGGTGCGAGCGGGCGGCTTTCGCGTTTGTTCACCAGTAACACCGCATAGACGCGCCAAAGGTTGCGTCAATGCGTGAAAATGATTATAATATTGTTTCGGATTGATGTACCCCGCGTTCCGAACGCGGACAATTCTTCAGGAGGATACAGGATGGAACGCAAGCGCAACAGCTCCGATTGGAAGACGATATATCCTCTCTGCCTGCTGTTTGCGGCTGTGTTCCTCTTTCTGCTGACAAAGAGCTCCCCGCTATACCCGCTCAACGAGTGGGTGGACGCGAACATCTACTTCACGATCGGCAAGGGTATGATGCGCGGCTATGTGCCGTATCTCGATCTCTACGATCAAAAAGGACCGATGGCGTTCCTGCTCTTCGGCCTCGCGTCGCTTGTTTCGGGCACATCGTTCCTCGGTGTGTATGTGATCGAGACGATCGCGTTTTCGTTCTTCCTCTTTGCGGCATACCGCATCGTGTCGCTCTATACAGAGCGATTCGCGCTTCTCGTTCTTCCGGTTGCCGCAGCCTTTGTCCTCGGCAGCATGAGCTTTTCGCATGGCGGCAGCTTGGAAGAGTTGATGATGCCGCTGTTCGCATGGTCGCTCTACGACATCCTGCGCTACTTCAAGGAATCGTACCCGAATCCCGTGCCGCTGAAGATGATTGCGCGAAATGCGCTCTTTGCGGGCGTCATGCTCTTTGGCAAATTCACGCTGCTTGCGTTCTATGTCGCGTGGATGGGCATTCTCGCATTCTCGCAGCTTATGGCGAAGCATGTCAGGCGCGCGTTCTCCGCGAGCGGGGTGTTTTTAGTCGTTATGTTTTCGCTCGGCATCCCCTGGGCGATCTATTTTGCCGCAAACGGCGCGCTGGGTGATTTCTATCACTACTATTTTTACTCGAACATCTTCAACTATTCGACGACGGACGAATCCTCCCTGCTGCGCGTGCTGTTTGTCGTCGTGAAGAGCGTCGGGGCGTTCTCGTTCCGCAACCCGCAGATCGCGCTGCCGATCGCTCTGGGGATCGTATGGTTCCTGTTTCGAAAGCGGGAGACTGCGCGGCTTATCGAGAAGATCGGCGTTGTGCTGATGGCGGGGCTGCTCGCGTTTGCGATCTATATGGGTGGGCAGGGATACCGTTACTATGGCCTCGTGCTGACGCCGTTTCTTGCGCTCGGCATGGCGCCTGTTTCGCGCCTGCTGGAGAGAAGCAAGCGCTTGTCGGCGGCAAAGAGCGGGCGTATGCGCGCGCTGTTTGCGGGCGCCTCTTTGCTGCTTCTCGGCTTTGCGCTCTTGATTTCGGATAACCGCTATCTGCTTTCTATCCATCGGGAGGATACCCCGCAGGCGCATTTTGCAAGCGTGATGCGGGAAAAGAAAACCGAGGAGAACGTGGCGCTGTTCTGCTATCGGATGCCGGACGCGGGCTTTTATCTCGCGGCGGACGTGATCCCGCCGTATCGCTTCTTTGCGCGCGTCAACGTAGACCTGCCTGAACTGAGGGAAGCGCAGGACGGCTATATCGCCGAACGCAGCGCGGAGTTTCTTGTGACCCGAAACCTGGAGATTGCTCCAGCGGGATATGAACTGATTGAAAACCAGACATTCTGGAGTGAAGGACAAAATGACACATTCCGTCTATACCAGCGCGTCAACTGAACGCGCGCAAACAAGCAAACGTCTCTTTCGCCCGCTTGCCGCGCTGCTGATCCTCGTAATCATGCTTTCGTTCGCCGGGTGCGATCTTCTCAAGGATCGCTCCGCAACCGCGCTCACGATCGAAGACGCGGCTGCGATCGACGTGGAAGACCTGTTGAAGTATGAGGAACTGCAGGAGCTGGACGTGCGAAAAGCGATCCTATCCGTCGAGCAGTATCTCTCGCTGCAAAACGCGCTGCCAAACTGCCGCATTCTTTGGAGTGTGCCGATTCTGGATCAGCGGTTTGACAACCAGGTAACCCAGCTGACGCTGCCCGCAGACACGGACGCGGCTGCGCTGGATCTGCTGCGCTATTTTCCGAACCTGACGACGGTGGACGCCCTCGGCTGCACCTGCTACGACGCGCTGATGAGCAAAAGCCTTGAGCGCAAGGATATTTCGTTTGCCTGGCAGGTGGAAATCGGCGGCGTGACGCTGCGCAACACCGACACGGCGCTCGACCTGTCCGGAAAGACGCTGGAGCCGGAGACGCTCATGCAGAGCCTTTATTTTCTGCCCGCTCTGACGAGCGTGGATATCACAAACACGAACATCGGCGCGGAGGACGGCGCGGCGCTGGAAGCGCGCTACCCGAACATCGCGTTTCTGCGTACCATCGATCTCTTCGGCGTACAGGTGAACTCGGACGCGACGGAGGTCGACCTGACACAGGCGAAGATTACGGACGAAACGGCGCTGATCGACATGCTCGACTCGCTGAAAAAGCTGACGAGCTGCAATCTCGTCGGACAGACGCTTTCGTTTGAGGCCATGGACGCGCTCAAGGGGCGCTATCCGCTGGTCGCGTTCTCGTTCTCGTTTGATCTGTTTGGCCAGCAGCTGACGCCGGAGACCACCGAGGTCAATCTGCAGGGGCAGACGTTTACAAGCGTGGAAGAGGTCGCGGCGGGGCTTTCTCACCTGCCGGCGCTTACGCTTTGCGATCTATGCGGTACGGGGCTGACCAGCGAGCAGATGGTGCAGTTGCAGGCGCAGTTTCCCGCGGTGAAGTTCGTTTGGTATGTGCAGATCGGCGCGTGGCAGGTGCGAACGGATATCGAGGCGTTTACGACCCAGAATCGGAAGGAATTTCCGAATCAGGCCGCGACCTTCACCAAGGACGGCAACACCAAGCTGACAGACGAAGATGTCGCCGGGCTCGCGTATTGTACCGATCTTGTCTATCTTGATCTCACGGGAAACAAGATCACGGATCTCTCGTTCGTTAAAAATCTTCTCAAGCTCCGCCTGCTCTGCGTGGGAAACAATAAGATTGCGGATATTGCGCCGCTCTCCTCGCTCGCCGAACTGGAGTTTTTAGAGGTCTACAGCAACCCGATCCTCGATTATACGCCGATCACGGGGCTCACGAAACTCACGCACCTGAACTGCGCGCGCACGGGGATCACCGACGTTACGACGCTCAGCGGCATGAAGCAGCTCAAGATGCTTTGGCTGATGAACAATAAGATCACGAAAGAAGACCTCGCGAAGCTCACGGAAGCGCTGCCGGAGTGCACGATTACCTCGCGCGGGACAAACCCGCTTTCGGCGGACTGGCACAAGGCGGAGCTCTACCACACGTTTGAGATTCTCTCCGGCCTTGCGGAGCCGGATCCGACGCCTACGCCGGAGCCTTCCGCAACGCCCGACCCCTCCGCATCGACTCCGGAACCCACGCCAACCGCGACTGCGGAGGAATAGAGGGCAGGAGCAAAGCAGAGATACCAACAAAACCGGATGCACGTTATAAGAGTCTGCCCGCAGAAGAGGCGGACTCTTTGCCTATGCCGGCGCTGAATGGAGATCTGCGGGACTCGCACGTAGCCGGGTTGATTCGCAAAAAAAGAGACGCATCGCTGCGTCTCTTTTTGTCTGAGATTTGGTTATGCTTTCTTTGTTCCGGTGAGGCCGAGGGCAACGAGTACGCCCTGAACCAGCGTTATGCCGCCCATGAGATACGACCAGCGATCTGCAAACACCATACTGCCGGACAGGATCTGTGTCAGCAGGAAGGCGACGATCGCACCTGCGGCGGGCAGCAGCGTGGACAGGCTGAATGCCGTGTTCTTCTTGGTGCCCTTACCGTCACGATTGCGCTGCAGCATCTTGATGATCGACCCGGTGCCAAGCGCGGTGAGTATGGTCAGGATCAGATTCAGCAGCGACCAGGTGGGGCCGGCAAGAGGCGTCTTCTCATTGGAGATGATCTCCTGCAGAACCGGGGTGCGCGTCATGGTTCCATAGAGCGTGACGTCTTCGTCCGGCATGCTGGCCGGTATTGCGGTGGTCCATCCGTCAAATGTGAACTCGGCCTGAGACGGATCGCCCGGCACAGGAACGGCCGCGCCGTAGGGAACATCCGCGTAGACCGCATACGGCGTAGTGCCGTCAAGACCCGGTTCCGTTCCGCCGCTCACAAAGTAGGTAACGGTGTGCACATGCGGCTCAGACCATGTTGCGGTGAAGGTGCGCGGTCCCGTCGATCCGGCAGGGATGGAACCCGCCGGCGTCCAGCCGAGGAAGTCATAACCCGTACGCGTCGGCGCAGCGAGCGTAATCAGCCCGCTCTCGACGGTATAGCTATCCGGATTCCCGGCTGCGTTGATGCCGCCCGCAAGTACATACGTGATGTCATACACGATCGGCGCGCTCCACGTTGCCGTGAAGGTTCTGCCGCCCGTCGATCCGGCGGGGATGGAATTCGTCGGCGTCCAGCCGGTGAAGTTGTATCCCGGGCGGGTTGGCGCGGCGAGCGTAATCAGTCCGCTCTCGACGGTATAGCTCGCGGGGTTCGCGCCTGCGTTCACGCCGCCGTTCATCACATAGACGATGCCGTAGACGATCGGTGCGGACCATGTTGCGGTGAATGTTTTTTCACCCGTGGAGCCGGCCGGGATTGTGGTTGCCGGCGTCCAGCCGAGGAAGTCATAACCCGGACGCGTCGGTGCTGCCAGCGTAATTTCAGCATCCACGACGGTATAGGTCGCGGGGTTGGTCGCGGCGTTCACGCCGCCGCCCAGCACATAGTTGATGTTGTAGGCGATCGGATCGCTCCACGTTGCCGTGAAGGTTTTCGCGCCCGTCGATCCGGCGGGGATAGAGTCAGTCGGCGTCCAGCCGGTGAAGTTATATCCCGCGCGCGTCGGGGCGGCCAGCGTGATCGCGTCCACGACGGTGTATGTCGCGGGGTTCGCCGCGGCGTTTGCGCCGCCGTTCATCACATACGTGATGCCGTATTCGATCGGGTCGGACCACGTTGCGACGAACGTTTTCGTGCCCGTTGATCCGGCGGGGATCGTTTCGCCCGGCGTCCAGCCGGTGAAGTTATATCCCGCGCGCGTCGGGGCGGCGAGCGTGATCTCGTCCTCGACGGTGTATGTCGCGGGGTTCGCCGTGGCGTTTGTGCCGCCGTTTAGCGTATAGACGATGTCGTATGCGATCGGCTCAGACCATGTCGCGGTGAATGTCTTTTCACCCGTGGAGCCGGTCGGGATTGTGCTTGCCGGCGTCCAAGCGATGAAGTTATAACCCGGACGCGTCGGTGCTGCCAGTGTAATTTCAGCATCCTCGGTGGTATAGGTCGCGGGGTTCGTCGTGGCGTTCACACCGCCGGAGCCAAGGTCATAGTGGATGGCATAGGTGATGGGCTCCCAGCCCGCGGTGAATGCACGCGGCCCGGTGGAACCCGCCGGAATGATGCCTTCCGGAGTCCAGCCTGTGAAGTTATAGCCCGCGCGGGTCGGGGCGGCCAGCGTGATTTTCGGGCTGACGATCCAATAGTGCGAGGGGTTGGACGCGGCGTTCGTTCCGCCGCCGAGGTTGTAGGTGATGTCGTAGCGGATCGGTAGCGACCAGACCGCAACGAAGAGGCGATCTCCGACCGATCCCTGCGGAATCGTACCGGAGGAGAATAACCAACCCAGGAATGTATAGCCCGGCTTTGTCGGGGATGCCAGGTTGATGGTTGCCGTCTCGATCGTATAGCTCGAAGGATTGCCTGGCGCGTTTGTGCCGCCAAACAGTTCATAGGAGATGGAATACGTCTTCGGCGTCCAGCTTGCGATGAAAGTCTTGTCCTCTGTGGAACCCTTGGGGATGGTGCTTGCCGGCGTCCAGCCCGCGAAATCGTAACCGGCACGCACCGGATCACGCAACGTGATCGTATCGCTCGTAACGTTGTAGCGGGATGGATTGCGCCAGTTGTTGATTCCGCCGTTCATGGTATAGGTGATGTTGTACCAAATCGGCGCGGACCATTTCGCCGTGAATGTCTTATCGCCCGTAGAGCCGGCGGCGATGGTGGAGTTAGGTGTTGACCCGACATACCAGCCGAGGAAGCTGTATCCCGGACGCGTGGCCGGAGCCAGATTGATTGTGTCGCTGGCCGCGGTATACGTTTCGGGGTTGCCCGTGTCGTTCGTGCCGCCATTGAGGACGTAATGGATCGTATAGGTATCAGCCGTCCAATATGCGGTGAACGTCCTATCTCCGGTGGAGCCCTGCTCGATTGTACCCGCCGGATCCCAATGATCGAACGTATAACCCGTTCGCGTCGGGTTCGCGAGATGGATGGTATCGTCAAGCATGGTATAGCCCGTGGGGTTCGCGGTGTTATTCGTCGGGAAGGCTGTGCTGTCATTCAGCACATACGAGATCGAATAATGGTTCAGCGACCAGATGGCATAGAGCGTAACGTCCTCGGTACCCATCGTGAGCGTTGCGGATCCGCCGGAGACGAAAGTAGCTTCGGTCGCGGAGCCGGAGGTTGCCCAGCCGAGGAATGTATATCCCGCGCGCGTGGGCAGCGGGTCATACAGCACGGTAACCGGGTTGTCCATCACATAGGTATTGGCGTCGCTGGGTACGGATCCCGTGCCGCCATTGGCGGAATAGGAGACCGAATAACCGTGCAGCGACCAGACGGCATAGAGCGTGATATCTGCAGTGCCCATCGTGAGCGTTGCGGTTCCGCCATAGACGAATGTGGCTTCGGTTGCGGAGGCGGAGGTCGACCAGCCGAGGAAGTCATAACCTGTGCGCGTGGGCAGCGGGTCATACAGGACTGTAACCGGGCTGTCCATCACATACGGAGTGGCGTCGCTGGGTACGGGCCCCGTTCCGTTGTTGGCGCTGTAGACGACAGAGTAGTTGTGCAGCGCCCAGACGGCATACAGTGTTACATTTTCGGTACCCATCGTGAACGCGGTATCCCCGCCGGAAGCAAATTCCGCCGTGGTTGCGGAAGATGAGGTCGACCAACCCAGGAAGTCATAGCCTGCGCGCGTGGGCAGCGGGCTGAAGAGGACGTTGACTTCGCTGTTCTTTGCGTATGCGCCGCTGTCGGAAGGCACGGAACCCGTGCCGTTGTTGAGCGCATAGGTAACGCTGTAGGTGATCGGTGCCCAGGTTGCGGTGAATGTTTTGTTGCCGAATTCTCCGACCGCGATCGTGCCGCCGTTGGACCAGGAGACGAATGTATAATCGGCTTTCGTCGGGTCGTCCAGATTGATCGGCAGCATGGTGACGTCGTAGGTTTCCGGATTTGTCGACGCGTTCGTACCGCCGTCAAGCTCATACGTGATCGTATAGGTGATCGGCGCATAGATGAAGGTGATGACGTTGCCGGAATACTCCAGCACGATCGAACCGGACGCGGGGTCCTTCGAACTCAGCGTATAGCCATCGAATGACGGCACGGGCGGCGTGACCGTTTCACCCGCCACACCGTCTTCCTCTGTCCTGCTGAGGACGGTTCCGGCCGTATTCTTGCAAAGAATCGTATAGGTCGTGTCGATGTCAATCTTCATGAGCACGGTGAGCGTATAGTGAGGTCCATCGCCGCTCAGACGAATGGTTCCGTTGCCCGTCATGATGCTCTCGCTGAAGTTGCTGATGCCGATGAACGTTCTTCCGAAAACGGAGCTCATCTCGTTGATCAGCCCGGAGTTTCTGTATTCTTTTAACGCATCGATTGTGGCTTTCGAAATCTCATCGAACTCATAGGTCGCAATATGGTTGTTATTACTCTTCATTTTGAAGATCAGAGTAATGGAATACAAGGT
>CAYPEV010000078.1:7705-10081 GCA_964409605.1 uncultured Christensenella sp. | reverse complement strand
CCACGAGCCGATGAACTTGATCTTGAACCCGTCGTCGTTATAGAGCGTGACGAGCCCGTTTTCCTCGTGCAGCAGCATGGGATAGCGCGTCGCAGCGGCAGGATCGATCGCGGAGGTTCCGTCCTCCGTGAGCCTGCCTTCGATCACCCAGAACAATCGATCGCCTGTGTCCGTCGTGTCCACCGCGCCCGCGAGATAATGCAGCGAATCAAACCCGATCTGATTGTAGGAAGGCAGCATCGACGGCGTCGGAACCGAAAGCCTGCTGAGCTCCAGCACGCTCTGCTCGCCATCCTGCACGGCGCTTTGGAACGTCTGTTCCGCGGCCTCTCCCTGTGTGATATTGCAGTCGAAGAACAGTGCGCATCCAACCGGATTCCTGCCGCCGAAGAACTTCAGCCCGAAGCGGGAAAGCCCGGTCACATAAGACGCCTCGATCTTGACGGTGATTGTTCCATCCGCATCCGCTTTCCAGCCGCCGAGCGCGGGCACGATGTTGACGAAGCGGTTCGTCGCACCGACCTCGACGCGATAGCCTTCGTTGCCCGGGATTGTGACTCGCACGCTGCTGCGTTCCAGGGCGGAGAGCACGGTGTCGCCATCCTCCCGCACCAGCAGCGAGAGCGTGATGGGTTCATTCGCGTCGATCGACTCCGGCGGAGTCAGCAGCAGCGCGCCAAACGACGTCGTGAACAGCAGATGCGCCCCGTCGGACGGCATCGCCTCCCCGTCCGATTGGCAGCGCGGGTCGGCCTTCCCCGCGTCGGTCAGCGGGTAGTCATACGGCACAAAGAACACCTCGCCGCTTTCGCCCGCGATATACACACCGTTATAGCCCAGCGCGGGCGAGCCGTTGAGGTCGTTTCGCGCGTCGCTGATGCACTGATAGCTCCAGCGCAGCGTACCGTCCCGGTTCACGCAGTAGAGCCTTCCTTCGCCGTTGCCGAAGTAGATGTTGCCGTTTCCGTCCACGGCGGGCGAGGAGCGGATGGGTTCGAGCGTGTCAAACTCCCAGACGGACTCGCCCGTATGCGGATTGATCGCGTAGAGCGTGCCGTCCGTGCTGCCCTGCAGGATCGTACCGTCGCGCAGCTGCGCGGGGCTCGCGTAGATGTGGTCCCTGGTGCCAAATTTCCAGAGCAGCTTCCCGTTGTCCTGCGCAAAGGCGCGCACGAATCCATCGAATCCGCCGACGATCACCGCGCCGTTTGCCGAATCGCTGGTTAGCAGCGTCGTGGCGGCAACGGTGCCGAAGCTCCCCGTCTTCCAAAGGCGCGCGCCGGAGATATCGTAGGCGAACACATTCTGCAAAATCTGATAGCACGAGGCAAAGAAGATTCTGCCTGTTTCGACGTTGACCGAGGGCAGAGACCAGACCATCTCGTTGGCGAGGTACGCGTTTTCGCGCGCGCCATCCCCGCGATTCAGCGCGTAGACGAGATAGTTGTCGTTGGGGGCGAGCAGCGTGCCGTCCGGCAGCATGCCGATGTTTCCTTCAAACCAGTTGACGTTATAGGTTTCGATGCCGTATTGGGATTCGACCTCTTCGGTCGTCTGCGCGGGCGATCTCCAGATCAGTTCTCCCGTCTCCCGATCAAGACAGTAAACGTTTGCGTCCCCGCTGCCGAAATAGACGCGGCCCTGATCGTCCAGCAGCGCGGAGGAATCGATGATCTCGCCCGTCTGGAATTTCCACTTCACGCGGCCATCCGGCGCAAAGCAATAAAACACCGTATCCGCGGAGCCGATGTAGCAGTTGCCCTGTGCATCCACCACCGGTGAGGAGAAGATGCCTTTCCCCGTGCGATAGCTCCAGGGAGAAAGCGCCGTATTGACAAGCGGGGCGACCGCGCTCCTGCCGCTGTTTCGCGCGTTTGCGCGGAATTTCGCCCAGGGGCTCATGGGATCAAGCGGGATTCCGTAGTCAAACCCGCCCTCCGCCGTGATCGCAGGATCGGGCGCGGGCGAAAGATCGTGCTCGCCAAAGGGTACGAGGAGCGCCACGGCGCAGCCCCCGCCGAGCAACAGCAGCGCAAGGACGATTTTCCATCCAAGCCCCTTGTGCCTGCGCGCTTTGTCAAATCGGATGTCGTGTTCCTGCATGTCTCGTTCCTTCCGGCGTTGCGCCGATCGATAGTCGGTAACGTTTCAACAAAATCCGTTTGTCTTTATTCGCACGCGCTCTGGAGGCTGTCCCTCCCGCGCTCCGTGCAGATGCCGCCAAGCAGCATCCGCACCGCGCGGCACTGCTCCTCCGCGAAGTCGGCGGTCGTGCGCTGCTCGCGCTCCAGCATCAGCCCCTCCATGACATACGCGTAGATCTTGCCGAAAAGCGTCTTGTCAAACACCGCAAGAAGTCCCTCGAGGATCGCTTCG
>CAYPEV010000078.1:0-7695 GCA_964409605.1 uncultured Christensenella sp. | reverse complement strand
GTTTCGAGCCGTTCCGTCAGCCGCAGATATGCCCCCGGAAACGCGCGCCGCAGCTCGCGGATGCGGTATTCGTGAAACGGCATCTGCGGCACGACGCACAAAAGCCGCTCTGTCTTTTGCAGCGCGTTGAGCGATGAATCCTTTCGGATATCCGCCTGTTCCCGCTCCACCGCATCAAAATATTGCGTCACCGCGCGCGCCACCAGCTCGTCCTTGGAGCTGACAAGCTCATAGAGCGTCTTTTTGCTGATGCCGAGCCGCGCGGCAAGATCGCCCATCGTGAATTTTACGCCATACTCCTGATAGAGCACGAACGCCTGGTGAAACAACATTTCTTCCGTGATCATCCTGTATTCTCCATTTCGGTTTGATTGCGTCTGCGGGCAGCGTTATGATCGATTGTTCCGACGTGGAAGTGTAAGCGTGCGAACATGGGAAACTGGAATGGTACATTGAGTTTATTATAGCATCAATCAAAGTCCGTGCAAGTAAATCAAATGATTCCGCGCATCTGTTGACAAAAAACGGCATGTTCGGGCAATCCGCCCGAAAACAGGCGCCTGAAATCAGACGCGCGGATGATCCGGCGTTGAAATTGTGGTATACTGACATACACAAACAATTGTACTTGTTTGCGTTTTTTACTGTTCATCGAACCATGCGCGCAGCAGCGCCAAAGGAGCCCGTTTGGAAAAACGCAGAGTCGCCGTTCGAACGCTGGTTGAAACCGTCATGCTCTCCGGCAGCCTGTCCGCGATGGCGTCTTCCGCGCGCCTGCTGGAAGGCATCCGCGGGCATCAGGCGCTGCAGGCGGTCGCAGCGGACGGCGCGCGAAACGAAGTGCCCGTCTCCGGCGTGGTCTCGTCCGAACACATCGAGCTGACCGTCTACGGGCGGATCGACCGGCTCTACGGCGAAACGCGCGTGGAGGAAATCAAGACGACGTATCTGGACGGCGAGCGGCTGCATTCCGGAGATCCGCAGCACTGGGCGCAGGCGAAATGCTATGCCTTCCTGTTTTGCGAAGCGGCGGCCATCGATCAGATCGAGGTCAGCCTTACATATTTCCACCTCGATACCGGCGAGATCACGACACTTTCCGAAACGCAGACCCGCGGGCAGCTCGCGGCGTTTTATCGTCTGCTCGCGGAACGCTATCTTTCGCTGCTCGAAACCGAGTATGTCCACGAACGCGCCCTGCGGGAAGACGTGCGGCAGATGGCGTTTCCGTTCCCTTCGTTTCGCGAAGGGCAGCACGAGCTCGCGGCGCAGGTCTATTATGCCATCCGGGAAAAATCCGCCCTGCTTGCGCAGGCGCCGACCGGCACCGGCAAGACCATGGCGGTGCTCTTCCCCGCGCTCAAGGCACTCGCGGACGGCCATGCGGCGAAGATCTTTTACCTCACCGCGCGCACCACGCAGCAGGAGGCCGCGCTCCACGCGGCAAGGCGTATCCATGCGCCGCATCTGCGCGCCGTGGTGATCTCCGCAAAGGAGAAGATGTGTGTCTATGACCAGCCGATCTGCCGCGAAGGGGACTGCCCGCGCGCAGAGGGGTATTATGACCGCCTGGGCGAGGCGCTCCAGCAGATGAGCGCGCTCGACGGCGTCTTTTCGCCGGACGAGATCCGCGCGCATGCGGCGAAACACTTCCTCTGTCCGTTCGAACTCTCGCTCGATCTTTCGCTCTCCTGCGATCTGATCATCTGCGATTACAACTATGCGTTTGACCCGCGCGTGCGCCTGCAACGCTTTTTTACAGCGGGGCGCGGGTTTGTGCTGCTCGTGGACGAAGCGCACAACTTGCCCGACCGCGCAAGGAGCATGTATTCCGCCGCAATCTCGCTTCCCGCCGTCGCCGAAACGCGCCGCAGCATACCAAAACCGCAGCGCAAATCCCCGCTCTATCGCACGCTCAAGCGGCTGGAAGCGGAAATTGCCGCACTGTTTGACGCTTTCGAGACGCCTCTCGCCGCCGCGGAACCACCGGAAGCGCTCGCGGGTGCCATCGACCACGCGCTGGATCAACTCTCCGCCGAGACGATCCCGGCGGATCGCGCGCTGGCCCGCCAGCTGACGTTTGACCTCTCGGCGTTTCGCTTCGCGCTGGATCTTTACGATTCCCGCTATCGCACGCTCTACCAGGGCGGCAAGACGACGCGCACAATCACGCTCTTTTGTACGGACGCCTCTCAAAAACTCGCGGAAGTATACAAGAAATGCCGCAGCGAGATCCTGTTTTCCGCGACGCTCTCGCCGTTTTCGTTCTACCGTGATCTGTCCGGCGTAAAGGCGGAGACGCCGTTTCTGGCTCTGCCCTCGCCCTTTCCGCCCGAAAATCTGGCCGTATTCCATCTGCCGCTGGATACGCGCTTTGCCGCGCGGGAGGCGACGCTTTCTCGTGTCTCGGAGGCGGTCTGCACGTTTGTCACCACGCGTGAATGGGGCAACTATCTTGTCTTTGCGCCGTCGCACGCGTATTTGGGCAAGCTCTACGCGCTTCTGAAAGAACTGCTCCCGCAGGCGGAGCTCCTTTCGCAGTCACCGATGATGGATGACTCCGCACGCGCGGAATTCCTCGCGCGGTTTTCGCCGGATGCGGGCGGGATCACCGTCGGCCTCGCCGTGACAGGCGGCGTGTTTGCGGAGGGGATCGACCTGCCCGCGGAGCGGCTCTGCGGCGCGGTGGTAATTGGTGTCGGGCTTCCGCAGGTGTGTCTGGAGCGGGATGTGCTGCGCGAGGCGTATGAGGGGACGTATCAAAGCGGCTTTCGGTATGCCTACCAATACCCCGGCGTGAGCCGCGTGCTGCAGGCGGCGGGACGCATCATCCGCACCGAGACCGACCGCGGCGCGCTGCTTTTGATCGACACGCGCTATTCGCTTCCGGACTATCGCGCGCTGCTTCCGCCGCATTGGACGGTGCGTCGGATCCAATCAAAAGCGGCGCTCTCCGGTGCGCTGGCGCGCTTCTGGGCGGAGGCCAGGGGATCTGATGAGCCGCATGAAAATTCCTCCGGCGCTTGATTCCCGTCGGCGAACCTGATAGACTGCAAACGATATGAATCATACAAATGCCAAAAATTTCAAAGCCGTCATGTTCGATATCGACGCGTGTCTGATCGACTCCGCGCCCAACCTGATCCTCACGCTGGATCGCGCCGTGTTCGACACGGGCGGCGGACGCCACGCGCCGGAGTACCTGCGCAGGATGCTGGGGCTGCCGAGCTCCGCGCTGGACGATCTGTTTACCCTGCCGGACTGGCAGCTGACGCTGCGCAGATGGAGCGAGTATTACGCGCCTCTCGCGGCGGAGAACAAGCCGTTTGACGGCATCGTAGCGCTGCTCTGCGCAATTCGTGCAGCGGGGCTCCCGCTCGGCGTCGCTACCTCGCAGGGGCGGGATCTGTATGCGGAGCATTTCCACAAATACGGACTTGCACATTTTTTTGACCTCGCGGTCTGTGCGGACGACGTGAAACATCCCAAACCCGCGGCGGATCCTCTGCTCTTTGCCGCGCGGCATTTCGGGATCGATCCTGCGAATATCCTGTTCCTCGGCGACGCGCCGTATGACATGCAGTGCGCAAAAGCCGCCGGAGCAAAGGGTGCGCTGGCCGTCTGGGGTACGACGGACCCGACGATCCCCGCGGACTACTATCCGCAGACCCCGCTCGACGTGCTTCCGATCTTAGGCATCGCGCAAGACTGATATGCCCACGCAAAACGCCCCCGAACCGCATGGTTCGGGGGCGTTGATCTGCGTGCTGAAGCTCACAGAATCCGCTTGCCGATCTTACCGAAGGCGTTCTTTCCCGCATAGACAGCGGCTGCGCCGAGTTCGTCCTCGATACGGAGCAGGCGGTTGTATTTCGCGACCCTGTCCGTGCGCGAAGGCGCGCCCGTCTTGATCTGCCCCGAGTTGGTCGCAACCGCGATGTCCGCGATGGTCGTGTCCTCCGTCTCGCCGGAGCGGTGCGAGGTCACGGCGGTGAATCCCGCGCGCTGCGCCATCTCGATGGCCTCCAGCGTCTCGGTCAGCGAACCGATCTGGTTGACCTTGATGAGGATGGAGTTGACGCTCTCCTCCTCGATGCTCCGCGCAAGACGCTTCGTGTTGGTGACGAGCAGGTCGTCGCCTACGAGCTGGACCTTGTCGCCGAGCTCTTTTCGAAGCTGCTTCCAGCCGTCCCAGTCCTCCTCCGCAAGCCCGTCTTCCAGAGAGATGATCGGGTATTTCGCGGAAAGGTCCGCCCAATAGCGAATCATCTGGTCGCGCGTCTTCATCGCGCCCGTCTTCCAGAAGAGATAGCTGCCTTCCTTGCCCGCAGCTTTTGCTTCCTCAAACATCTCGGTGCTCGCGGCATCCATGGCGAGCATGAAGTCCTTGCCGGGCGTAAAGCCCGCTTTCGAGATGGCCTCCAGCAGCGTCTCAAGCGCTTCCTCTTCACCGGAAAGGTTTGGCGCGAAGCCGCCCTCGTCGCCGACGGAGGTGCTCAGTCCCTTTTTATGCAGAATGCCTTTAAGCGTGTGGAACACCTCCGCACCCCAGCGCAGCCCTTCCGCAAAGCTGGGCGCGCCGACGGGCATGATCATGAATTCCTGGCTGGAGATGTTGTTGTCCGCGTGCTTGCCGCCGTTGATGACGTTCATCATCGGCACGGGCAGCACATGCGCGTTCACACCGCCGATGTAGCGATACAGCGGCAGATCGAGCGTCTTTGCCGCCGCATTGGCAACCGCGAGCGAAACAGCGAGGATGCCGTTTGCGCCGACCTTGCTCTTGTCCGGCGTGCCGTCGATGGCGAGCATCCTGTGGTCGATCTCGCGCTGCCTCGTCACATCCATGCCAAGGAGCTTGGGCGCAAGCTTTTCATGTACGTTCTTGACCGCCTTCTGCACGCCCTTGCCCTGATAGCGGCTCTTGTCGCCATCTCTGAGCTCTAGCGCCTCATAGGCGCCCGTGGACGCGCCGGAAGGCACGGCGGCCCAGCCGACGATGCCGCCGCTGGTGGTAACCTCGGCTTCCACCGTGGGGTTCCCGCGCGAATCGAGAATCTCTCTTGCTATAATCTTTGCAATCGTTTGCTGGCTCATCTATTCAAACCTCAACTTTCTGATGCTTTGTCGTGTGCTTGCTCCAACACGGAGAAATTGATCTTGACAAATACAACGTAGCACAATCATTCAAATTGTCAAGCGACTGCGTCACACGCCAGAACGTTTTTGCGACAAAGTTACAATCTTCCCTTCGGGTCAACCGCCGGTGTCAAACAGGGTTATCCGCGCGCGTCTTCCATCCGCAAACTCGCTCTTGAACCTATCGTGCTTTTTGGTTATGATAGCTTCAATCTACTATATTTGCGCGTGTAATCCGGGCGGGAACCTGCGCGCAGCGAGAGGAAAACGCACAGTATGAACGAGACAGAATCCCTGTTTCCTGCAGCCGAGCCCGCGCAGGAATCCGCGTATCCGCAAACGCCGAAGGACGAACCGTCCGCCACGCCCCTTACGCCGGAGGCGATGCTCGGCCAGCTTTCAGCGGAGAAGCGCGCCTTCCCCGTGCTTCCCGGGCTTGTCGGCGCGCTGCTCGGCAGCATCCCCGGCATCTTGCTTTGGATCATTCTGGGGCAGGTCGGTTTCATCGCCGGCATCTGCGGCTGGCTGATGATCCGCGGCGCGATCCTTGGTTATGGCAAACTCGCGGGCGGTATCGACCGGCGCGGCGAGGTTCTCTCTACGCTCGTTGCGCTGTTGATGCCGATCGTGAGCGAATATCTGGGTCTCGCGGTGTCGATCTATCGCGCGTTTCACGCTTCCTACGGCGTCACGCTCGGGGAAGCGATCGTCAGCGTGCCGCTGTATCTTGCGGAGCCGGACGTGGTTCAGGGCGTTATTTTCTCGCTGATCGTCGGCTATGTACTGATTGCCGTAGGCAACATCCGCATCAATCCCAGGCAGAAAAAGAGCGGTCCGTCACAGATCCCGAAGCTGTAACCGCCGGCGCAATTCGCTGAGCAGCCTTTCTTGCAGGGATCGCGCAGAAGCATAGACGTCTTCCGTGGTTTGCGCCAAACTATTTCCCGCATAACACCATATAAAACTTTATATTGACAAGCGTTTATATATCATATATAACGTGTGCATTGGCAAAGGCGCTTAAGGAGCTTTCCTTGAGCGCCTTTGCCTTTGTCGTATCAAAACAGGCCAAACAAAGACGTTTTCGGCGGGTTTTGAGAAGACGTGCTTGCGCATTGCAGTGGATTCTGAATCGAGCAATGAAACGTAGGAGGTTGAACATTATGGTGAATTTTGCGGCGGCGAGTCCGCCCGCGGCAAGAGGAAAAGCCGCTATCATCGTCATCCTGTATGTGCTGTCTGTCCTGATCATGCTGCTTGGAGCGGGTTTTTGCGCGTACAGCGCAATCAACGGCGTTCAGATGCAGGTGATGACGTCCACCATTCCGGGCTTTGTGTTCGGCATGGTGATCCTGTTTCTGGGGATCCGGTATTTTATGTCGCTCTCCCGCCTCCGCGGTGAGGTGATGCAATCGGCCGGATTCTCCTGGAGCAATTTTCACAAAGAAAAGAAGCCCAAATAACGGGATGCGCGACAGGTTCCATGAAAAAACTTGCAGTTTTATCGCAAAACGGGAGGTAATTCAATGAAAAAGTCTATCTTTGCCATCGTTGTTCTTCTTGCGCTTGCGGCGGCGGTGCTGCTGCTGATCTTCCCCATGCAGTCTCCGGCCGCCGATCCCACCGGCGCAGGATATATCGCCACAACCGGAGCGGAGACCGTCGCGGACGTTGCCGTCACGGCGAACAAAGCCTATTTCGGCGCAAACTACACATGGGTGATGATCTGCGCGTTCATGGTCTTCTTCTTCCAGTGCGGCTTCGCCATGGTGGAAACGGGATTCTGCCGCGGCAAGAACGCGGCGCACACGATCACCATGAACTTCATGGTCTTTCTCGTCGGCGCAATCGGCTATTTTCTCGTCGGCTTTGCGCTCCAGATGGGCGGCAGCGGCGGCGCGGCGGGCCTCGGCAGCGGCGGCGCGGCGCTGGATTCCATGGTGAAAATCCCCGGCCTCGGCGGCATCTTCGGCTACAAGGGTTTTATGCTCAACGGCACGTATGACGCGGGCATCTATGCGCTCTTCTTCTTCCAGATGGTGTTTATGGACACCACGGTAACGATTCCGACGGGCGCGATGGCGGAGCGCGTGAAGTATTCCGCGGTCGTCATCACGTCGTTCTTTATCTCGATGGTGCTCTATCCGCTCTTCGGCAACTGGGTCTGGGGCGGCGGCTGGCTCGCAACCCTCGGCGCAAACTTCGGCCTTGGCCACGGCGTTGTGGACTTTGCGGGCAGCGCGGTTGTCCACTCCATGGGCGGCATGATTGCGCTCGCAGGGGCGATCGTCATCGGCCCGCGCATCGGCAAGTTCAAAAAGGACGGCACGGCGCGCGCCTTCCCCGGCCATGATATCCCGATGGCGATCATCGGCACCATCATCCTCTTCTTCTGCTGGTTCTCGTTCAACGCAGGCAGCACGCTCAACTCCTCGGACTTCCGCCTCTCTGTCGTCGCCACAAACACGATGATCGCGGGTGCGATCGGCGGTCTCGTCGCGATGTTCTACATGTGGGTCAAGTTCGGCAAGCCCGATCCCTCGATGACGGCCAACG
>CAYPEV010000077.1:0-10149 GCA_964409605.1 uncultured Christensenella sp. | reverse complement strand
CACAGAGGACGACGAGGGCGCGGTGGTGCTGATCGACGACCGTTTCCAACGCGCTTTTCACCTTGTTTGCAAAAGCGCCGACGCTTGCGCGTTCCGCGCTTTCGAGCTTACCCATCGCGCGCAGGATCGTCGTCAGCGAGCCGTTTCTGCCGAGCACGTCGACCAAAAGCTGCTCCAGCTCCTCGGACGATTGCACGCTTTTCAGCTTTGCTTCGGCTTCTTCGCGCAACTGCGCGAGAGACTCCATCATTCCCATGTTGTTCTCCTCCTCGTTGTGTCTGCAATGCTTTGTTACCAAATAAAAAACGCGCTCATCCAAAAGGGACGAATCGCGTCGTGGTACCACCCTCGTTTGCTCGCCCGGCGCTGCCGGGTTAAGCCTCGATTCCGCTGTATCGGGCGGGCCCGTTGCCGACTATTGAGCGCATAGTGCTGTTCACCGGCAAGGCTCCGGGGCGAACTTGATGTCCTGTTGCGCGCATACCGCTTTCAGCCGGCGACGGTACTCTCTAAAGCGCTTTTCGAGGACTTTTCCCCTTCATAGCCTGTTTTGTATTTACATTATTTTATCACCGTCACGCGCGTTCCGTCAAGCAGGAGCGTGACGGTTCCGTCTTCATCCGTGCGATAGACCGTTATGCCCCGATCTTGCAGACGATCCAGCAGCGCGGCGTGGGGATGCCCGTAGTCGTTATCCTTGCCGACGCTGATGACGGCGATCGCGGGGGAAACCGCCTCCAGAAAAGCTTCAAACGTTGCGTCGCCGGAACCGTGATGGGCAACCTTTAATACATCCGCGCGGAAATACTGATCCGGCTGCGCTTTGCGCGCAAGCTTTTCGGAAAGCTCCGTCGCGTCGCCCGTGAGCAGCACGGCGGTGTTGCCATAGGAGACACGGATGATATAGCTCGTGTCGTTGAAATCCTGATAGATCGTGTCATACGGAGAAAGAATGCGCACCTCCACCGCATCGTCCCACGGGATCATCGTATCGACGCCGGCGAGCGGGCTGTGCTGCCTCGCTTCGCTTTCGTTCAGTGCGTCGAGCAGCCTGAAATACGTCTCGCTGTCGGCATCAAACGGCGGATCGTAAAAATCCGCAACGGGATAGGTATCGATCACGGAGATCAGCCCGCCGATATGGTCCGCATGCAGATGCGACGCGACGACGACATCCAGCCCGACAACGCCGAGCGAGGTGAGATAGCGATCGATCACCGGAAACGCACCCTCGGGGCCGCCGTCCACCAGCATCGTTTTGCCGGAAGGGGAGCGTAAAAAGATGCTGTCGCCCTGACCGACATCGAGAAACGAAACCAGAAGCCCCGCCTCCACCGGCGGGATCTGCGCGCCGCTTGCCGCAGTCTGCTCCGGCGCTGTCGCCGTGGGAACGGCGGGGGATGCAGCGGAAGGCGCGGAAGGACCGGAAGCAACCAGAGATGCGGAAGCTTCGCTCGCGAACTGCTGATGTAATACGGTAAAGAGGATGGAGAGCACCGCAAGAAGCAACACAAGAAGAGAAGCGATGGTCATACGCTCCTTGCGTTTGGCTACGCGTTCTTCCGGCGATTCCTGCATCGTCCAGTCGAATGGAGACGGATTGGCGGATCCATTTGGATTATGCGTTCGATCGGATTGTTTTCCCATAGATGGGATTCTATCATATCGGAATCGGGAAATACAGCGGCAGAAAACGGCGGATTCTGTGGTTTCCCCAGCCGGAACCATAATTGCGGCGATTCGACAGCCCTTTGCGCCACATGACGCGAAAAAAACGACATTTCTTCACAAATATGCATCATTTTTGCTTGACATTTTACGTATTTCGAAGTAATATTCAAGTGTACTATAACGGATAGTACACTTATCCTCGCAAAGGAGGCAGTGCGATGTTCCAAATCGATCGATTCGGACGTACGCCGATCTATGAACAAATCATCGACCAGACGCAGCGGCTGATCGCTTCCGGCATTCTCAAGGAGGGCGATCAGCTTCCTTCCGTCCGCATGCTTTCGCAGGAGCTTTCGGTGAACCCCAATACGCTGCAAAAGGCATACAGCGAACTGGAGCGCCGCGGGCTCTGCGTCAGCGCGCCCGGCAACGGCAGGTTTGTGACCGCCGATGCATTCCGCCTGGTAGGCGAAGGGATGAAGGAGCGGCTTGGCGAAATCCGCCGTGTTGCGGAAGAACTCTGCGCGGCGGGTATGCCGATCGAGCAGGTGCTCGATTCGGTCAACGCAGCATATGGAAAGGAAATCGAGTCATGATAAAGGCGCGTAAACTGACCAAGCGCTTTGGAGAGGTAGAAGCGCTTCTCGACCTCAACTGCAACATTCCGCAGGGCTGCATCTACGGGCTTGTCGGCGCAAACGGCGCGGGCAAGAGCACGTTTTTGCGGCTATGCAACGGCATCTACCGGCCGGACGAGGGGCATGTATCCATCAACGGCGGCGAGGTGTTCGACAATCCTGCCGTGAAGGAGCATTGCGTCTTTGTGCCCGACGAGCTCTACTTTTTACCGCAGAGCAACTTAAACCGCATGGCGCTGCTGTATGAATCTATGTATCCCCGGTTTTCAACAGAGCGTTTTTCGGAACTCTGCGCCGCGTTTAAGCTCGACCGCACGCGCCTTCTGAGCACGTTCTCCAAAGGCATGCGCAGGCAGGCTGCGACCATACTCGCGCTCAGCGCAATGACGGACTATGTATTCTTTGACGAAACGTTCGACGGGCTCGATCCCGTCATGCGAAACCTTGTCAAAGGCATGCTGTATGACGACGTGCTGGAGCGCGGCTGCACCGCCGTGGTGACGAGCCACAGCTTGAGGGAGTTGGAGGACACTTGCGATCAGCTCGCGCTCCTGTATCGCGGCGGCATCGTATTTGAAAGCGACGTGCAAAACCTCAAGACGTCTCTTTTTAAAGTGCAGGTCGCCTTTGGTGAAGAATTTGACCGCGCACGGTTTGCGGGGATGGAGATCCTGTCCTTTGTCAAACAGGGGAGCGTGGCGAATCTGATTATCCGCGGTGACAGCGCGAAGGCAAAATCTGCCATCGCCGCGCAAAACCCGCTGCTGCTGGAAATTCTTCCGCTGACGCTGGAAGAAGTATTCTTATATGAGATGGAGGCGCTCGGCTATTCCTTTGAAGCGCCTGCTTTGAAAGGAGGCGAACGCGCATGAAGCCGTATCTGGAGTCAATTCGTAAGCTCTCGCGCGTGGGTCTGATTCTGTTCGCGCTGAGTCTGGTGGCAAGCGCGGTGGTTACGATTCAATACTGCACCGCGCCGTATCACTATAATGTACCGAGCATGACGCAGATGTTTTCTCCCCTGATCGTGTTTATCTATCTGGGCGGCATTGTGCTCGCGATGGATGGTTTTTCCTTCCTCAACAAACGCTCGGACAGCGATTTTTATCACAGCCTGCCCGTCTCGCGCAAGAAGCTGTTCTGGGCGATTTCGCTTGCGGCGCTGACGTGGGTCACTGCGACGATTCTTGGCAGCGTGCTGGTGAGTGTGATCATCCATCTGCTGACAAAGACGCCTTTTGTGCAGATGTATGCGCTTGTTGCGGTGCCGTTTTTCACCATCGCGACGATGATGGTGTTTGCAGCGTGCGCCATTGCCATGAGCCTCACGGGAACCGTCATTACGGGTCTTGGGCTGACGGTGCTCGTGTTCGGGCTTCTGCGCTTTGCGCAGTTTGCGATTGCGCGCGGCATCGTCGCAAACACGCCGATCATCAACTGGCTGGATTTGCCCTGGTTCCTGACGCCGGTGACGAACATCGCGACCGGCCAGATTGCGCAGCTCTTGCGCCCCATGCTGCGGCAAACGCTTTATTCACCCGCCAACATGCTCTATTCGGCGCTGGTTGCCGGAGTGGAGCTCGTGATTGCGCGTATACTCTTTGCCAGAAGGCCTTCCGAGCTTGCGGAGCACGGCGCAAGAAGCGCCGGAGTACAGACCGTGTTTGCATGCGCGGCCGTGATTCCTGTCGTGATGCTCTTTGCCTCGGGTATTATCCGCCAGCGCAACGTGAGCCTTCCGATTGTGATCGGCATTGCAATCGGCATCTTTGTGATCTATCAAATCATCGTGCTCCGAACCGCAAAGAAGGTGCTCCTGTCCCTTCCGTGGCTGTTGGTTCCGCTCGCAGTCGGCGTCGCCGGATACTTTGGCACGATGGGTGGAGCAAAGGCACTGCAGAACTATGTGCCCAACACGCAGGATGTCGCCTATGTGCAGATGAATGGCTCCAGCCGGGGGTCCGAGGTGATCACCTATCAGCAATACATGGTGTCAAAGGTGCGCTTTACCGAAGACGACATGCGGCAGTATGCCGTCGAAACCCTGCGCGACAACGTTGCCACCATTCGCAGATCCGGCTACCTCAGCTATGCGTATGATGATCAGTCGGGCTATTTGCTGACGACGGAGCCGGTCACGTTTGTCCTGAAGGACGGCAGAAAATTCAGCCGCGTTTTGACATTCCTCAACCAAAACACGCTCAAAACGTACTGCGAGAAGAACGATGATTACCGCGCCGCCATCCGCGCGCTGCCGCCGCAGGACGCCGTTTGCTATCTCCAGGGTGATGATCCCTACAAGGGCAGTTTCCTCGATAACAACCGGATTTTGAACGCATATTACGAAGAGCTGCCAACCACGCAATACCCCGCCAGCGATTCGTACCGGATGTATGATCCGAATATGCGATATGACACCGGCGCGGAACAGAACTACGGCTCGCTCTCCGTTGCGGGTTATGTCGGAATGACGCGTTTCTGGGACTATTATAATATCCGAGCGGGTATGCCGAAGACGGCTTCCGCCTGGATGCAGTATCAAAACGACCACAGCAAGGGCGAATACCTGGACGTGATGCAGCAGATGATGAAGAAATCCGCCTCGCTGGAAGGCGAAATGGATTATTTCAACTTCTCCATGATGGTCTATAATGTTCCGATGTCTGATGGATCAAAACAGGCGATCTCGTTTTATTTCGACCGTGCGTTCGGCGAGAACATGGTAGAGATGAAGGATCAGCTTCAGCCGTATTTGATCGAACTCGCGGAAATCATGCAGAGAAGCAAACCGACCACGAACCCCAACGACTTCTGCGTCTATGCGACATGGAGCGGCAGGGTGCTCAAGGCGGACGGCACATTCTATGGCGCGGAAATTCTCGCCAATCAGCCCGCGACGAATGCGGACGGCTCGTTTGTCTCCGGCGGCAGCGTCTATTATGTGAGCAACGGCAACGTGATCTACGGCGGCATCAGCGGGGCGATCATGTCGTCCAACCCGTGCTATCGGAGCTTTACCGCGCAGGATCAGGCGCGCGTCATCGAGATTCTGCAGCAATGGAAAGCGCTGCAGGACCAATACAACTACACCATATACGGAAGCAAGCCGGAGGAGGGGCCTTCGATCGGCGGCAATCTGCCGACGAACGCCACGGAATCTACGACCGCAGGATGATTTTTTCTTACGGGCGAAGGATGAAAAAAGACAGCGAAACGAACACAGCGGAGGATGCGCGAAAGCCGTGCATCCTCCGTTTTCCTATCTCGCGGAGGTCCGGATAACCGCCTCCTTTGCGCGGGAACCTTCGAGGAAACAATCCTTTTGCAGCATTTGCCTGCGTGCGAAAATGATGGTATATTGGCTGTAAGAACTGCATCCGGGGGCTTACATCGTGGCGACTTTGAACACGCGGGAGAGAAACACCATGAGAGACAGGCAATCCATCAACGACGGCTGGCTTTTTTCCGAACAATACAGCGAGGGTCAGGAGCAGGCGTGGGCCGACGAGCGCGCGTTTGTCCCCGTCCGCCTGCCGCATACGAACAGGGAGCTGCCACTGAACAATTTTGACGAACGAGAAAGCCAGCGGATCAGCTGCTATCGCAGGCATATCCGCGTCGTCCCGGATACGGGCAGACGTGTGTTTTTGCACTTTGAGGGAGTGATGGCTGCCGCAAAGGTGTTTTTGAACGGGACGCTCTTGAGCGAACACCTCGGCGGGTACACGCCGTTTACCTGCGAACTGACGGGGCTTGTCACCGGCGGGGACGATGTGATCGCGGTCGTGGCCGACGCGCGCGAGCGGGACGACATCCCGCCGTTTGGCAATGTGATCGACTACCTGACCTACGGCGGCATCTATCGCGAAGTTTGGCTCGAGGAGACAGATGAAGTCTTTATCGCCAACGCGCACGCAAAAACGAAGCAGACGGAGGGCGAAAAAACGCCTTTCGCGCGCTGGACAGTCGAAACAGACGTTTATCTGGACAATCTGCGCGAAATTTCCGGCGCGGCGGAGCTGATCTTCACCCTGTCCGGAGCGGACGGCGAAACGAGCTACCGCCAGAGCTGCACGCTCGACGGAGCGCGCATTCAGACGATCAACGCTGCATTTTCCGTGGATGATGTGCGGCTTTGGGATCTGGATGCGCCCCACCTATATACGCTTACGATCGCGCTTTCGCTTGCGGGAAGCGTGGTGGATTCCTATACATGCCGCATTGGCTTTCGCAACGCGGAGTTTCGCCCGGACGGGTTTTTCCTCAACGGCAGACGGGTGAAGATTCGCGGACTGAACCGCCACCAGAGCTATCCCTATGTCGGATACGCCATGCCGAAGCGCGCACAGGAAAACGACGCGGAGCTGCTGAAACGTGAACTGTGCGTCAATCTCGTTCGCACGAGCCACTATCCGCAATCCGTGCATTTTTTGAACCGCTGCGACGAGCTGGGGCTACTGGTATTTGAGGAGTTCCCGGGCTGGCAGCACATCGGCGGCGAGGACTGGAAGCAAAACGCGCTGACTGCGCTCCGGGAGATGGTCACGCGGGACTGGAACCACCCGAGCATCGTGCTCTGGGGCGTGCGCATCAACGAATCGCCGGACGACGACGATTTTTACCGCGAGAGTAACGCCCTCGCGCGGAGGCTTGATCATACCCGCCAGACGGGCGGCGTGCGCAACTTTGAGCACAGCCATTTCTTCGAGGACGTCTACACCTACAACGACTTTGTGCACAGCGGAAGCAATCAGGCGCTGAAACCGCGCAAAGAGGTGGTGCGCACGCGCGTACCATACCTTGTGACAGAGCACAACGGGCATATGTTCCCGACCAAGAAGGTGGACTGCGAGGAGAAGCGCGTGGAGCACGCGCTTAGACACCTGCGCGTGCTGAACGACATGTACGGCGCGGACGAGATCTCCGGCGCGATCGGCTGGTGCATGAGCGACTACAACACGCACAAGGACTTCGGCAGCGGAGACAGGATCTGCTATCACGGCGTGACGGATCTCTTCCGCCTCCCGAAATTCGCGGCGGCGGCATACCGCTCCCAGCAGGACGAACAGCGCATGATGGAGGTCGCCTCCGGCATGAACCAGGGCGAGCGCGCTGGTTCAAACATGAGCAGCGTGCATGTGTTCACCAACTGCGACTCCGTGCGCCTCTATAAAAACGGCGCATACATCGGCGAGTTTTTCCCGGACAGAACCGCATTCCCGCATCTGCCGCATCCGCCTGTGGTCATTACCGACTTCATCGGCGAGCTGCTCGAAAAGAACGAGGGATATGCAAAAAACGACGCAGAGCGGATCAAGCGCATCTTCGCCGCGATTTTGAAATACGGCGACAAGTCGCTTCCTTTGCGCTATAAGCTTTTGATGGGATACACCATGCTCAAGCTGCGGCTTTCCTATCAGGACGCGGTCAGCCTCTTTACGCGGTATGTCGCGGGCTGGGGTTCGGAATCGACCGAGTTCGTGTTCGAAGGCTGCGTCAGCGGCAAGGCTGTCTTGCAGGCCAAACGCGGCGCTTCCGTCAGCGCGGGGCTGCGCATTACGCCGGAGACATGGAGCCTCGTCGAGGGGGATACCTACGATGTTTGTCGGATCGCGATCGAACACGTCGATCAGTTTGGCATGGTGCTGCCGTATACGGCGGAGGCGGTGCGCGTGCGTGTCTCCGGATCCGGCGAACGCATCGGCCCCGAGCTGATCCCGCTCGTAGGCGGCTCTACCGCGGTCTGGGTCAAGACCAGCGGGGCGGGAGAGATCCTCGTCTCCATCGAATCATCGCGCTTTGCGGCGCAGCAGATCCGCCTGAGCGTGGCGCGGGAGCAAGAAGCGTGAAAAAACTGTTAATTGCGCGAACGTGGACGCGATATACCGAATGAATGTTTCCCTACCTTTTTTTGAAGACCACAAACCTTTGCAGAGAGACGAATTCGATAAAGGCGGTGCGCGATTGAGCAAGATGATTCTGGTTGTAGACGACGAGGCGGACATTCGTAACCTTCTTCAGATCAGCCTCGAGGAACAGGGCTATTCGGTCGTGACGGCGGAAAACGGCATGCAGGCACTCCGGCAGCTGCAAACGCACGCAATCGATCTTGCGATTCTCGACGTGATGATGCCGCTGCTGGACGGGTTCAACCTGATACGAAAGATCCGCGAAACGAGCACGCTGCCCGTGATCTTCCTGACCGCGCGGGCGGAGGACATGGACAAGATTCTTGGGCTTGGTCTTGGGGCGGATGATTATCTGGCAAAGCCGTTTTCGATTGCGGAGCTGATGGCGCGGGTGGGCGCGCAGCTGCGCCGCAGCAGCTATACCCAGGCCGCAGCGGGACGCGAACAGATCGTCCGATATGGCCGCATCGTGCTCGATAAGGAGAAATGCGCCGTTTCTATCCACGACGAACCGATTGAAGTAAGCGCAAAGGAATACAGACTTTTGCAACTTTTTCTGGAAAACCCGGAGCGGGTTTTTACAAAACGACAAATCTATCAGCAGGTTTGGGACGAGGGCATATATTTTGACGACAACACGGTGATGGTTCATATCAGTCGGCTTCGAAATAAACTGGAACGCGATCCACAAAATCCCGAATACATCAAAACCATTCGAGGCATCGGATATAAACTCCACCACACAGGTGAAGCGCGATGAGACGGAAACTCTCGAACCAGTTTCTCTCGAGCTATCTGGTCGTCCTTCTGCTGACGATCTTGGCCACCGCGCTCGCGTTTGCCCTGCTGTCTTTGGCGAGTGGGTGGATCGAGGGCGGCCTGGCCAAAAACCGTTATCCTGCTGACTCTATCATGCGGCAGAATATCGCGCAGATCGATTCCAACGGCGTTGTCGCAAGCGGCGGCGGCGTGCAGGCGATTGACAAACAATATCGCATCATATATACGCAGGGGCTGGATACCTTCGGAAAAAGTCAACTCAGCGAGGAGGAATTTACGGCATTTCTGCTCGAAAGTCACACGAAACCATATCATTATGACGTGCTTTATGAGCCGGAAGGGGAATTCTGGCTGGTTGTGACATTTCCCGTCTCGTTTCGTATCGATTTTTCGATCGTTCATAATCCGAACGGAAGCGCGGGAGACTTCCGGCAGGTATTTCGTGTGCTGATTCCAGTCGGATTGGTGTATTTGTCGATTCTTGCGCTTGCAACCTTCCTTTATTCGCGCGCAACGGCTGCCGGAATCACAATACCGCTGCGAAAGCTTGCGGACGGGACGAGGCTCCTGCGCGAGGGGGACTATTCCGCCCGCGTGGATTTGCATCTCAATAACGAATTTGCTGAACTGCAAAGCACGTTTAACGATATGGCAGATCGGATCGAGCGCGAGATGGCACTGAGGAAACAATCGGAGCAGGACAGGCGCAAGCTGATTCTCGATGTGTCGCACGACCTGAAAAATCCGCTCTCCAGCATCATCGGCTACAGCGAGCTCTGCCTGAAGAAAACCGATCTGTCTCCGCGGGAGCAGGCGCAGTATCTTCAGATCATCCATCAAAATGGCATACGGGCAAACCTGCTGCTCAACGAGCTGTTTGATCTGTCCCAGATGGAAAGCCCCGCTTTTACGCTGAAAACGGAAACCATTGATTTGTGTGAATTTGTTCGCCGGATTTGCGGCGAGCTGACGGTCACACTCGATCGGGCTGGATTTCTCTATGAATTTGAGATTCCGGAAGAAAGCGTGCTTGCCGCCGTGGATTTGGAGCGGTTTCGGAGGATCATTCAAAATCTCGCCGACAACGCCATCCGCTATAACACCGCCGGCACCACGATCTTCGTTCAAATGACGATTGGTGACGTAAACGC
>CAYPEV010000076.1:0-10203 GCA_964409605.1 uncultured Christensenella sp. | reverse complement strand
CATTTGAGTGTTATTTGAAAAATCGCTGTTAAAATCCGAATCAGAAGATGAAAAAGTGCCAAAACAGGCGCATATTTTGTTTTTCGCGGCAAATAGCCCGCGCTTCATCAAAAAGACGTAAAGTTGTCGGCAAATCGTCGGTTTTTCGTAATAGCCGCGTAACAATGAGCCGATATGATAACAGCATGGTACAAATAACCATCCACAACGAATGATTTTCATCGTGAGACCACGAAAGCGAGGCGGATTTTTCTCATGAAACGAGTTTATATGATCACAGGCATCGGCGGGCACCTTGGCAACACGGTTGCGCGGGAGCTGCTTGCAGCCGGCGAAACCGTGCGCGGCTTTGCGTTGCCGAACGAGGACGTCACCATGCTCTATGGCGACGCGGTATCCATCGTGCGCGGCGACGTGCGCGACAAACCCTCGATGGAGCCGCTGTTCTACGGGCTGAAGGCAGACGACGAGGTATATTTCATCCATTGCGCGGGGATTGTCTCCGTAGCATCCAAATACGACCAGCGCGTTGTGGACGTCAACGTCCGCGGCACGGAAAATGTCGTGAGCCTCTGCAAGGAGCACAATGTCAAAAAGCTCGTATACATCAGCTCCGTCCATGCGCTGCCGGAGCTGCCGCACGGCAACGTGATCCACGAGGTGGAAGGCTTTCAGGCGGAGGCCGTGATCGGTCTTTACGCGAAGACGAAGGCTGCGGCAACCCAGATCGTACTCGACGCGGCGAAGGCTGGTCTGGACGCAACGGTCATCCATCCTTCCGGCATCATCGGGCCGAACGATTACGGCAACGGCCATCTGACCCAGATGGTGATCAGCTACCTCAATGGCTCGCTGACGGCGTGTGTCGAAGGCGGTTATGATTTTGTCGACGTGCGTGACGTTGCAGACGGCGTGATCGCCGCGACAGACAAAGGCAAAAAGGGAGAATGCTACATCCTCTCCAATCGATACATCCCCGTGCGGGAACTTCTGGGCACGCTGGCCCGCGTGACGGGCGGCAGGAAGATCACCACCGTTTTGCCGCTGTGGTTTGCGAAACTCACCGCGCCGCTTGCGGAGCTGTATTATAAGATCCGCCATGAATCCCCGCTCTTTACGCGCTACACGCTCTATACGCTCACGAGCAACGCGCGCTTCACCTACGAGAAGGCGCGGCGTGACCTTGGCTACAAACCGCGCGACATCAACGCGACCGTGAAGGACACCGTTTCGTTCCTCACGAAGGAGCGCAAAAGCGTCTTTCGCAAACATGGCGGACATAAAGCCGTTCCCGTGATGGGATAACGGCGGCAGCATATCACAGACAATCAAAAGCCCCGATCCGGAACAAAAGCCGGATCGGGGTTTGTTGGTTGTTGAATTTGTTTGAACGGGCTTCTGTGAATACGAAAGCGCAGGATCAATCCTGCAAGCGATAGGCAACATAGGGATGATCGAGATGGTAACCAAGCTTTTCGGCAAGGGCAACGCTTCTGCGGTCGTAGGCATCCCAGCTGGGGTAGAGGCCACGATCCAACGCGGTCAAAATCAGCTGCGCGCCGCAAGCGGTTGCCAAGCCACGTCTGCGAAACTCCGGCTTGGTGTCGATTTCGATCTCGATCCCGCCGTTGTAGATGCTAAAACTGCTGGCTCCGGCGACCAACTGCCCTTGATACAGGACGCCAACGCCGAGTCCGCGGGAGAGGAAGTCCGCGCTGCCGGCAAAATTCGCGCAAAAGTCGCACGACCAGCTTTCCAGTATGGATTTTGCACAGAGTTCCGCGTCAAAGAGGCGGAGTTCATATTCCATTGGCAGTGCGTCGACATACTGTTTCAACAACGTGCGGGAGAAGACACCCGGCTCTTTTTTGATCGCATAGCGTTGGCAACGCGCGACGCGCGCACCAAATGCTTGCTCAATTGCGTCGCTCCAAGATTCGTTTTGCGGAATGATCTCGCGTGACTTGGCTTTTGCTGCAAGCGACACGCTGGGTTCGCCCGCAAGAAAGCAAATATCACCCAGCACGACCAGCGCCGCTGTGGGCGCCGCCTCGCAGTCGGCAACGGCATAGCCCATGTGTCCTTGCAGCACGGACCAGATGAGCGTTTCATCCCAATCGGCAAACAAAGGAGCGATTTTTTGCAGCAAGTCCTGGTTCATGTCGCGATCACAATTCCGATCCGATTTGTTATTTCATCCTGCGGATGATGCGGTTTGCTTCGGCATAGATCCGTGCGGGATCCTCGCCGATATGGAATTCGCCCTTTTCGTAGAGCACTTTGCCGGCGATCATGACCAGCGCGACATTCTGCTTGCTTCCGCTGTAGACGATATTCTTTTCGATATTGTTCAGCGGCTGCATGTTTGGCTGGTTCAGATCGATCAGGATCAGATCCGCCTGCTTGCCGAGCGCGAGCGAATCGCAATCGTCAAACCCGCAGGCATGTGCGCCGTTTTTGCAGGCCATGGTCAGTACGTCCATCGCATCCACCGCTTCCGCGCCGTGGCCGAGCTTTTGTAAGCCGGTGGTGAGGAACATCTCCCGGAAAAAATCGAGGCAATTATTGCTCGCAGGTCCGTCGGTGCCGATGGCGAGCGGAATGCCGCGCCGCAAGTATTCATACACGGGGGCTATGCCGCTGGCAAGCTTGGTATTGCTGCCGGGACAGGTGACGACCGTCATGCCGCGCGCTTGCAGGATATCCATCTCGCGCTCGGACACATGGACGCAATGATACCCGCCGCCGCCATAGTTGAACAGCCCGAATGTGTCGAGATATTCGATGGTGCGCATGCCGCTGTGGGCGACGCAGCTCTCCACCTCGCTTGCGGTTTCGTTGAGATGCGTATAAAACGGCTGCCTGAGCTGCTGCACCAGATCGGATAAATCCCGCATGAGCGGCTCGCTGCTGGTATACTCCGCGTGGAAACCGAGTCGATATGTGATCAGCGGGTCGAGCCTAGAAAACTTTGCGTATTCCTCCGCGGTCTCCCGCGCGGAGCCGCCGTAGTCGTTTGCGCAGCCGACCAATGCCGCGCGGAATCCGGTGTCGATGGCGGCCGCCGCGATGCTGTCGCGCGAAAAATACATGTCGAACATCATGGTGATACCGCTCGTGAGGTATTCCATGATGGCAAGTTTGGTGAGGATATAGACGTCGTCCGGCGTGAGCTGCGCCTCTTTCGGGAACACCTGCTCCGTCAGCCACCGCTGGAGCGGCAGATCGTCCGCCAAAGAGCGCAAAAACGTCATGCCGCTGTGCGTATGCGCATTTTTGAATCCCGGCATGAGCAGATTGCCCTTGCAGTCGATTGCACGATCCGCAGCGCCGGAATAGCCGCCCTGCTTGCCGAGGGAGACGATGCGCCCGCCGGAGACGACGAGCTCGCCGGAGAAAAGCGGCGTGACCCCATCCAGCGGAAGTATGTTCGCGTTGTAAAACTTTGTAATCATGCAGATATTCTATCATAGGATAGGACGGGAATCTACCAAATGAAACGCTTGTGAACGTCCTTTTATGAAAATCGCATGTTGCATATTCGGCGCAAATCGGCTGAGAAGGTAACTTCTAAAGGGAGCACGTATTTTTTTTGAACAAATCACATGAAAGTTACAAAAACGCGCACAGCATCGGCTCGAATCGTGATAAAATAGAGCCGAAAGAACACGGTTGCCGGCACAGGCGCCGGCGGGCACACCAAAAACGAATGCGCCGCTTCTGGGGCGGCTTAACAATCCTTTTCTCAATCCATCAACAGGAAAGCGTGAAAAGATGATACAGGCGAGTGAGTTTTCGAAGATCGATGAACTCAGGAACATACTGGCGCAATCCGGCCGGACGGTCTTCCTAGGTGGGGCTGGCACATCCACGGAGAGCGGTATACCGGATTTTCGCTCCAGCGACGGGGTATTTGCGGCCATACGGGACTACGGCTATCCGCCGGAAACCCTGCTAAGCCGCTCTTTTTTTCTCAAGCATACAGAGATATTCTTCGATTATTACCGGAAATTTTTGCTCTATCCCGAAGCGCAGCCAAACGATTGCCATCGTGCGCTGGCAAAGCTGGAACGGGAGGGGAAACTCGCCGCAGTGATCACGCAAAACATAGACGGGCTGCATCAGAAGGCAGGCAGCAGGAACGTATTAGAGCTCCACGGCAGCGTATACAGCAACCGCTGCATGCGCTGCGGCAGAGCGTTTTCGATGCAGGATATCCTCCAGAAAACAGGGATCCCGACCTGCGGCTGCGGCGGAATCATCAAGCCGGACGTGGTATTGTACCAGGAGCCGCTGAATGAAAAGCTCCTGCGCACCGCGGTTTCCCAGATGGACAAGGCGGATACGCTGATCATCGGGGGCACATCGCTCGCGGTCTATCCCGCGGCGGGACTGGTGGATTACTTCCACGGACGAAATCTCGTTGTCATCAACCTCGGCAAAACCAGCCGTAACGGCAGCGCGACGCTGACGATCTCCGCGCCCATCGGCGAGGTGCTGAAGAGAGCGGTGCTGGATCGAACGTTCGCGAAGGAAGCCTGAATCAGCAAATGGAAGCGCCGGGAAACGGATGATCCGTACCAATGGGCTTCACCGCCGGAAGCGGTGAAGCCCTTGTAACGCCCACTCTTCATACTCCGTTCACACTTTGTTTGATTGTCCGCATTCCCTACGCATGATAAAATTGGTTGGTATCATAGGACATATATGTCCGGGTGGATCACACGAAAGCAGGTTTCAAAAATGGGTTTGTTTGATACGTCCGACATTGGAATCGACCTCGGCACATCTTCTACGCTCGTCTTTGTCAAAGGCAAGGGGATCGTGCTCAAGGAGCCATCGGTCGTCGCGGTCGAGCGCGTAACAGGGCGCATTGTCGCCATCGGCGAAGACGCACGCAAGATGATGGGGCGGGAACCCGCCGACGTCATCGTCATCCGCCCGCTGCGCGACGGCGTCATCTCCAACTTTGACGTGACGGCGCGGATGCTGCGTTATTTCTTCCAAAAAGTGGTCGGCACGCGTCTGCTCTATCGTCCGCGCGCCGTGGTCTGCATCCCTTCCGGCGTAACGGAGGCGGAGAAGCGCTGCGTCATTGAAGCTTCGGACGAAGCGGGCGCGCGCTATACCTATCTCATCGAGGAACCGATTGCGGCAGCCATCGGCGCGGGAATCGACATCAACGAACCCAAGGGGCATATGGTGCTGGATATCGGCGGCGGAACCACGGACATCGCCGTGATTTCGCATGGCGCGACGGTGATCTCCGATTCCATCAAGATGGCGGGCGATAAGTTTGACGACGCGGTGCGCCGCTATATGAAGCGCAAGCACAGCCTCTACATCGGCGAACGCAACGCCGAGGATATCAAGATCGCCTATGGGCGCGCGCATATGGAAAAAGAACAGCGCGTGATCGAGGTGCGCGGCAGAAACGTCGTGACAGGTCTGCCGGAAGCGATCCCGATCGGCACCAACGAAATGGTCGAAGCGCTCAGCGAGCCGCTCAGCGCCATCATGGAGCGTGTACGCGGCCTTCTGGAGCGCACGCCGCCGGAACTTGCGAGCGATATCGCGAGCGCGGGAATCGTGGTGACCGGCGGCGGCGCGCTGCTGGCCGGGTTTGACCGCTATGTGACGGAGCGCACAAGCGTGCCCTGCCGCATCGCCGAGGATCCGATCTCGTGCGTCGCGCTCGGTACGGGGCGCGTTCTGGACGACCTCAAGAAATACAACGCGGCGATCTACGACTATCGGCGCGGAGAGTACTACGACGGTTAACAGTTGGGTGAGGCCGCGCAGTGCGAGAGCGGCTGGACGTGGACGCTGCCGGTCGGATTTTATGATTTTTAAAAGATTGTTCAACGCAATGACATGATTGCTTGCTATACTCAGCGTGTTTCATGATGCGGTTCGCTCTTAGGCGATATGCGCCGCATGAAACAAAAATATGATGGATTGCTATTTTCAGCATGACACATGATTTGGATGGATAGGCTGCGGCGAGCACACGCCGCGTGCCGAAAGGAGTCTAAACGTGCCTACTGATCCCAATTTTGATCGAAAGCGCACACAGGCAAAGCCCGCACACAAATCGCAGGGTAAGAAAAGTTCCGCGCAGAAGAAAACGGGCGCGGCTTCCTCGCGCGCGCACAATGCCGCAAAGCGCGACGAATTCCGCGGAGAAAAGCACGCCCAAAGTGCCCATGCGGGCAAGGGTGGCTACGCCGCGGAGCGCGCGACGCGCGAGCCACGCGAAAAAGAAGCGCGAAAGCCCTCGGAATACAAGCAGAAGAAACCCGTTCGGGATGCGTATGACGCGCGGTATGGCGCGCCAACCCTGCCGAAAAAGAAGAAAAAGAAGTTTAAGATCAAGCGCTTCTTCAAAAAGCTCGGCAGAGAATTACAGGCGTTCGGTGCAAAGCTGGTCGAGGTGCAAGAACACCCCATCGACGGGATCAACGAGGGAGTTGGCGCACAGATCGAAGACCTCGGCTTTGGCCAGCGCAGAGCGGACTATGACGCGGCGCGCGAAAGAAGCTCCGCGGGTGGCACGAAGAAGCAGCCGGCGACGGCGAAGAACGCTTTTTCGCGCGTCAAAAAAGCGCTGCTCTCCGCGCTGCGCGCTGTTGCGCGGGGTATCTTCCTTGGTGTCCGGAGGGTCTACCAATACCTGATGAAGCTGCCGCAGCGTACGCTGTTGATCGGCAGCGGCGCGTTTGGAGTTGCGCTCATCACGGTGGTCATTCTCGCGATCGCCCTGCCCGGTAAACCGACAAAGGCGGACCAGGGCGAGCAGCTTGCCGCGTTTACCGCGCTGGAAACCGAGCAGACCGCGCTGGAGAACGCAACGCTTGACGCAACGCAAACAGGCGACACCACGCAGGACGGTACGGTTCCGGTCGACGGCGACGGCACGGAGGAAATCGTGGTTACGGATACCACCGTGAACGAGCAGGCGGCGCCGGCTTTTACCAAAGAGGTGCGCTCCGGCGATGACGACGCGATCGTTGCGACGATACAATCCAAGCTGATGGAGCTTGGTTATATGGATTCGGATGAACCCACGCAGCATTTCGGCCCGCTGACGCAGAGTGCGCTCAAAAGCTTTCAGCGGCACAATGGCCTCGGTGAGGACGGAATCTGCGGTCAGACGACCTTCGACATGCTGATGAACCCGGAAGCGAAGGTCTATGTCATGCAGCTTGGCGATTCCGGCCCGGACGTCGAGGGCGTTCAGCAGCGTCTCTACGAACTCGGCTATCTGGACAACAAGGCGAATATTCAGGGCGTTTTCGGCGAAAAGACCGAGGCCGCCGCAAAGGAATTTCAGAAGAAAAACGACCTGACCGCGGACGGAAAGGTCGGCTCCAAAACACTGGAAATGCTCTACGGAGAGGATGTTGTCGGCAACGCGTTCCGGCTGGGAGACGAGAACCAGGTGATCAAGGACTGCCAGACCGCTTTGAAGCGGCTTGGATACGTCACCTTTAAGCCGGATGGCGTCATGGGTAAGGCGACGGTCTCTGCCATCAAGGCGTTCCAGCAGGCGAACGGACTCACGCGCGACGGCGCGCTGGGCCCCGTGACGCGGGATATGATCCTCTCTGGCGACGCGCAGGAGATGGTCATGCAGCTCGGCGACTACGGCACAGACGTGAAAAACATGCAGACGCGTCTTGCCAAGCTGAACTATCTGTCCAGCGCGAACGCGACCGGATATTTCGGCGAGATCACGGAAGACGCGGTCAAGGCGTTCCAGAAACGCGCGGGACTCACGGCGGACGGAAAGGTCGGCGGCGTGACGCTTACGATGATGAACTCCTCCAGCGCGAAGAAGGCGGCAAGCGCGCCCTCGACCAAGAAGGAGACAAAGACCAGCTCCGGTTCGTCCGGAAGCTCCAGTTCCGGGAGTTCCTCCGGAAGCTCCTCCAGCGGGGTCTCCGATAAGTCGGGCGTGGAAAAACTGGTCTCGCTAGCGGAGAGCAAAGTGGGCAGCAAGTATGTCCGCGGCGCGAAAGGGCCAAACACCTTTGACTGCTCCGGCTTCGTTTTCTGGTGTCTCAAGAACTCCGGTGTGAGTACGAGCTATATGACGTCGATTATGTGGCGTTCCACCTCGCGGTACTCGCGCTTCACCGACATGGGCTCCATTCAGCGCGGCGATATCCTCGTGTTCTCCGGCGAGTCGGATTCGACGGGCCACGTAGGCATCTATCTCGGCGGCGGCAAGATGATCGATGCGAGCTCTTCCGAAGGCCAGGTGCGTCAATCGTCCTCCGTGCTCAACTCCGGCGGATATTGGAGCAGGCACTTCATCTGTGCTTATCGCGTGTTTTAACGCGTAACCCAAACACAAATCATGCGCGGGACCGGGGGTTATACTCCCGCCCGCGCATCCGCTTATTCGGATAAGGAGAACGGTATGCGAAGGATTGGCGTCTTTTTTCTCGCCGTGCTGACATGCGCCGCGCTATTGCTCACGCCGGGACGCGCGCACGCACAGGACACACTGAAAAACGACGATCCGGACAAATACTATATTCTGCTTGACTTGAGAAACCAGATCGTCACCGTATTCGAACGCGACGCGGCGGGGGCATACACGAAGGTGGTGCGCCGCTTTCTCTGCTCCAGCGGGCGCACGGACGTGGACGAGGCGGACCCGGAGGACGAGGCGACGCCGACCCCGCGCGGCATCTGGAAAATCGGCGGTCGGGAACGCTTCGGCAAGTTTGCAAACTTCGGCAGCGAGTACGCGCGTTATTGGGTGCAGATCGTCGGCAGCATCTATTTTCATTCGCTTTTGTTTGACAAGCGCTCGGTCGATACAATGGAGCGGCAGCCATACAGCGATATGGGTGAAAAAGTCTCTCACGGGTGCGTGCGTCTGTATGTGGAGGACGCGCGGTGGCTCTATTACTACGCCTGCCCGGGCACGACGATCGAGATCAGCGCGAGCGAACCCAGCGAGCGCGACCTCAAGCGCGCGCTCAAAAGCAAGCTATCGTTTTCCGAATACAACGCGTTTCAGATGACGATTACGGACGAGCAGGAAGAGCTGCCAAACCCGCGCGTATGGGTTACGGTAGAGGGCGCGCGGATCCGAAAAGGCTGCGGCAATACGTTCGACAGCGTCGCGCGGCTCAATGTCGGCGATGAGCTGGAGGTGCTGATTCAAAGCGAGGTTTGGCTTAAGGTTCGCTTTGGCAAGAAGGAAGGCTATGTCCTGCGCGGGCATGTGAGCTATCAGCAGGGCGTACCGGATACCAGGCAGGATGCAGACGTGCTGAAGACGACGGAGTGGCTCTATGCGGAGCCGAACCTGGAAGCGGAGAAGATCGTCAAGGCACCCGCGCGCGTCGCCGTCAAGGTCCTAGAGACGACGGAGGACGGCTGGATCAAGATCGTGTATCAAAACGAGACAGGCTATGTCAAACCCGGCAGAATCGTTCAGGACTGGGGCGTTATCCTCGAATGATGCGCGGCGGCGCGCTTGTACAGCCCAGAGCGGAAAAAATCGAACAGGCAACAAACAAGAGGCGCGGAATTCCGCGCCTCTGATGATGTTCAACCGAATCGATCAAGGGTTCTGCTGATACCAGATGGATTCCGGCAGGAGAATGCCGCTCTGCGCCGCATCCCCGGCGAGGAGCTTCACCGCCTCCGCATAACAGCGCGCGCCGGCGTCCTGAAGATTTGGTCCGGCGGCACAAACGAAGATCGGAGAAAGTTTTTGCATGCTCTGGGCATCCGTGCCTGCGGAAAACACCTCGATATCATCCCGGCCGAGTGCGGCGAGGCACTCCGCGGCGGCGACGGCGAGCGTGCCGGTTTCGGCATAGACCGCGTCCAGCATGCCGGGATAATAGCGGGAGAACGCCTCGTTGAGCCAATCCGTAGCCGGAACCTCGGACACATCGGCAAAAAACTCCTGCTTGGCGAACACGCGCGCATCGGCTTTTGCCGCAGACCAGAGGGCATAGGCTGCGCTGCCCTCGCCGGAAAAGAGACCGATCATGCGAACCGGCGCGAGATGCGGCGGATAGGCCAGCGCGCTTTCAAGCGCAACTTTGATCGCATCGGAATCATCGTAACCGAGGTAAGGCGTGCCGGAGGGGACGCTCTGCCCGGCTGCCGCAAACGCGTATACGGGTATGGAAGCCTCCGGGATCGTTTGCTGCGCATCGGAAAGATACACGA
>CAYPEV010000075.1:0-10351 GCA_964409605.1 uncultured Christensenella sp. | reverse complement strand
CTCATAACACACACTGCCTTCCACCAATTCGTACACGCGCCAGTATTCTCCGCTCTCGATGGCAAAGCTCTTCCCGTCGCGCGTAAAAACAAGCCGCAAAACCCCGCGCGGATCCAAGACCTTCCTTCGCAGATGCTCCGTGACCAGCTCGATGTTGCGCATGAGCGCCTCCGGCTGGCGGAAGACGTTTGTGTTGATCTTCTGGAGAATATAGCGCGCGCCGCCTTCGCAGACGACGAGCTGTGTGCCGTTGATATGCCCGTTGCCGAATCGTTCCAGGGAGACGGGCGCGCCTGAAAGCGCAAAGCGGGAGAGCACGGAATGCATGCGGGGTCGTTCCTCCGTCTTTTTTGATTATTTCGCCGGGTCTTTCTCTCTGCCGATCAGCGCGCGGAGTCCTTTGCACAGTTCGTGGTTGAACAGATGCACAATTCCCTCGATCTGGCGCGGAGAGATGTCCGATTCCGAGCTCATCAGCCGGAGCGGCGTCGTATAGAGAATGTGATCGATAACGCCGCTGTCCACCTCGTTGGTCGAGAGGGCGGCGGTTGCGACCTTTTTGCCGACGGCGGCCAAAACCCGTCCGAGCAGCGTATGCCGCACCTCGCTGAGCGTGACGTTCAGCGTGTGCTTTTCGCCCTTTTGACGTTCGCGCGGAGGAATCTCGCGGCCGAGAACGGCGGCAAACGCGCCGTCCGGCACGTCGATTCCATTCGACAGGTTGTAATAGCAGGGGGCTGCCGCGCGGAAATCCGGCGCATGCGCGTCCGCGTCCGCTTCGGCGTGAATCGCGGCAAAGAGGCGCGTATCCCGGCTGGATGCGTTGAGGCGGATTTCATATTCGCCGCCCTCGACGCGCCAGTCCCCGGCGGCCACATCATAATAGCTCAAGTCGCGTCTCGCCAGCGCAAAGGCGACGGTCTTCGTTTCGTTTGGCGCAAGCAAAACCTTCTCAAACCCCTTGAGTTCCTGCTCCGGCGCGAACATCACATTCGAGCGGTGGGCGACATAGAGCTGCACCACTTCCGCGCCGGAGACGCCGCCCGTATTGGTCACGTCGAGGGTGATCTGCAGCGTTTCGCCCGCGTCGAGGCGCTGCGCGCTCAAGTGTAAATTATGATAGGAAAAAGAAGCATAGGAAAGCCCGTGCCCGAACGGATAGCGCACCGCCATCCTTGCCGTATCGTAATACCGGTAACCGACAAAGATGCTCTCGCGGTATTCCACCGTGCGCGTATAGCCCGGGAAATAGCGGTAACACGGGGTGTCCTCCAGGCGCAGCGGCCAACTCTCCGCAAGCTTTCCGGAAGGGGAAACCGTGCCTGATACGAGGTCAGCAATCGCGCCGCCGACCGCCTCGCCGCCGAGGTGCATCAGGAGGATCGATTTTACTTCGTCCGCCCAGCCGAGCTCGACAACCGAGCCGCAGAGCAATATCACGGCGACGTTCGCGTTGACCGCGGCAACGCGGCGGATCAGCTCGGCCTGATTGTGCGGCATGGCGAGGGACGCGCGGTCAAAGCCTTCGGATTCGTATCGATCCGGAAGGCCGGCATAGATCAGCACCGCGTCCTTGCCGCGCGAAAGCTCGCATGCTTCACGCATCAGCGCTTCATCGGGCGCGTCCTGCGCCTCCCGATAGCCTTCCGCAAAGGAGAGGGCGAGCCCCAGCGATTGCAGCGATTCATAAGGCGTGTCGAGGTTCAGCGGCTGCACCTTGCTGCTGCCCGCGCCCTGATAGCGCGGGGACTTTGCAAATGCGCCGAGAACAGCGACGCTGCTTCCCGCCGCGAGCGGCAGCAGTGCGTCCTCGTTTTTGAGCAGCACGGCGGACTGCGCCGCGGCTTCGCGTGCGAGCGCATGGTGTGCCGCAGCATCGAAAGGCACGTTCACGCGCGCTTTTGCGCGCTGGGCCAGCGCGACGACGCGCTCTGCGCAGCGATCAAGCGCTCCCTCGGAAAGCGCGCCCGAGGCGACCGCGCGCGCGATCTGGCTGTCATGATACGGGCCGACATACGGCATTTCGAGGTCCAGACCGGCGGAGACGCCCAGCACGCGGTCGTTCACCGCGCCCCAGTCGGATACGATCAGCCCTGTAAAGCCGAACTTTGTGCGCAGCACTTCGGCGAGGAGCCACTTGTTGTCGCTTGCGTTGACGCCTTTGATGCGGTTGTAGGAACACATGACCGTCCAGGGCTGCACGCGCCGGAGTACGCGCTCGAAGGATGAGAGATACAGTTCAAACATCGCGCGCTCGTCGACGACCGCATCGATCGTGAGCCTGCGGTATTCCTGATTGTTGAGCGCGAAATGCTTCATCGAGGCGCCGACGCCAAGGCTCTGCAAGCCTTCGATGTACGCTGCCGCGAGCTCGCCGGATACGACAGGATCCTCGCTGAAATATTCAAAGTTGCGGCCGCAGAGCGGGCTGCGCTTGCAGTTGAGGCCGGGGCCGAGCAGCACGTCCACGTTCTCCGCGCGACATTCCTCCGCCAGCGCGACGCCGACCCTATGCAAAAGCGCGCGGTCAAACGAGCAGGCGGTTGCGCATGCGGCGGGAAAACAGGTGGAGCGAACCGTGTAGAGCCCCTTTTCCGGATCGATTACCTCCTTGCGCAGGCCGTGGGGGCCGTCTGAAACCGTCACGGCGGCGAGGCCGACGCGCAGAATCGCTTTTGTGCGCCATTTGTCCGCACCGGAGAGCAGGCCCGCTTTCTCCGAAAGCGTCATCCGGGAAACGAGTTGAGCAGGCGTTTCGTGTTGTTCCATACCGCACCTCCTGATATTCAAGCACAGTATACCACGCGGGAATGTTTCACGAAAAGAATTCGCGGTTCACTTTGCAGCGTACATATTTTCATACGATGTAACCAATGACGGCGTGTTTTTGTATCCCAACCGGATAAAACGAACGCAGAACACCGGAAAAAGGCGTAAATTTATCTTGATTTTCACGTTTTTGGAAAATAAATTACAAATAGTACACATTAACACTATTGACAATGTAATAGTTGTGTGATAATTTGGTTGCAGGTTTAGGAGATGCTCCCACGAAAAAGGCAAAACCCGTGAAAACGGGCGACGCAAAGCTAAAGGGCCTAATGGCGCGAATGACCGCGCAGATGGCAGCCAGTTGCCGAATTGAGTGTCACGCCGCATTTTTCATACAGCGGAGAAGACAGTTTTTGGCAGCTTGGCAATTGGAAGGCAGGCTGTCTTTTTATTGCTGTCGCTGGGAACTCCGGACCGAAACAAAATTTACGTTTCGGAGGGGAAATTGTATGAAAAAGAAATTGATGGCACTCCTGATTTGTGTTCTGCTTCTCGTGATGCTGGTTCCCGGCGTGGCAAACGCGCAGGGCAACGATGCAAATCCGATCAGCGCCGTCTCGATGCGGCAGGCGCGCTACACTGCGGCGCAGTTCAAGGTTCTTGATCGCATGGTGGATGCGGCGAATCGTCAGATCGAAATCGCGGTCAAGTTCGCACAGCTGACGCCCTGGAACGATGTCGCCTGGCTGCTTGACCTTGTCGACAGCATCGTAGCGCCCGTGTTTGCTTATGCAAATTCTATTGGCGCGGTTGTGATTTGCGAGTATACTACCTATTATATTGACGGGCAATACGTACTGGTCGATCCGCTTCGCGTGATTCCGCTCTAATTCCTGCGGAGGCGCATGGCGGAGTACGGAGCAGAGATGATCAAACCCAGCAGTGACTTTGAAGGGATATTTGGCAACCATGCCGCGCTGATGCGCGGCGTTTGCCATGCCATCGCCAGTCTTCCGGACGTGGATCATATCGTGCTGTTCGGCTCCTATGCCAAAGGCTGTGCAGAATGCGAAAGCGATGTTGACCTTGCGGTTTTTTTTCATAGTAAAGATGCGCGCATGCTGCGGCAATACCGTCAGCTTGCGCGCGTTTGCGTCAATTCCACAATCGATATTCAAGTTCAGCCGTTTCACACCTATGAATTAGCTACGCCGTATGGTATTATAGAAGAAATTGAGGCGTACGGATTGGAGCTCTGTCTCTGATTGGGACGGCTGCTAATCGGCTGTAAACTCCGGGTGATGGAATGGAAGGCATACAATTTAACCGAAGAACTGCGGAAGAATCAACCGCGGAAAGCGAGCCAAGCGCCCGGCTGCTGACGAAGCAGGGCGACCTGGAAGTGATTTTGCACCGCATCAACGGTGAATCCGTCGTTTGGCTGTTCCCCGCAAGCGACCCCAACGCGACCGAATACTTCTTCATTCACGCAGGCGGTGTCGATCTGGCGATGGATGATGGACTTGTCTCTCTTGGCGCAGGAGATTCCTTTACGGTATCCGGGCTCAAGTGCGACGTTCCCATCAAGATGCACGGGGATTCGGAAATTCTCTACGTCACAAACTGCCCGGCGTTTGAGGCGGTTACCCATGTCGACGACAGCCTCAGGGAACTGCTTACCAGAATCAACGAAAAGGATCACTATACCTCGCGCCACAGCAAGGCGGTGCTTCAATATTCGCTGGCGCTGTATGACGCGATGCAGGATCGCGGACCGGATATTCCGCGGGATGATCTTGCGTTTGCTGCGTTGTTTCACGACGTCGGCAAATGCTTTGTGCCCACGGAAATCTTACAAAAGCCGGACAAGCTGGAACAGGCGGAAATGCGCTATATCCTGCGACATCCGGTCGACAGCGGGCGCATGCTGCTGCAGAACTTCGGCGAGCAGATTGCGGAAATTGCGCGCAATCATCATGAGCGGCTCGACGGGACGGGATATCCGCGCGGCCTTCGGGCGGAGGATATCAGCCTCTCGTCGCAGATCGTCGCCGTTGCGGATGTGTTCGATGCGATGACGAGCAACCGCGGATATAATGTTGTGAAGACGTTCCAGGAGGCGGCGGGGGAGCTCGTGTCCCTTCCGCATCAGTTTGACAGCAGGATCACAGGCGTGCTGATGCATCTGGTCAGCAGCGGCGCACTCGAAGAAGGAGGGGCAGGGCTATGAACAAACAGGAAAAATGCGGATATTGGCTGATGCTGTCAGATTATGACCTCGGCACGATCGACGCGTTGATCAAAGGCGAGCGTTGGGTCTATGTCGCTTATCTTTGCCAGCAGGCGGTAGAACGTCAGCTGAAGGGAATGTACATCTACTATATCGAGACCGAGCCGCCAAAGACGCACAACGTCAACTTCCTGTTTTCAAAGATTACGAGCAGCGAGGCGTTCCGTGCGGAGGCTGATGTTGCGCGGTTTGACGAGAGAAAGAATGACTGCGAAGATTTTCTGATGGATGTGATGTTTTATTACATGTCCGACTATCCGTTTTCCTATAAGAACATCGCGACACGTTTTGTAGACAGCCACCTTGCAAACGAGCTGCACCAAAAAACGCTGCTCAATGTCGCGTGGCTTCGTTCGTTTTTACCAAAGATCGATATTCCTGAGATCCCCTCCTGACGATTGGATCACCCGGCATAACAAAGGCCACCCTTCCGGGTGGCTTTTCTGGTGTTTGTGGCTTTGTCAGCCGGCGGGTGTCGCTTCGGGAATCGGGGTGACAAACGCCTCGGACCCCGGCTTGCTGGTTGCGTGGGGTTCAACCGTATCCCGCAGATATTCCGCTCCCTGATCCAAAAGGCCCGCCGCGTCCTCCGCAATGCCGGAGTCCTGCATGAAGATCAAGATCTCCTGCCAGGCCTGCTTTCCCAGAATGCGTAGATTGCTGATCAAATGCTCCAACTTTCCGCTGAGCAGATCCTTGCTGTCAAGATAGGTCAAAACCGCCATCAGCAGGATCAGCAGTACGACCAATACGCCGATCAGGCGAAAAATAAACTTCATCTATCGAATCCTCCTTGCAACGAAAGGCGAGCAGGGCATCACTCACCAAATACAGTATACTATGATACCGCTACGCATGCTGTGAATGTTGTGTAAAATCGAAGGCGGGCTTACGCAGCCACGGATGCTTTTCGATCACACGATGGAGAGAAACTCCGTGTTCGCAATCGCCGTTTCGATCATCTGCGTAAAATCGACGCGCGCTTCACTGGCGCGGATATCGGCGAGCTTCGGCCGTGTCACAGGATGCTGCGGCACAAAAACGGTGCAGCAGTCCTCGTATGGCAGGATAGAGGTTTCAAACGAGCCGATCGCTTTGGCTCGCGTCACGATCTCCTCTTTGTCAAACCCGATCAGCGGGCGGAAGACGGGCAGCGTCACCGCGTCGTTCGTGACGGTCAGGCTTTCGATGGTTTGGCTTGCCACCTGGCCGATGGATTCTCCCGTAATCAGCGCCTGCGCGCCGCAGGAGAGGGCGATCCGCTCGGAGATCTGCATCATCAGCCTGCGCATGAGCACCGTCGTTTCGCTCTTGGGGCATTTTTCATGGATCGTAAGCTGAATTTCAGTGAACGGCACCAGATAAAGGCCGACTTCGCCCGCATAGCTGGAAAGGATGCGTGTGAGTTCGATCACCTTTTCGCGCGCGCGCTCGCTCGTGTACGGATAGCTGTAGAAATGTACGGCGGAGATGCGCACGCCGCGCTTTGCGATCATATGGCCCGCCACGGGGCTGTCGATCCCGCCGGAGATGAGCAGCATCGCGTGTCCGTTGGTGCCGACGGGCATGCCGCCCGCGCCGAGGATTTCTTCGGCAAAGAGAAACGCCTGCTCCTGCCGCACCTCGACGCCCACATAAAAATCGGGCTGGTGCACGTCGACACGCAGCGTATCGAACGCCTCCAGCAGCAAGCCGCCCATCACGCGGCAGATATCCTGCGAGCGCATCGCAAAGCGCTTGTCCGCACGACGGGCGATCACCTTGAAGCTCGCCTGCGGCAAGCCTTCGATCCGGCGGGCGACGAGCGCTTTTGCGGCCTCGACCATCCGGTCCCAATCCTTTTCCACCGCGAGCGCGGGGCTGACGGAATGGATGCCAAACACGCGGGTGAGTTTCTTTGCGGCATCGTCCATCGATTCCTGCGGAATGCCGAAGACAAACACGCGCCCCTGCTCGCGCACGACCTTGACGGGCAGCGGACGCAGGGCGAGCGAGATGCGTTTCATGAGACTGCGCTCAAAATAGGGACGATTGAGACCTTTTAAGTGGATTTCCGCATAGCGGACGAGCATGACTGCTTCCATGTGATTCTCCGTTTACCTGATTGATGTGATGCGAAGCGTTACGCCTCGGATAAGCGCGTTATCTGCGCTGAAAACGCCTTAGAAACGAGACCTGTTCGGCCAGCGCCGACGCGGCTGTATCCATCTCCTCCAGCGTGCTGAAGGGGCACAGGCTAAAGCGCAGCGCGCCTTCCGCGCGGGCCGCGGGGACGCCCATCGCGGCGAGAATCCTGTTTTGTCCTTTTTTGTGCGTGGAGCACGCGCTGCCGGTGGAGACGAAGATCTCCCGTTCGGAGAGCGCGTTGACCAGCACCTCGCCGCGCACGCCGGGGAAGGATACGTTCAGGATATGCGGAGCGCCCGCTTCCGGCGCGGGGCCGTTGAGCGATACATCCGCGATGGAACGAAGATTTTCCCAGAGCCGGAGCTTGCAGGCGCGCATCTGCGCGAGCCATTCCGCCTGATGTGCGCGGTATTGTGCAAGCGCCGCGTCCAGCGCGAGAATGCCGGGCACGTTGGTGGTGCCGGAGCGTAGGTTTTTTTCCTGCCCGCCGCCGATCTGGCCGCCCGCAAACTTGATTCCGCTTCTGACATACAGTGCGCCGACGCCCTTCGGTGCGTGAAACTTATGCGCGCTGATCGCGTAGAGATCGGCCGCGGGCTTTGCAAACCGGAGCTTGCAAAACGCCTGCACCCCGTCCGAATGCAGCAGGGCGTTGGGCGCGCGCTTTTTCATCAGCGCGCTGACGGCGTCGAGGTCGTTGACTGCGCCGACCTCGTTGTTGACCTGCATGACGGAAACCAGCGCGGTCTCCTCGCTCAGCGCCGCTTCCAGCGCGGCAAGATTCACACTTCCGTCCGGCTGCAGACCGATCAGGACGACCTCGGTATCCGGCGTGTTTTCCAGCGAACGGAACACCTCATAGACGGAAGGATGTTCGCCCGCGCTTGTGATGATCCGGCGCTTGCCGCGCAAGGGCTTGAGCGCGCCGAATATCGCCATATTGTTGGATTCCGTTCCGCCGGAGGTATAGATCACTTCGCCCGGCGAAACGCTCAGCGCGCCCGCCAGATTGGCGCGCGCAAACTCCACCGCTTTTTCGGCGGCGACGGCCGGCTTATATGCGCTGGCAGGATTATAAAACTGTTCGGTCATGGCGCGATAGGCAGTGTCCGCCGCCTCCGGCAGCACGCGCGTGGTCGCGCTGTTGTCCAAATAAATCATTCGATCACTCCGCCGTCATACGGCATGCGGCGCAAATTTTTGCATGAAAAAAGCGCGCATTGGCAGTATAGCACAAAAATGCGCGCATTGCTCGTTTTTTCGCCGGATCATGCCGGACGCTATTGCATAAATTTCTCCCGCAGATAGCCGTAGCCCTGCGCCTCCAGTTCCTCGAGCGGCACAAAGCGAAGGGAAGCGCCGTTGATGCAGTATCGGATGCCGTTGGGGGATTCCGCGTCTCCTTCGAACACGTGCCCGAGGTGCGAATCTCCCGCGCGGGAGCGCACCTCCGTTCTGCGCATGCAGTGGCTGCTGTCCGTGCGCTCTACGACGACGGAAGGTTCGACCGGCTGCGTAAACGAAGGCCAGCCGCAGGAGGAATGATACATGTCGTCTGAGGTAAAGAGCGGTTCACCGGTGACGATATCCACATAGAGCCCGCGCTGCTTGTTGTCGTAAAACGCGCTCGTAAACGGACGCTCCGTCGCGCTTTCCTGCGTGACGGCATACTGCTCCGGCGTGAGCTTCTTTCGGATCTCTTCATCCTCGGGCTTGCGATACCGCCCCGCGTCGATCTTGGTTTTGGAAAGGCGCGCGATCTCGGCAAAGGGGATATGGCAATAGCCGTTCGGGTTCTTGTCCAGATAGTCCTGATGATACTCCTCCGCGGGGAAGTAGTTGACGAGCGGACCGATCTCCACCGAAAAACGCGGCGTGCGCGCGCGTTCGATTGCAGCGACGCGCTCGACCGTCGCCTGTGATTCCGCGTCCGCATAGTAGATGCCCGCCTGATACTGCGTGCCGATGTCATGACCCTGGCGGTTGACCGCGGTCGCGTCCACCACTTCAAAATAGGCGAACAGCAGTTGATCTAGGCTCACGCGTGCCGGATCATAGGTGACCTTCACCGTTTCGCGAAAGCCCGTTTTTCCGGTGCATACGGTCTTATAGTCCGCGCCCTGCGCGCCCGTGCCGTTTGCGTATCCGCTCTCTGCGTCGAGCACGCCGGGGATAGACTGCATGAGCTTTTCCATACCCCAGAAGCACCCGCCAGCGAGGTAGATGACGCTCGTTTGATTTTGCTCCATCGATATGATCTCCTTTTGCGCAATCCCTGCGAGATAGGTTCATATTAGCATTCGCCTGTGCCTGTGTCGAGAGACGAGGTCACACAACGCAAACAAAAAAGCCCGCCGAAGCGGGCAAAGCGGGACGAACTATGCGATGGCGTGCGTCTTTTTGCTTCGAACCATGCGTATGAGTAGCAGCACGCAGAACACGCACAGCGTGAGCATGCACATAAGCGCAAGCACGATGCCGCCCAGCGCGAGCCAACCACGCAGCTGGCTGACGGAGCCGGGATCGAATTGAAACAGCTGCGCGCCGGACAGAAAAACGCTTGCCAGCGGCAGAAGAAACGACGCAAGCGCGACCCAGCCGATCGGCTTTTGCAGATAGCTCGCCTTGCGCGCGGCCAGAAACAACACGAGCCCGCCGACGTTGGAAAGAAACCTCGCCAGCAGCACCAGATAGGCATACATCAACGCGGGAAGCAAGTGGCCGGTCACCGCGCCGTGCGCATAGAACGCGAGCGGATACAAAAAAGGCAGGAAGAGAAGAACGGCGGCGGCGATGGCTAAGCCCCGCGGATTCTGCTTGCGCGGCAAGGGGGCAAGCGGCACACCCGGCTCGACCGGGCTCGAAAACGTCGTGACGATCCCGTCCGCGACGCTGTTTTGTTCCGAGAGGTTGGGGCGTTTGCCGAGGATGCGCTTGGGGTCGGTCTTGATCGTAATATGCATGCGAAAATCTCCTGCTCGATGCATGGATGGCGGAGTGCGTTATGGTTCGTTTGGCGATACCTGCGCGAGCTGCTTTTGAAAGAGACGCTTGATGAAAACGATGGCGAGGACTGCGAGCGCGACGACGATAACGTTGAAAACGACGATCGCGGCGATCACGACGGCGAGCGCCGCGATCGTCGTTTTCAACGTTATCGTC
>CAYPEV010000074.1:1831-10395 GCA_964409605.1 uncultured Christensenella sp. | reverse complement strand
ATGCCCTCGAGCACCGCGTAGCCCATCAGCCCGCTGCCGGAGCGCGTGGGTTTTTGCTTGCATTGCGTCAAAAGTCCGCCGACGGTGACCTGTTCTTCATCTCGGATCTGTCCCGTTCCGTCCGCCTCCGCCAGCTCGTCGATCGAATAACGCAGGGATTTGAGCTGCGCTTCAAAGTTATCCAGCGGGTGGCCGGAGAGGTAGAGCCCTGTCGATTCTCGTTCCTTGACGAGGAGCGACTGATGCGGCAGCTCCTGCATGTTGGGAAGCGGAATCTGCACGCTTTGGAGCGTGTCCCCGCCTTCAAGGTCGAAGAGCGACATCTGTCCCGCTCCCCGTGCCTTCTTTAAGGCTGCGGATGCGTCTAGCGCGCGCTCATAGACCGCGAGATATTGCGCGCGCCTCCCGCCCATGGAGTCGAAGCAACCCGCGTTGATCAGCGCCTCCAGCATGCGCTTGTTGAGGCCGTCCACGCGGTCGCAAAAATCGAAAAAGTTTGCGAATTTCCCACTCGTCGTCCGTTCTTTGACCATGGCTTCCATCACAGCTCCGCCGACGTTTCGCACCGCGGCGAGGCCGAAGCGGATCGCGCCGCCCTCCGGCGCAAAGCGCGCACGGGAGAAGTTGACATCCGGCGGGAGTACTTTCACGCCGTGGTTGCGCGCGCTGTAGACGTATTTTGCGACCGTATCCACAGAGCCCAAGAAGCTGTTGATGAGCGCGGTCAAAAACTCCACGGGATAATAGTATTTTAGGTACGCCGTCCGGTATGCGAGCACGGCGTAGGCAGCCGCGTGGGATTTGTTGAATGCGTACGAGGCAAAATCCATCATCTCGTCGAAGATCTTGTTGGCGACCGGCTCCGGCACGCCGTTTTTGACCGCGCCGACGACGCCGTCTGTCCCGTGGACGAAATATTCACGTTCTTTGGCCATCACGTCGTGCTTCTTCTTGCTCATCGCGCGGCGCACAAGATCGCTCCTGCCATAGGAATAGCCCGCGAGCGCGCGCACGATCTCCATGACCTGCTCCTGATAGACCATGCAGCCGTAGGTGGTGCAGAGGATCGGCTCCAGCAGCGGATGCGGATATACGACACTGCCGGGGTTGTGCTTGCCCTTGACGTAGCGGGGGATCTGCTCCATGGGGCCGGGGCGGTAGAGCGAGATGCCTGCGATGAGATCCTCGAAGCAGTCCGGCTTGAGCTGCTGCAAAAACTGCCGCATGCCGCCGGATTCCAACTGGAACACCCCGTCGGTGTCGCCCGACGCGATCATCTGATAGACCTTTTCGTCCGTAAACGGCAGCCGGTCGAGATCCGGCGCGGGTTTTCCGCTCTCCTCGATGAAGCCGAGCGTGTCGCGGATCACCGTCAGCGTACGCAGCCCCAGAAAGTCCATCTTTAAAAGCCCCAACTCCTCAAGCGTGGTCATCGGAAACTGGGTGGTGATCACGGAGTCGTTCACCTGCAGCGGCACGACATCCGTAATCGGCACGCTGGAGATCACGACGCCCGCCGCGTGGGTCGAGCTGTGCCGCGGCAAACCCTCCAGACGCAGGGAGAGGTCGATGATCTTCCTAGTCGTCTCGTCGCTCTGATACTGCGCCTTGAGATCGGGTGAAATCGTCAGCGCGCGCTCAAGCGTCATATTCAGCTCAAACGGAACCATCTTGCTGAGCTTGTCCACGTCCGCATACGGTACGCGCAGCACGCGCCCGACGTCCCGAATCACCGCGCGTGCCGCCATGGTGCCGAAGGTGATGATCTGGCTGACGTGGCCGTCGCCATACTTCTCCGCGACGTAATCGATGACCTCCTGCCGCCGTTCGTAGCAGAAGTCGATGTCAAAGTCCGGCATACTGATGCGCTCCGGATTCAGGAAGCGCTCGAACAGCAGGTTGTATTTCAGCGGGTCTACGTCCGTGATGTCGAGGCAGTATGCGGCGAGGCTGCCCGCGCCGCTACCGCGGCCGGGGCCAACCATGATGCCGCGCGTCTTCGCATAATGGATAAAATCCCAGACGATGAGAAAATAGTCCACAAAGCCCATCTGCCCGATGACGCCGAGCTCGTAGTTCAGGCGCGCTCTTGCCTCCGCGTCGGCGTCCGGCAGTTTTTTCGCCATGCCCTCGTCGCACAGCCGGCGAAGGAACGAAACGTTGTCTAACCCATCCGGCGCGAGAAACGCGGGCATGCGCCGGATGCCGAACTGGATTTCGAAGTTGCACTTTTCGACCACTTCGGCGGTGTTCGCGATCGCTTCCGCATCCTCCGGCAGGGCAAGGCGCATCTCGGCCTCGCTCTTAAGGAAGAACTGATCGCCTTCCATGCGCATGCGATCCGTCTCGTCCACAAACCGCTGGGTCTGGATGCAGAGGAGCACATCCTGCGCCTCCGCGTCGTCGGAAGAGACATAGTGCACGTCGTTTGTGGCGACGCACTTCGCGCCGATCTCCGACGCGATCTTTCGCAAGCCCGGCAGCACCTGAATCTGCTCCGGGATGCCGTGGTTTTGCAGCTCGATATAGAAATCCTCACCGAACATGCCTTGCAGGCGTTTGGCGTGGTAGAGCGCGAGATCATAATTCCCCGCAAGCAGCGCCTGCGGGATATCGCCCGCAAGGCACGCGGAAAGGCAGACAAGGCCTTCGCAATGCTGGCTCAGGAGTTCATAGTCGATCCGAGGGCGATAGTAAAACCCGTGTAAAAACGCCTCGCTGGAGAGCACCATGAGGTTTTTGTAACCGATTTCGTTTTTGCAAAGCAGGATCAGGTGCGCGTATTCGCGGTCCTGAGAGCCTTCGCGGTCCCGCATGGAACGCGGGGCGACATACGTCTCCATGCCGATGATGGGCTTGACTTCCTGTTTTTTACAGGCGCGGTAAAAGTCGACCACGCCATACATCACGCCGTGGTCGGTGATTGCAAGAGCTGTTTGCCCCATCGACTTTGCGCGCGCGACCAGGTCCGGGATGCGCGCCGCCCCGTCGAGCAGGCTGAATTGCGTGTGTACATGCAGGTGCGTGAAATTACCCATGACGGATCTCCTTTGCGATGCGAACAAGGCGCGCAAGGCGGTGGTTCATGCCGCTCTTGCCGATTTCGGCGAGCTCGGCGAGCTCCTGCAGCGTCGCCTCCGGATGGTTCAGGCGGAGCAGAGCCGCCTCATACAGCGGCGAGGGCAGTCGGTTGAGCCCCATATGCTCCTCGATGACTTCGATGGCGTTGATCTGCTCGGTGGAAGCGAACACCGTTTTTTCGATGTTCGCGGTTTCGCAGTTGGTGGTGCGGTTGACATAATTGCGAAAATCCCGCTCGACACGCGCGCTCTCAAACTTCAGCGCGGAACCGTTCGCGCCGATGAGCGCGAGGAAGGCGGAAACGTCGTCCCCTTTGAGGTAGACGACCGGCTTTTCCCGGCGGAGCATGGTCTTTGCCTCCGGCCCAAACGCCGCGAGCACGGCGCAGAGCTGTTCCGCAAAGGCATCGGAGCGTGTGACGATCTCCAGATGATAGCCGCGGTAGGGGTTGGTGCAGGAACCGCTGCCGAGGAACGCCCCCCGCAGGAACGCGCGGCGGCACTCATCATCCGAGAGCAGCGCGGCGGGCACGATCTCCCCGATTGTGAATGCGCCCGCTTTGCGGAGCAGAAGACCCGTATCGAGCAGCAACCGCTCCGCGTCGTCGCCCAGCAGGGTAACCAGTGTCAGCGGGCGCCGGCGCTCCCGCTCGCTGAGCTCGACGGTGGGTTCCAGCGAATACAGCGCGGTGGCGAGGGAGACGATAAGCTTACCGACCGCGAGCGTCTCTGTGGTAAAGGAGGCCCCTCTGCCGCGCCCGATCGTCAGCGCGCCGCAGGTATGGACAAGCCCCGAAAGCGTGGCAAGCCGCGCAGAATCCGACTTAAGACGGATTTTGACGAGGTCTTCTTTTGCGCTGCTGGAAAACGACATGGCTGCTCCCGTTCTGTATGTTTGCTTCGCGCTGGGCGATCGCTTTTCTTATTATAAACGATTTTCGGCTGCGCGTCAGCAGAAACGCGCGCGGCATTGCCGAAGAAGCAGAAAAACGCCCCGCGGCGTTTTTCAAAAGAAGCTTTTACGAAGGAGGGTGGTTATTCCCTGGTGAAGCGATCGTGAATATCCGCGGCCTCGCTCGTGAGATCCCGATGATAGATGCGTACGTTCATGCCGCTGTCGACAAAACGGTGCGCCATCTCCTCCGCAGCGGCGACGGAGCGGTGCCGTCCGCCGGTGCAGCCGAAGCAAACGCGCAAAATATGCTTGTCCTGCTCCTGATAGAGCGGGATCAGCTTGCGCAGCATCTGCTCCACCCCGTCGAAAAACGGCACAACCGAAGGCTGCGAGAGCACGAACGAGCGAACAGGTTCATTCAGCCCGGAGAGCGGGCGCAGCTCCGGAATATAGAACGGATTCGCGATAAAGCGCATATCCAGAACAAAGTCCGCGTCCACGGGCACGCCGCGCTTATAGCCGAAGCTGCAGAACAGCAGCGTCATGCACTTGCACTCATACTCCGGAAGCACCTTTGCGATCAGCCCCGGAAAATCCTTCGGCTTGACGTCGCTCGTGTCGAGGATGTAGTTCGCGCGGTCACGCAGCGGCTGCAGGAACACGCGCTCGCGTTTCACGCCCGTCGCGGCGTCGCCCGCCTCGCCCAGCGGGTGGCGGCGGCGCACCTCGTTATAGCGCTTCATGAGCACATCGTCGCGCGTATCCAGAAAGAGCATTTCATACGGCGCATCCAGCGCGTCGAATGCCGCCGCGATGGAAGCGGAGGAGCGGGAAAGAAGGCTCTCGCGGCTGTCGATGGTGACCGCAGCCTTTTCGATTGCGGGCGTCGCGCTGTTGCAGAGGTGAACAAACTCCTTGAGCATAGAACTCGGCAGATTATCGACGCAAAAATAACCCTGCTCCTCCAGACAACGGAGGGCAAGGGATTTTCCCGCGCCGGAAAGGCCGGTAACGATCAACAGATACATAATCAAATTACCCTTTGGCTGCTAAGAATCAAAAGTCCGCGCGTTCGGCTTACAGCTCGCTCAGGAGCTTGACTTCGCGTTCCAGATGAACGCCGCTGTCCTCGAACACGCGTTTTTGGATGATCGAGATGAGCTCCAGCACATCCCGCTCGGTCGCGCTGCCGTTGTTGACGATAAACCCCGCGTGCAGCGGGCTGACCTGCGCGCCGCCGACGGAGAAGCCCTTGAGCCCCGCGCCTTCGATCAAGGCGCCGGCAAATCTTCCGTTCGGGCGCTTGAAGATGCTGCCCGCGCTGGGGAAACTCAGCGGCTGCTTCTCTTTGCGCTGGCGTGTGGTTTCGAGCATGCGCTCCCGCGCGCAACCGTCGTCGTGCTCCAGCTGAAACGTTGCGGAAAGCACCACGACATTTGGGGCGGAGAAGTTGCTGGTCCGGTTGCCGAAGTCGGTCTTTTTGGTCTCGACGTCCAGCACGCGCCCGTTTTTCAGGATGCGCACGCTCTTGATGATATGGCGAATCTCCGCGCCGTATGCGCCCGCGTTCATCGCGACAGCGCCTCCGACCGTGCCGGGGATGCCGCTGAGGGTTTCCAGACCCATGAGACGCATATTGACGCTCTCGCGCGCGAGGACGGAGAGCGCGGTGCCCGCGGGGCAGGTGACGGTGGTGTCCACAAACAGCGGCGTGGTCAGCGGCGTATCGATGCGGATGATTACGCCGGGATAGCCCGCGTCGGGAGCGAGCACGTTTGTGCCGTTGCCGAGGACGCAGTACGGCGTGACAAACTGGCTGCACGCCTGGATCGTCTTTCGGATATCTTCCGCGTTACGCGGGCGCATAACCATCGCTGCCGGGCCGCCGATGCGGAAGCTCGTCAGTGTGGAGAGCGGTACATTGCATTTGACATCGAGCCCCTTGAGCGCAAGGAAGACGCGATTGAGCGAATTTTCCATGCTGTTATCATAACAAACTGTTCACAATTAGACAACCGAAAATCGAACGGAATTTGCATAAATGGACTTTTTATTCGAAAAAATGCGAATCGATCAGATTATTTGGCTGCGGAATCTCCGCGCTTGATTACCCTTTGATACTCCCTTGCCAAGTCCGCGAGCCGCATGCGCGCGTTTGCCGCGCTGGGCGAGGGGAGGATTTCGCAGGGGATGTTGGTCTGCGGGAGGACGAGGCGGGTATACAGCCGCGCGGAAGCGGATCCCGTGCAGAGTACGCGGGCGATGCGGGAGGAGGCGATCAGCGCGGGGATATCGTTCGGCACGGGGTTTTTGATGCTGGCGTCGCTCGCGCCCGTGATGTCGCAGGAGGCGAGCACGTCCCAAAGCGCAAGGTGATGGCGGAGGATCAGCGCGGTTTTCTCCTCGGTCGTGACGGGGGCCGCCTCGTCCAGCGCGCGCGCGAGCGCGGGCCAGAAGCGATTTTGCGGATGCGCGTAATAGAACGCCCGCTCGCGCGATTTCGGCGAGGGCATCGTTCCGAGAATCAGGATTTCACTCTCCGCCGAGACGATCGGCGGGATTGTGTGGAAAACACGCTCCATATTCTTTAGCGTATCCCATCCTCTGCTTTTTTACAATCCGTCGATGAGTATGATTGATACAAACAAACGTGAATCAGTCGTTTTTGCCATCCAAATCACTTGCAGAACACAGCGGCGGTTGATATTGTACCGCCGTTCTGCTAAGATGTGTGCATGAGTAAACTGAAACGATTCTTTACCTATTACCGCCCGCACAAAGGGCTTTTGATCTTGGATTTGTCCTGCGCGGTCCTGGTCTCCGCGATCGACATCGCTTACCCGATGCTCACGCAGTATATCCTGCGCACGCTGTTGCCGCAGATGGCGATCGACTCCGCGATGGTTCGCGTATTCGTCAGCCTGATCGTCATCGCCTTTGGCGCGTATCTGGTGCGTGCGCTGCTGCTGTACATCATCAACTACTGGGGGCACGTGCTTGGCGTGCGTATGGAGGCGGATATCCGGCGGGATATCTTCTCGCACATACAGGAGCTTTCCTTCAGCTTCTACGACAAGGTGCGCACGGGCAAGCTCATGTCCCGCGTGACGACGGATCTCTTCGATATCACGGAACTTGCGCACCACGGGCCGGAGGACGTGCTGATTTCCGGCACGACGGTCATCGGCGCATTCATCGTGATGATGTTCGTGGACTGGCGGCTTGCGCTTGCGCTGCTGTGCATCGTGCCTGTTGCGGTCTACTATGTCGTACGCCTCAGGGTACAGATGCGCACCGCATCGCTCAAGGTCAAGGAGCGCGTTGCGGAGATCAACTCGGATATCGAGTCCTCAATCTCCGGCGCGCGCGTTGCGAAGGCCTTCACCAACGAGGATCATGAGCGGGAGAAATTTGAAAAAGGCAACGCGAGGTTTGTCCACGCCAAGGACGGCTTCTACCGGTATATGGCGCTCTTCAACAGCGGGATGGAATTCTTCATCGCGATGTTCAATCTCGTGGTGCTCGCGCTGGGTGGATACTTGATCTACAAGAGCAGCCTGGATCCGATCCTGCTTGTCACGTTTTCGCTCTACATCGCGGCGTTTATCCAGCCGCTGAAGCGCCTCGCCGCGTTTACGGAGGTCTATATCCTGGGCATGGCGGGCTTCTCCCGCTTTTGCGAGATTATGGACATTGAGCCGGAGATCAAGGATCGCCCGAACGCGAAAACGCTGCAAAATGTGCGCGGGGATATCTGCTTTGACGACGTAACGTTTGCCTATGAGAGCGGAAAATGCGTTCTTTCACATGTGAACCTCGACATTCCGGCGGGGAAAACCCTCGCGCTGGTCGGCCCCAGCGGAGGAGGCAAAACCACGCTGTGCCACCTGATTCCGCGCTTTTATGAACAGCGCAGCGGAAGCATCACGATCGACGGCGTAGACACACGGGACGTCACGATAAAATCGCTCCGGCAAAATGTCGGCATCGTGCAGCAGGATGTGTTCCTCTTTGCCAGCAGCGTGATGGAAAACATCCGCTACGGGCGCATCGACGCCACGGACACGGAGGTTATCGAAGCCGCAAAGCGCGCGCACGTCCACGAGGAGATCCTGCAGTTTTCGGATGGATACGAAACGCAGGTCGGCGAGCGGGGCATGATGCTCTCCGGCGGTCAGAAGCAGCGTGTCTCCATCGCTCGGCTGTTTCTGAAAAATCCGCCCGTGCTGATTCTGGATGAGGCCACGAGCGCGCTGGACACCGTGACGGAACACGACATCCAGCATTCGTTTGAGGAGCTTTCCCGCGGGCGCACTACGCTGGTCATCGCGCATCGGCTTTCCACCGTGAAGCACGCGGACGAGATCGTGGTGCTGGACGAGCAGGGTGTGCGCGAACGCGGCACGCACGAGGAACTTCTTCGCTTGGACGGACTGTACGCCAAGCTCTATCATGTTTCGATGATTCAATAATCGCCTCGCAGGAAGGCATAGACCCATTTGAGGAAACAGAAAGGCAAGTACGCTTGAACAAACGCACGCTCAAAATCCTACTGGTACTTCTCGCGGTGCTCGCCGCGGTATGGCTGG
>CAYPEV010000074.1:0-1731 GCA_964409605.1 uncultured Christensenella sp. | reverse complement strand
CCGGAAAACTTCATCACCAAGAGCGATGCGCGCGCGCTCGGCTGGAGCGGCGGCGGGCTGGACGAGTATAACTACGGCAAGTGCATCGGAGGAGACCGCTTCGGCAACAACGAAGGGCTGCTGCCGGAAGCGCGCGGACGGCAGTATTACGAGTGCGATATCGACACGCTGCACGCGGAAAGCCGCGGCGCAAAACGGATCGTATTCTCCAACGACGGATTGATCTATTATTCGGAAGATCACTATGAATCGTTCGATCTGCTCTACGGCGAACCGTGAGGGATCGGACAAAGGGATAAACAGGATGCGACAGAGACGGATTTCGCTCAACGCGCGGCGGATGACCACGCGGGAACTGGCACATGCGCACATCAAGGAGCGCCTGCGCCTGCCGCAATGGTACGGAAACAATCTGGATGCGCTGAACGACTGCCTGGGGGAGATCGGCGTGCCGACGCGAATTGTCCTGCGCTTTTCGCCTTTATTGGAGCGCCAGCTGGGCGAATACAGCAGGAAGCTTATCGGCGTGTTCGAACGTGCGGCTGACGAAAACGAAAATCTGTCCGTCACACTCCGGAAATGGGTTTAGGCCTGGAGAGAAGCTGCGGAATGATCCTCCGCCGAATATACATCTGAACAGTAGGTTTATGCGAAAACAAGCCTCTCCGCACAACAGGCGGGCGAAGGGAGACGGTTGAATTGCGAACGATACAAACATTGCTGGGCGGGCTTTGCGTCATACTCGGCGTGCTGCTTGCGCTTGGGCTGCTGCTGCTGTTGCTGTTGCATCTCACCCGCGCGGTCGATAACCGTCGGGTGCAAAAGATGCGCGAGCAGCTATTGTGCCTCATTTCGGGCGCAGCGGAAGCAAAGCGAATGAAGAACCGGATCATCGAGATGACCAACCCCGGCGGCAAACTGGACGCGCTCAGCGATATCCGCGGCATCTGCACGACGCGCGGACTGATCGTCATGGCTGAGACCGCAGGGGAGCTCGGGGGTCCGGCGTTCGATAAGCTCCAGCGCGAAGCGGGCGGCGAATGGTATGGAACGTATCTCAAGAAACTGCTGGACGGGGTCGACGAAGAGGCGATTGCGCTCGTGGTCAAGCTCGTGGGTTCCCTGCAGCTGAAAAACTATACGCCGGATGTGGTCACGCAGATCTATTGCTGCCGCACGACCGCGCAGATGCAGCATGTCGGCATGCTAACTCTTTGCATGCTCGGCGCGGAGCGGGATATCGTCGCGCTCTGCCGCGACCACACGATCGCATCTCTGCTGTCCTTCCGCACGCTGGAGGAGATCTTCTCCGTCTATACGGGAGACCTCAAGCGCCTGTGCCGGAAGCTGATCACCTCCGCTTCCGATCCGTATATCCGGCGCACCTGCATCAAAGCCATCGGCGAACAGAAATATGACGACCTTGGCGACCTCGTGCTCCCGCATTTGATCCACGGGCACATCAACACGCGCATCGACGCCGCGCGCACACTCGGGCAAATCCGTTATGACGCGGCCTACCCGCACCTGATCTCCGGCGCACAAGATCTGCGCTGGGAGATGCGTGCCGTCGTGGCGACGGCACTCGGCGCGTTCGGCGCGGAAGAGAGCGAGGAAACGCTCATCAAATTATTGTGCGACCGTGAATGGTGGGTGCGTTACCGCGCGGCGGAAGCGCTCACGCAGTCTGCAAACCCGCAGGCGCTCATGGATCGTGTAGAGCAGACGGGG
>CAYPEV010000073.1:0-10451 GCA_964409605.1 uncultured Christensenella sp. | reverse complement strand
CCTGAATGTAACGCCCATCGAGGAACTCGCCAGGAGAGCCGAGCGAATCACGGGCAAGCCGGATCCCCTCCCGCTCGGCGAAAAGATCGTCGGAGTCTGCACCTATCGCGATGGCAGCGTGCTGGATTTGATTCGAAATCTGGCGTAATCGATTGTATAAATGGGCAGCGCCTCCGCGCGTTTTCAGATCGGCTTTCTGAAAAGCGGCGGAGGCGCTGCATTCTGCTTTTGTTGTGTTTTTTCTGCTTTACGTTTGCTTTTGCGGAAGCTTATGCATGGATTTTACGATCACGCTGTCGGCGGTTTCCTCCGCGATGTCCGCATAGGTTTGTGTGTCCTGTGTAAGCGCGTCGCAAAAGACCGCGACATCCCGTCCCGTCACCGCAAGCACATCTTTTCCGGCGGCAGCTCCTTCTTCAAACAAGTCGACGATCCCGGAGAGCATCCGTGTCCCCTCAGTAAAATCGACGGGGCCAAGCCGAAAGAGGTACTTCTGCATCTCCCCGTATACGATCTGATAATCGCGCGGAAGCGCTTTTACCCGCGCGGTATGCGCCCGCCATGCTTTTTTTTGCGCAATGATGTCCCGTAATTTCATGATTGCCTCCTAGCGACCCAGTTTTTTTGCGATCGAGTGATTGAGCTGTTCGCGCCATTTTCCGCGAAACGACTTCGCGCCCTCGTCCGCCGAAAGCGCCGCACAGAACCCTTTGATGTCTCCGCCCAGCACCTCCTGCGCGCTTTGCCCCTGCGCAGCCGATTCTTCAAACAAGCCCAGTACGCCGTCAAGGATGGGCATGAGATTCCGTCCGCTAAAATCCCCGCTCGGCCAGAGGTTGGCGTTGACCTGCTGCCAGGCAGCCTGAAAGTCCGGCGGCAACGTTTGAATCCGCGATTCAAACGTTGCCCATTCTCGTTTCATGTCGTTTCCGGTGATCTTTTCCCAAAAATTCATCATGATTTCTCCTTTAACCCTTCGATTCTCGATGAGAGAAATTCCCATTTCTCCCAGAACTTTTTCAGCTCTTTATGCCCAGCGTCATTGAGTACATAAAATTTGCGCGGAGGCCCCATATCGGAGGGTTTTTTTTCGGTTTCCACCAGCGCGTTCTTTTCCAGTCGCACGAGTATGGTATAGACGGTCCCATCGACTACGTCGGAAAAACCGAGCGCGTTGAGCTGGCGGGTGATCTCATAGCCGTAGGTCTCCCCGCGGCGGATGAGCTCCAATACGCAGCCCTCCAGGACGCCCTTGAGCATTTCTGTGATCTGTTCCACTTCGATCGTTCCTCGCTATTCTGTATCACTTGTATTTTGTATTACTTACTACCGCTATATAATACTGCATAGTAGCGCTCCTGTCAACAGTAATTTCACCGATTTTGTGGAATGTGCGCTTGTCACAGTAAATCCGCCTCGGTCTGTTACAATGTATCAAAACAGAGCACGCCAGAACGCAAACGGAACTTCGGTGCCCAGCGATAGGGCAAAAGGCAAGGCTATCGGTCCACCGCAACGGAGAATTATATTTGGTTGAACGTAATCGCTGAACCGTATATGCTAATCAGTAGAAATACAGCAAAGGAGTGGGTTGTATGGGACAGACGACATTTACACGAGAACAAGCAGAAGAACTGCTGCAAACGCTCAAAGTCCGCTTTCAGGCTCATATGCACCGCCACGCCGGGATCGATTGGGATCATGTCGAAGCGCGTCTTCGCAGCCACCCAACCAAACTCTGGTCACTCTTCATGATGGAGAAAACAGGCGGCGAGCCGGATGTCTTCTCGCTGGACGAAACGACGGGCGAGGTTGTTTTTTTCGATTTCTCTCCCGAAACACCGGTTGAGCGCAGGAACCTTTGCTATGACCGCGCCGCGCTGGATGCGCGCAAGCAGAACAAGCCCGCTTCTTCCGCGGAGGATGTTGCCGCGGATATGGGCGTTCAGATGCTCAACGAAGCGGAATACCGTGCCCTGCAAACGCGCGGCGAGTTTGACCGCAAGACCTCCAGCTGGGTCCTGACGCCGAAGGAGATCCGCGACCTCGGCGGCGCGGTCTTCTGCGACAGGCGCTATAACCACGTGTTTACCTACCACAACGGCGCGGACTCCTATTATGGCGTGCGCGGATTTCGAACCAAGCTGAGCGTCTAGTATCCCCTCTGTTGATCTGAACAGCGCTATCTTCCTGCCATAAAAGAGGGTTTCGCACCCTCTTTTTTCTTGCGCCGCGATCCATTCTATGTTATAAAACTACAAACGCCAAACGACCGCACGCACTCGCGCGGCACACGGAGGATCATGAAAAAAGGCTTACTCCTTGGGCTCCTGGCATCGTTCTTCTTCGCGTTCACGTTCCTGCTCAACCGCAGCATGCATCTTTCCGGCGGCAGCTGGATCTGGAGCGCAAGCCTGCGGTATCTCTTCACGTTTCCGATCTTTGCTCTCCTGGTCTGGCGCTCATCCGGCTTCTCCCGCGTGCATGCGGCGATTCGCCGTTCGCCGCTTCGCTGGCTGCTCTGGAGCACGGTCGGCTTCGGCCTGTTTTACGCGCCGATTTCCTTCGCGGGCGATCACGGCGAGAGCTGGCTCATCGCCGCAAGCTGGCAGATCACCATCGTGATGGGGCTTTTGCTCTCGCCGCTGTTTCAGAAGAAGATCGCGCTCAAAAATCTCGGCGCGGCTATAGTCATCCTCGTCGGCGTATGCCTGCTGCAAATAGAGAACATTGTCTCGCTCAATATTGCTTCGCTCAGCGGTACGCTTCTGCCAATTTTCGTTGCCGCAATCGCCTATCCGCTCGGCAATCGCAAGATGATGGCGCTCTGCCCGCCGGAACTCACAACCACCGAGCGCGTCTACGGCATGACGCTGTGCAGCCTTCCGTTTTGGCTTCTGCTCGCGCTCTATGGCCTTGTTTCGCGCGGGCTTCCGTCGGCGTCCCAGGCGCTGCAATCGCTCGGCGTAGCCGTGCTTTCCGGCGTGATCGCGACGCTTTTGTTCTTCCGCGCGACGGATCTGGTCAGGCACAGCCAGCGCCAGCTCGCGGTGGTCGAGTCCACGCAGTCATTCGAGGTACTGTTTACCCTCCTGGGCGGCGCGCTGCTGCTGCGGGATGCGCCGCCGGATGCGTTCGGCTGGGCGGGTGTGGGCCTGATTGTCATAGGCATGACGCTCAGCAGCCTCGCATGCTTGCCAAAGAACACAACGAAATAGCACGCAAATAACCTTCTCCGCGCAGACACAAAAAAAGAGGCTTTCAGGCCTCTTTTGCATTTGAAATCTATTCTGTCCTGCAGCAGCGCAAGGGAAAAAGGGAATCCCCTTTATTTCTCCTCCAGCCCCTCCAACCCCGCCAGCGTATCGGTGTTGATGCCGACTACGCGGTCGACCGGCATGGTGAAGCAGATGCCACGCAGAGTGGATTTCCAGCCGGCTTTTTCCTTCATCGCGGCGGTGATGCGCTTTGCCGTCTCTTTGTCGACGATCGTCATGATCATCTCTTTTTCCGAATCCACGGTGATGCCGAGGAACGATTCCTGCTTTACGCCTTCGCCGCGCGCGTTGAGGATCGTGGCCCCGCTCGCGCCCTCCGCGCGAACGATGTCCATGATTGCATCCGTATATCCGGCGTTGACGATGATGAACAGCGCTTTGATCTTATGTCCTTGATCCATGGGTTGCCTCCGTTTCTAGAGCGAAATCCCGGAAATCGGGATGGTGAACGCGATGCCTGTATTCGGTCGGTCAAAATGAAAATCGCGCTTGAGCGTTTCGAGTATGCCCTCCACCTTCTCCTTATGCAGGATACAGGTGATGACAACCTTATTCTCTTCCGGCACAAAGCCGAGCATCTCCACCAGATGTCCCGCGCGGATCGAACTTTTGCCATACAGCGTATTTACGATCCGGCATTCCATCTGGAGCAATTGCTCCAGCAGCGCGTGTTTTTGCTTTCTTCCGGCAACGATCACGAGAAACGCGATATGTTCCGGCGCGCATTGATTCATGGCTCTATTCCTCCGGCTGGGCTTTGGCGCGTTTCGTGCGCGCCGCCTTCTTCTGTGCTTTGCTGTGTCGACGGCTTTTGCGGCTCACGTTCGGCGGCATCTCCGTCTTCCTGCGCGGCAGCGTTTTCATCTGCCAGTTCCAGATCGTCGTCTCCCTCGTCCTCATCCGCAACCGCTGCGGCAAGTACGGCGAGTTCGTCGTATTCAAATTCTTCAAACGCGTCCTGCCTGCGTTTGGCAACGCGCATCTGCCATGCGTAGAGGATCCCCAGCGCCTGCACGGCGATCAGCGGCGTTACGGAGATAAAGGCGATGATGCCGAAACCGTTCGTGAGCACCGACTGTGCAGCGCCGCCCGCTTTTTGCGCGACGGCCTGTGCCGCGCCGAGTGTCAGCGGCGTTAAAAACGCGGAGGTCAGTGCCCCGCCTGTTACACCGCCGGAATCGAACGCAAGCCCGACAAACAGATCCGACGTGAAGAGCATCATCACGAGCGAAAGCGCGTAGAGCGGCACGAGGAACCAGAGGATGTTGACCTGCGTGAGGATCTTCACCATGATCAGCATGCCCGCAAGGCCGATGCCGATCGCGAGCGTCCAGCGGATGGTCGCCTTCCGGATGTGTCCGTTGGTGATCTCCTCCAGCTGCTCGCCCAGCACGGTGACCGCGGGCTCCGAGAGCGTGATCGCCACACCCAGGATGAATCCGAGCGGCACAAGCAGCCAGGCGAACCAATCCGGCCGCGCGGGATTCAGAAACACCTCGCCGATGTATTTCCCCGCAAACGCAAAGCCATAGTCGATGCCCGAAAGAAAGATCAACAGTCCCAGATAGACCGGCGTCGCGCCAAGCATCATCCGAAGAAAGCTCTTTTTCGGCAGCCGCAGGAAAAACAGCTGAAACACAACAAATACCAGCAAAATCGGCACAAGCGCCAACGCAACCCCGCCCAGATTCTCCAGCAGAACCTGCAGGAAGGACGCCGACGCGCCAGGCTGATAGACCGCGGCGGGCGGAATTTCTCCTCCGTATACGATCTTGAGTAAAATACCGTAGAGAAACACCGCAAGGATCGGCCCTACCGACGCGATGCCGATGATACCGAAGGTGTCGTCATTGGTCTTGCGCTTGGACATGGTGGCGGAGATGCCGATGCCGAGCGCGAGGATAAACGGCACGGAGATATCCCCCGTGGTCGCGCCGCTTCCGTCGAAGGCGAGGGCGACAAACTCTTCCGGTACGAACAGGACGACGAGAAACACCAGAATATACAGGATCGCGAAGATGAGCTTGATGCTGAAGTTCCGGATCACGCGGTAGAGCGCGAGCCCGACGAATATGCCGATGCCCGTGCTGAGGATCCAGATGAACAGCGTCGGATCCACTTCGTTGAGGATTCCGTGTGTCTGCCGCGCCAGCACCGCGAGCGCGGGTTCCGCAACCGTCGCAAGTATGCCGAACAGCACGCCGAACAGGATCACGAATATGCTCTTCTTCAGCTTCGGCAGCGAACTGCCGATGAGCTTGCCCGCGGGCAGAATACTCTCATCCAGCCCGACGAGGAACAGCGCCTGCCCGACCACCACGCTAAAAAAGCCCAATGCCAGCTTACCGTAATCGGATGGATTTTCCAGGGGCGCGAGAAAGACGCAGACGATTACGATGATGGCGGCGAGCGGCAGCGAGGAAAGCAGTATTTCCTTGAGCGTGCGCAGAACCTTCATTCTTTTATTATAGCAGATTCTTCTTTCTCCCGCTCTTGAAAACTTGAAATAATAGTTTTTTACTCGTATTTTTATAGATCACGCGCCTGATGAGTTATTCCCGTACGGATGGTTTCCCTGCAGCGGGATGCTTTGTCACGCTTCCTGTGAATAAAAAACACCCGCGCATATGCACGGGCAAACCGGTCAAAATTGCTTATTTTGCTTGACAATTCGGGTGGAAAGAAGCTAAACTTAGAAGGCATATTTTGCATAAAACTATTTGTTATGCACTCTATATATGGATCATAATACAGATTTGCATCTTTGTCAAGCATTTCTCACGCATTTGATCCCGGCGGCGAATTCGACGGTTCGAAACAGTGAACTCAACCAGCTCTATGAGGAGGCAGCGCATGAACGAAGCGGAAAAGAAACGGGAAGAACAGTGGCTGGAACACGTGCTTGCGGAAGCGGGCGCGCAGTATCGCGAGGCCGGCGCGCGGGATGACGCGCTCCGTGACGACGCTGTGGATACCCAGCGCGAGCTTTGGGAAGACGTCGGCTCCATCGCAGCCTCCGACGGGCTGGATAAGCTCGTCGATTTTCTCGAATACATTAACGTCATGAAGAAGCAAAAGCGCAGCCACGGCATCATCGAACAGCAGAAGGCCAAGCTGGAAAAGATGCTCCGCACGCCCTATTTCGGGCGGATCGATTTCCGTGCGGACGCGGAGACAGCCGCAAAGCCATACTATATCGGCACCTTCAGCCTGATCACCGACGACAACCGCGTGATGGTCTATGACTGGCGCGCGCCCGTCAGCGGCATGTTTTATGACGACGAGATCGGCAGGGCAGGCTTCAGCACGCCGCGCGGGCCGGTCGAAGGCGAGCTAACGAAAAAACGCCAATATAAGATCGAGGACGGAAAGCTTGCCTATAGCTTTGACAGCAGCGTGAAGATCGACGACGAGATGCTCCAGCAGATGCTTGCCGGGCATGCGGACGGAAAGATGCGCTCCATCGTCACCACGATCCAGCGCGAGCAGAACCGCGCCATCCGAAACGAGTCCTACCGGCACCTGATCGTGCAGGGCGCGGCGGGCAGCGGGAAGACATCCGTCGCGCTCCATCGCATCGCGTACCTGCTCTTTCGCCATCGGGACACCATCACAGCGGACAATATCATCGTTTTTTCCCCGAATCCCGTGTTCAGCGACTATATCTCAAACGTGCTGCCGGAGCTTGGCGAGGCAAACATGCTGCAAACGACGTTTGAAGCGTTCCTCTCCGGCGCACTCGCCACAAAGGGGCGGCGGGAGCGGTACTACGACCTCCTGGACGATCTCTTTTCCGCAAAGCAGCAGGCGGGCTTTCCCGCGCGCCTCGATAGCCTCCGCCTGAAATCCTCCCCCGCATTTCGGGATGCAATCAAGGCGTATACAGGCGCGCTCGCCGCGCGTACGGTTACGTTTGCCCCGCTCGTCTGCTCGGGAAACACCATCGCCTCCTCTTCGGAACTCGCGCGGCTGTTTTCCTACGATTACGCCTCGCTGCCCTATCTTGCGCGCTTTGAAAAACTCCGCGCGCGGATGGACTATCTGCTCACAGACTATGAGGCGAGGCGAGCCGCGCAGATTGCCGAAGGCATCACCGCCGCGGAAGGATTTATCGACCGAGGAGAGCTCCGCCGCAGAAGCCGCCTTTTGGCAAAGCAGGAAGCGCAGCCCGCGCGGGAGCGCGCCCACGCCATGACGGATGTTTCCGCGGCAAGCGTTTATGCCGCGTTTTTAAGCGAGCTTTCCGATTGGCTACCCGGCGCGGACGCAGGCCTCTGCGAAGCGGTCTCCCGCTACACGCGCGAGACCATCCGCGCGGGGCTGCTGCATTACGAGGATCAGATCGCGCTTCTGTATCTGCAGGGCGCGCTGGGCGGCACGCAGAAGACCGCGCGCATTCGCTATGTGATCATCGACGAGGCGCAGGACTATACCCCGCTGCAATACGAGTGCATCCGCCTGTTCTTTGCGCAGGCGAGCGTCACCATGCTTGGCGATCTCGATCAATCGATCACGCCCTGTCTCAGCCTCGGCGGGTACGAGAATATCTCCGCGCTTTTTTCCGTCGGGGACACGCTGCTGCTGCGCTTTACGAAGAGCTACCGTTCCACGGCGGAGATCATCGCCTTTGCGGGCGCGATCCTCAACCGCGCGGAAAAGATCGACTCCGTCGGTCGGCACGGAGCGGTTCCCGAAGTCATACGCCTGCCGGATGAAGCGCAGATCGCCCGCTCTATTTCGGAGGATATCCATGCACTGCGCGCGGAGGGGTATGCTTCCATCGGCATTCTGACGCTGACAAAAGCGGAAGCCAAGGCCGTCTATCACGCGCTGAAAGACTCGACCGTGCAGGCGATCTTCGGAGGCGAAGAGGCGTTCCCGCGCGGCGCGGTCGTGCTGCCCGCGTATCTCGCCAAAGGGTTGGAATTCGACGCGGTGATTCTCGCAAATGTCGGAAGCGGGCATTATCGCGAGGAGAGCGAACGGCTTTTGCTCTACACCGCCTGCACCCGCGCGCTGCATGTGCTCAAGGTGTATTGCGCTGGCGAGCCTTCGCCGTTTTTGCCAAAACCTGCGCAGGATTGACAGAGTTTGCCCTATACAGGCCAGGCGCCATATGATAGCATGTGCAGCGAAACGAAACCCCAATCCGGAGGCAAAGTATGGAATCTGTTCCCGAATCATCCGGGCTGCCCGGCGCGCGCGTTTCCCGCGCGTTGTTTGCCGCGCTGTTGATGAGCGTCGTCTCCCTGCTCGTCTGGTTTTTACCGAGCAAAAACGCGCGCGCGGTCGGGCTCGCCATCCTTGCAGGCATGTTTGTGCTCGCCCTGATCAACTATCTGCTCTTTACTCTGACCCGCGGCGCAAAGCGCGGCGCGCGGATCGGCATACGAATCTTGGCCGCGCTGCTGAGCCTGCTTGTACTCTTGGGTGCAACGGTCTATACGCTCGCTCCGTCGATGCTGTTCTACCCGCATGACGATGCAGAATCCGCTCTCGCGCTCGCCGCGTATCCGCAGGCGGAGCCGCTTTCCATCGAAGCAGGCGCTCGCGTGATCTCCGGCTGGATACTTCATCAGGCGCAGGGAGAAGCCCCGCTCGTGCTCTACTTCGGCGGGAACGGGGAGAATGCCGCAACGCGCGTGCGCAGGTTGATCGAATCCGGCGATGCGGATGCGTTCTCCGGCTGCAATTTCGCGTTTCTCGATTATCCGGGATACGGCAAGAGCAGCGGAACCCCCGGCGAAGCCTCGCTCAAGCAGATGGGATTGGATACTTTCGACGCGCTGGCCACGCGCATAGACGTGGATGAAAGCCGCATCGTGCTCTTTGGGTTCAGTATGGGCACCGGTGTCGCGAACTATGTTGCCTCCCGCCGTCCCTGCGCGGGGCTGATGCTTATGGCGCCGTATGCTGACGGGTTTGATCTGTATAACAGCATGGTGCCTGTCTTTTACGGCCCGCTGCGCGCGCTGGTCGCGTTCCGGATGGAGTCCGTCCGCTTCGCGGCGGATATCGCGGTTAGGCCGCTCATCCTCGCGTCCATGGATGATGGCATGGTGCCGTTCGCCTCTTCGGAGCGCTTATCCTCGGCGTATCCCGCGGGCTGCGAGTTTGAACGAATGCGGGGCCTCGGGCACAACGATTTCTGGGGTTCGGATGACGTTCTGCTTCGGCTTTCCCGATATATTGCGGAGGTGACGCGCTATGGAGCATAAGAAGATCGTTTTGCACAGAGAATCCGTGTCTGCCGCGCTCGCGATTGCGCTCGGGTCAGCGCTAATCTGCCTGCTTGTGTGCACCTTTCTTCTGTGCTCAAGCCTTGTGCAGCAGTTGTTGCCGTTGATCGCGTTCTCGGTCTTCCTGCCGCTCGCGGCGCTGCTGCTGCGCATGCGCCGGGTGAAAGCGCACGCGTGGCTGTTCTATGCGCTCTGCCTCGCGCTCGCCGTCGCCTGCGGGCTTCTCTTCCGCGCTGTTTTCTGAAGCAAGCATGCGCCGTGTGCCGCCAAAAGCGACAGCCCGCCATTCCGGCGGGCTGTCGTCATTCGGTTCGTCCGTATTTATCCGATCAGCACCGGATAGGTGTCCACCAGCACATATACGCGTGCATCCGAGGGGATGCTTTCGCCTTTGTCCAGCCTGAGCGTGATGGAGTCGATCGATCCGTCGCCTTGCGCTTTGACGATCGTATTTTTCGTGTAATACAGCGGCAACGGATGCCCGCCCCCGTCGGTGACCAGGATGCTGAAGACATGCTCGTCCGCGCGGAGCGGAGCGTTCAGGAACTGCGCAAAGAGGTAGTCTTCCCCCCGGATCAGATTGATATTTTGTTCGTCGATCCCTTGCTGCGGCGTGGCATTGTCCCTGCGCGCAAGCCGCACGCCGCCGCGCACAAACATCTGTCCCGACTGAAACTCGCTCATGCCCATGAGCTTGAGGCCGATGCCGTAAAACGCGATCTCGTCGCAGTTTGTGACCGCGACTACGTCTGCATCCCGCGCAAACGTTCCGTCGCCCTTGAGCGGCGCGCTGATGCGATAGCTTGCAAACGGCATATCCCACGAGCCGATGAACTTGATCTTGAATCCGTCGTCGTTATAGAGCGTAACGAGCCCGTTCTCCTCGTGCAGCAGCATGGGATAGCGCGTCGCAGCGGCAGGATCGATCGCGGAG
>CAYPEV010000072.1:0-10485 GCA_964409605.1 uncultured Christensenella sp. | reverse complement strand
GTGTCCGCGTGGTGACGATGGCGTTTGGCGATCTGCCGCTTCACGAAAAAAAGGATGGCGTGGAGATCTTCCGCGTCAAGTGCCTGCGCTCCAAGGCGTATGTCAGCTATCCCTGGGAACAGCTGTCGTACCTGCTCATGGCGCGGCGCTTCCTCAAACAGCATCTCAAGGCGCATACATACGATGTCGTCCACGTACATTTCATCTTCCCCACGGGCGTGCTCGGCGTATGGCTCAAGAAGCGGTACGGCCTGCCGTTTGTGATCACAGCGCACGGCAGCGATGTGGAGGGTTATAATCAAAACCGCTTCCAACTGCTGCACAAGCTGCTGCGCGGGCCCTGGAAAAAGATCTGCGCGCAGGCGTTCGGCGTCACCGCGCCTTCGGAATATCTGCGCGGGCTGATCCTGAAAAGCGACCCGGGCGTACCCTGCTCGATCGTTCCGAACGGGATCGAGACGGATTCTTACGCGCGCGGGCCGAAGGAACAGACCGTGCTCACGCTCTGCCGCCTGCAGCCGCATAAGGGCGTGCAGGATGTCGTCCGCGCGTTTGCGGCAATCGATCACGCGGGCTGGAAGCTGCGCGTGGTTGGAGACGGGCCCTATCGCGCGGAGCTGGAGCAGATTGCGCTGGAATGCGGGCTTATGGATTCCATCGAGTTTACGGGCTGGGTCGAAGGAAAAAGCGAAAAACTGCGCGATATCCTTGCGCGCGCGAGCGTGTTTGCCTCCATGAGCCGGTTTGAGAGCTTCGGCGTTTCCGCGGCGGAGGCGATCGCTTCCGGCTGCGCGGTGACGCTCAGCGATATCCCGACCCACCGGTACTTCACGCGCTTCGGCGCGTCGCTTGTTCCGCTGGATAAGCCGGAAGCGCTCGCCGCCGCGCTTGCCGCCGCGATGCGGCAAAGCGTGCCTGTGGACACGGATGTCGAAGCGCTCGACTGGCGCGGCATCGTCCGCACGCTTGAAGACTTATTGGAGCGCGCACGCGGCGCGAAAGAGGGCGCATGAAACAATCCGGCACAAAAAAGCAGACGATTCAGACGATCGCGAAGATCTTTTTCTCCGCGGTCGTGCTCTATTTCCTGTTTCGAAAGTGCGATTGGCCGTCCCTCTTCGCTGCGCTGAAGCATGCGGATGTGCTGCTGGTGCTGCTGGCGTTTCTCGCCGTGCAGGGCACACATGTGATCGCCGCCGCGCGCTGGGGGCTTCTTTGCAGAAAAGCAAAGTTCCTGCCGCTCTTCAAGCTTGTATACGTCTCCCGCCTCTACTCGACGGTACTCCCCGGGCAGCTGTTCGGCGAGGCGGCGAAAGTCGTCTATATCAGCCAATCCAACCCCGAGATCGCACCCGAGGAAGCCACGGCAAGCGTGGTGGTGGATAAGATCGTCGGCCTCATCGGCCTGCTCATCGTGGGCATCTGCGGCGCGCTTTTGAGCACGAGCGCGCTGAACCGCTCGATCACCTTCTGGTTTGCCGTCTGTGCGGGGATTCTCGCGCTCTGCGTCGCGCTGCCTGCGGTTCCGCTGTTTTCACGGCTGATCAACCGCCTGCTTGACGCGATCAAGCGGAGGGTTCCCAAGCTGAGCGGACTCGTGGAACGGCTGCGTCTGTTTTTAACCAGTTGGCAGGCCTATCTGAAGACGCCGCTGACGCTGGTGCTGTCCATCCTGCTCGGCTGCGCGTTTCAGTTTCTTTCGACGGTCGGCATGATGCTGCTCGGCCGCGCGGTCGGCATCCCCGTCGCGCTGGCGGACTGGTGCTGGATCTTTGCCGTGCTCTCCATCGCTCTGCTGCTGCCGGTCTCGTTTGCGGGGCTGGGAGTCAGGGAGGCGACGCTGGTCGGCTTCCTCGGCGCGCTGAGCGTGGCAAAAGAGCTTGTGCTCAGCGCGTCTCTGCTCTCGCTCTTCATCCAGGTGCTGGATTCGCTGATCGGCGGCGTGTTCGTACTTTTCGACCCTGCGCTCAAGCGTAAAAAGATAGACTCTGCGGCACCCGAGACGCAGGCAGCAACCCGGGACTGAACAATCGATTCGAGGTAATATCGTATGGATTCCATCAAACAGAATCATCCTGAAATTCGCCGCAGCGCAAAGCGTGCGCTGCTCGTGTTCCTCGCGCTCGCTCTCTTGTCCCTCGCGCTGAGCTGTGCCAAAACCGTCACCATCGCGGGCGAAGAAACCGCGCGGGAAGCGGCCGCTCTCGACCTGCGGAACCACGGCGTGGCCAGCGCGGACGCGCTGAAAGGCATCCGCAAACTGCACGAATTAACCGCGCTCGACCTGCGGGATAACCCGCTGACAGGCGACGCGTTTGACGAAATCCAACACATGCTGCCAAAGTGCGAGGTTCGCTGGGACGTCCCGCTCTCACAGGGCGCGCAGGACTCCGCAGCAGAGGCGCTCTCGCTCGCATCATTCACGCAGGACGACGTCTCCTTACTCGCGTATTTCCCGCGCCTCGCCTCCGTGGACGTCCCCACCGGCGATCCCGCCGCGATGATCGCGGCCGCGGCGCAGTATCCGGACGTCTCCTTCACCTGGACGGTAACGGCGGCCGACAAGACGTTTTCCAGCACGGACGCAGCGATCGTCTGCGCGGCGGGCACGCGCACGGAGGACGTGGAGATGCTGCTGCGTTCACTCCCCGGCATGCGCACGCTCGATTTGCGGCAAACCGACTTGCTCGCCTCGGATGTTGCGGCGCTTGAAAGCGCGCACCCCGCGGTCGGCTTTCTCGTCAATGCGCTTCTTCTTGGAAAACGGGTGGAAACCGGTGCTGCGGAAGCGGATCTCTCCGGTGCGGCAGCCTTCGATGCGGATGCGCTTTTGACCGAACTTGCGAGTTTCCCGAAACTCACGCTTCTGAATCTGCGCGAACTTTCCGTTTCGGCGGAAGACGTCGCTCAAATTCAGGATGCATATCCCGCGATTCATGTGCGCTGGGATGTCCCTCTGCTCGAAAACCTAACCGTGGACAGCGATATTGAAAGCCTCGATCTGCGCGGATATACCGTGAGCGACCTTCCGGCGCTTCAAAAGCAGCTTGGTTTTCTGACGAAGCTCAGCTATCTCGACATGTGCTATTGCGGCCCAAGCGACGAAGAGATGGCCGCGCTTCGCGAAGCGTTGCCGTCCGTCAAGGTCGTCTGGATGCTGCACATCGGCAAGTGGGATGTGCGCACGGACATCAAAGCCTTCAGCATGGCACAGGTCAAAGAGCATGACGGCGTGCGCTTCACCAAGGTTGGCGACGAGAAGCGCCGCTATCGCTGGGTCACCAACGAGGAGATTGCAAAGATTCGCTATTGCACGGATATCATCGCGCTGGATATCGGCCATTCGCTTGTGATCTCGGATATCTCGTTTGTCAAAGAGGTGCCGACGCTGAAGTACCTCGTCCTCGCCCGCACGGCGGTGACCGATATCTCGGCGGTCGCGAGTCTCAAAAACCTCATCTTCTTCGAAACCTTCGGCTGTAAACTCACGGATGTTTCCGCGCTGTATAGCCTGCCGCAGTTGCAGTACTACAACTGCAGCGCGAACTATATCACCGACATCGGCCCCCTGCTTTCGCTGAAAAACCTCAAGCGGCTCTGGATCATCAAGTGCCGCTTCACCAAGGAGCAGCTGCAGCAGATCAAGCACGGCCTGCCGGACACGATCATCATGGCATATGGCCAGCATCAGACCGACAACGGCTGGCGCTATGACAATCCCGAATATCTGGTCATGCAGGACCTCTTTGGTTTGAAGCCGCAGCTGGACTGGATCCGCCCCGGCTATCTGGACCCCAACAACCAAATTCCGTAAGCGGCACAAGCAACAGCACAACGGCTCAGGCATTCACGCGAATGCTTGAGCCGTTTTTTGTATGATGTCCACTGAATCAGGACGACGCGAATGCTTTAGACTCCCATGACTGAAAGGGGATAAAAACATTGTAAAGCGCGGGAATATCTTATAGAATGACCTCATCCCGAGCGGCATGCTCGCAGGGCGTTTCGTTTATGGTTTTACGAGCAGGCAGCTGCCCTGTTTGCTTTACCGGACGATTGACAGCGCACGAGGTTTTTTTGATGGATCGCACGATTTTACATTGTGATTGCAACTCCTATTTCGCTTCGGTCGAATGTATCGACAGGCCGGAGCTGAAAACCGTGCCCATGGCGGTCTGCGGTGACCCGGAGAGCCGGCACGGCATCATCCTCGCGAAAAACGAACTTGCAAAGCGCTATGGCGTACAGACGGCGGAGACGATCTGGCAGGCGAAGAAAAAATGCCCGCAGCTGACGCTGGTCGTTCCGCATCATCATCTTTACGAAATCTATTCCGAGAGGATCAATCAAATCTACGGGCAGTATACCGATCTTGTGGAGCCGTTCAGCATCGACGAATCCTGGCTGGATGTCTCCGGCTCGCTGCACCGGTTCGGCAGCGGAGAGCAGATTGCAAACGAACTGCGCCACCGCATCCGCGAGGAGATCGGCATCACGATCTCCGTCGGCGTCTCGTTCAATAAGATCTTCGCCAAACTCGGCAGCGATTACAAAAAGCCGGACGCAACCACCTGCATCACGCGCGAAAACTATCAGGCGATTCTCTGGCCGCTTCCCGCGCGGGATATGATGTTTGTCGGCAGCACGACCGCGGAGCGGCTCGCCGGAATGGGCATCGACACCATCGGTGCGATCGCCCGCGCGGGCAGGGAGCAGATGAAAACCCTCCTCGGCCGCAGCGGCGAAACCATCTGGGAATACGCTTCCGGAATCGACGACAGCCCCGTCCGGCGCGCGGGCGAAAGCGACCAGCCAAAGAGCATCGGCAACAGCGTCACGTTTCCGCATGATTTAACAGGGCGGCAGGAGATCTGTGCGGGCCTGCTGATGCTGAGCGACCAGGTCGGCCTGCGGCTTCGAAGGCACGGACTCTACTGTTCCACCGTACAGATTCAGATCAAAGATCCGCAGCTTGCGACCATTTCGCGCCAGCAGAAGCTCTCCGCCCCGACCAATGTCACACGGGAGATCTACGAAGCCGCGGTTGCGATCGCGGATAAGTCCTGGTCGATGTCGTCCCCGGTGCGGCTGCTTTCCGTCACCTGCGCGCAACTCAGCGACTGCTGCGCGGAGCAGATGACGCTCATCGACGACACGACGGAGAAAAAGCTCAAGAGCACGAAGCTGGATCACGCGATGGATAGCATCCGCTCGCGCTTTGGCAAGGATTCGATCTCATACGCGCGGCTGATGAAAAACCCGAAGAAATAGTTGTCCCGGCGCGCGATCGCCCCGGCGGGAAGTGTTCCGCCCCGCTCCAGATTCGCCCGGATTCCGGCAGGCAAACGAACCAACGCAAATGAATTGTATGCGCCCGCTTGATTTTTGCGCCCGAATCAGTCATCTTCCTTGCATCCTCTAAACATTCCATCTATAATGAGAAACTAGATGGGGTTGTTTGAAACCGTTTGCAACAGAACGCAATGGTTTGTTGCATATCGAACGGATTTATATTCATACCCCTCTCCTGCGTTGTGTTGGCAGAACGGAATCACCGAAATGACAAACGAAACGGGAGTACGCCATGGAACAACCCACAACAAAAGGAATCACCACCACAAAGCTGCTGCTGGAGCGGCTCTTTCAAGCGCCCGATCTCAAGACGTATCTGCGCGATAACGAACGTTTCCTCGAAATGCCCGCGTTTGACCGCTTCATCCGTGCGCTTTGCGATGAGCTTTCCCTCTCCCGCGCCGCAGTGATCGCCCGCTCCGATATCCCGCGAAACTATGCCTATCAGCTGTTCAACGGCATCCGAAAACCTTCCCGCGACAAGGTGATCCAGCTCGCGTTCGGGTTCGGGCTGAGTGTCGACGACGCGCAGGAACTATTGAAGATTGCGCGCCAGGCGCCGCTGTATCCCAAGATCCCGAGGGACATCGTTTTGCTGCGCTGCCTCCACGAACGGCGCAGCATCTGGGACGCGCAGGACGCGCTCAACAGCATGCACCTGACGCTCTTGGGCCGGGAGGACAAAGATGAGTGATTCTTCGCAAACGGAAGCAACATGGGATTATGATGAGTCGCGCTATCCTGCCGCGTTTTTTGAGGATTATGAAGCGCTGTGCTGCCTTTCCGGCAGCGCGAACGCCGAAACGTTGCTGGTGGCCGAGCGCAAAACCGGCGGGCAGTTTCTCGCAAAATGCTATCTTGCGGAAAGCCGCGCCTATGGCGAAACGGAGTCCGCGCTGCTCAAGCGGCTCGATTATCCCGGCATTCCAAAATATATCGCTGAGTACCAAAACGAGCGGATGCTCTGCGTCGTGCGGGAATACATCCCGGGTCTGCCGCTGGACGAATATGCCGCAGAGGTACGCCCGACGCCGGAGCAATCCGTTTCGATCGCCTCGCAAATCTGTGATATCCTCTCATACCTGCACGGGCTGGAACCGCCGGTTATCCACCGTGACATCAAGCCGCAAAACATCATTATCGACAGCGATGCGAAAGCCTGGCTGATTGACTATGGTATCTCCCGGGAATATGACGCATCCGCTTCGAAGGACACGCACTATTTCGGCACGGTAGACTTCGCGCCGCCGGAGCAATACGGCTTTTCCCAGACAGACCGCAGGAGCGACATCTTCTCCCTCGGCGTTCTGATCGGCTGGCTGCTCACGGGAGAATCTCAGCCGCGAAAGGCGATGCCGAAGCTCGGCTCCGCGCGCCTGCAAAAAATTGTAAAAACCTGCACCGATCTCACGCCGGAGCGGCGATATTCCTCGGCCGGGCGCGTCAAAAAAGCGCTGCTGCACGCAGACGGACATGTGCAAAAGCGTATCCTGCGCGGCATATGCTGTCTCGCGGCTTCCCTTGCCTGTCTTTGCGCGGGCTTTTTGATCGGGCGGCACACCGATTTCAACCCGAATCTGTTTGCACCGGCCGGGATAAGATTTGAAGAGCCTTTGATCGAGCAAGCCGTGCGCGGGGCGCTGGGCCTCTCCGAAGGGGCGCAGATTTCTCAGGAAGATCTGCTGAGCATAACGGAGCTGTATATCTTCGGCAATCAGGTAGCTGCCGACGGCGCGGCATACTCCGACGCGCAATATCGCATGGGGATACACGACGAATCCATCAAGAACGGCGGTATCCGCTCGCTAGAGGACCTGAAGCAGCTCAAAAATCTGAGAAATCTTCACATCGCGCTGCAGGATATCTCCGATCTTTCCCCGCTTGCGGAGCTGGATTCGCTGGAGATCGTCGACCTCAACCACAATCCGGTCAAAAGCGTAGCCCCGCTCGCGGCGCACTACTCGCTGCGGGAGCTTTGTGTGTTTGATTCCCGCATCACCGATTTCTCCGTACTCAGCGGCTGCATGTTGCTGGAGACGATCGACGCGGGCAAGTCGCGCATCAGTTCGCTCTCCGCCTTTGACGGGATCGTCAGCCTGTCGTGCCTGAAATTGCGGTCTACGCCGCTTGTGAGCCTTGCGGGAATCGAATCGTTCCCGGGGCTGGAGCAGCTGACGCTCGGCAGCGTACGGGACCTCGACCTCTCCCCTTTGCTTCGGCTGGCGCAGCTTCGCGAAGTCGAGCTAACAGAGGATCTTCGCACGCAGGCGGAGCAGGATCTCACGGGTGCTCCGTTTTCGATCACATTTTATTGACCGCGGGGCCCCGGCAGTGTTTCGCCTTTACCCCAAGCACAAGCGTCCAAATCCATACGACCTTACACAAAAAAGCCGCTTGTGTGCAGCATGCATACCACCTGCGGTTTTTTTCGTGCTAGGATGACAGTACATCATCGTCGAATTGCGCCGCCGCGCGCAGAAAGAGAGGATATCATGATGAAAAAGACGGGGATTTTTCTTGTTGTCGTACTCCTGTTTTTGAGCCTCTGCGCCTGCGCCGCGCCTGCGGAGCAGCAAGCGCCCGCCGCGCCGGCAGCCGAAGCCGCAACATCCGCGCCCACCGCGGAGCCTACTCCGGAACCGGTGGTCATATTCACCGACGCAGCGCTGGAAGCCAGAGTCCGCGAGGCGATGGGCAAGCCCGAGGGCGACATCACCGTGTCCGAAGCGGCGGCGGTGAAGAAACTGGATCTTTCCAACACAAGCTTTGACGACATGAACAGCAAAAGCGGCGGGATCCACGATATCAGCGACCTGAAGTATTTCACGGGGTTGGAGGATCTGAATCTCTCCTTTAACGATCTGCACGATCTTTCCCCGCTGGCGGATCTCACATCCCTCACATCGCTTGGATTCACGGGCATCAAGGCCGATGACCTGACCGTACTCAAGGGTCTGACAAACCTGGTTTTTCTCGGATTTGACTGGACCTGTCAAGAGGACGAGCGGCAAAGCGGGACGCTGAGTCTGGACTTCATGGCGGACATGAAGAATCTGGAGATCTTCTCCTGCATGGGAAACGGCGTACAGGATATCAGCGCACTTGCGGGTTTAACCAAGATTTGGAGTTTGTTTCTCGACGAAAACGCAATCACCGATGTTACGCCAATCGCCAGCCTCACGAATCTGCGAGAACTGAAACTGGGCAAAAACCCGATTACGGACTACAGCCCGCTCAAGGATATCTACCCGAATCTAGAGTTTGCCGATTTTGAGATGAATTAATGTACCGAACGGCACACGCAACGTAGAAAGGAATCCACGATGAAGAAACGATTCTCGCTGGCTATGGCTTTGTTGTTCCTGCTCGTTTCTGCCTGCGCGCCCGCTGCAACCTCGCCCGCCGCGCCGACGGCGGAACCGACCGCGGAACCTGTCGTCACGTTTCAGGATGCTCTTCTGGAGCAGAAGGTTCGCGCGGCGATGGATCTTCCCGCGGGCGATATCACAGCCGCGCAGGCGGAGGCAGTCAAGGAACTGCGTCTCAATATCGAATGGCAGCCGCAGATTCCGCTGGAAACGCAAATCCAGAGTCTCTCCGGCATCGAAGCATTCAAGAATCTGGAAACATTGGAGCTATCGTTCAACCATATCAGCGATATCTCTCCGCTTACGGGACTGACAAAGCTCACGAATCTTTCGCTTGGCGGAAACCCCGTCCAGGATATTTCGCCGCTAGCCGGACTCACGAATCTGCAAAGGCTCGTGCTGTTTAATTGCGAGGCGAGCGACTACAGCACGCTTGCCAAACTTACCAATCTGGACAATCTGATGCTGGATCGCACCCCGTTCTCCGATGCGGGCTTGCTTTCCGGCCTAACGAAGCTGACCTATCTGAGCTTGAGTTATTCGCAGGTGACGGATGTCGCCCCTCTCGCCGGGTTGACCAATCTAAGAAAACTCTTCCTTTCGGAGTGTCCGATTGCGGACTACTCTCCGCTTGCAAACATCTACCCGAATCTGGAGGAAAAGGACTTCTCCGTAGCGGCCTCCCTGCGCGAACTCGGTTTTATGCCGATCGATAACGCGCCGCAGATTGAGAGCTACAAGACCGGCGAATTCTTCATTCAAGTACACCGCGAAGAATGGGGTGCGCAAGAGAATCCGGATGAAGTCAACGCAGTCATCCTGGTCAAAAACCACGGGACAGACCGCGAACTCGGCGTGATTTACTATCCTGAATCCGATGCATACCTCATCTTTAGCCACGCGAAGGACTTCCGCTATACATTCTACGCAAAGGAAAAATCGATTCAAATCGAGTATGGCGAGGCGGCAGCAAACACCTTCCTGCAAGAACTGTATCCCTCGCCAACCGGCGATCTCCTGCTTGCGCCGATCGAGGAGTTTGAAGCGATTTTAAAAACCACATTCAACACAACGGCAGATATGCTCTATGCGCTCCCGCGGGAGAAAAAAGTAATTGACGCGTCTTCGCTGATGACACTTGGCTTCCGCGCGAGTCCCGAAAACGCAAGCTATTGGTATGATCAGAAGGAAGAACCGCAGTTCACCGTCGAGGTACATAACCCCGAGTGGGGCGTTTGGGATGAAGGCGGCGATGTTCGCTTCTTCAAGGCGTTGAGCGACGAATACCGCATCGTGATCCGATATTCCATTCAGGAACGGAAGTTTCTGGTCAAGGCCGACGATAACTCCGGCGGCGCATCGTTTGAATACTTTGTCGACCGCAAGGAGTTTGCGGATGGCTGGCACAGCGACCCGAACGGAACGGTTGAGGTATATTTCAAAGCGGCCTACAACGATCCGTCGATACAGGATGTCTACACCTATTCCATCGAGCTGATGGAGCAAAGCATCCAAAGCGCGTTCGGGCTCACCATCGAAGAGCTGTTTGCATTGCCCACAGGCGATTGAGGATCGTCCGCTAACCACCTCCCCGTTGCCGGAAAAAGCGCGCGTGCATTGGAGCATCTAAAAAAGGGACACGAACGGATCAGCGAAAAAGCACGGACGACCTGATGCGCCTCTTGCATGAAGGCGCTCTCCGGGACGTGGTCAGCTCCGGCGAATCTCCGCCGACATTTTTGGACTATCCCCCGCAGCTCTGCAG
>CAYPEV010000071.1:9517-10544 GCA_964409605.1 uncultured Christensenella sp. | reverse complement strand
CTTGAGCGCGGGAATCACCGCTTCGTCGTTGAAAAACTGCGGCATTCCGCTTCCTTTGCCGACGACCTCGGCGCAGCGCGTCAAAAAATGCTCGCTCGAACCCGCAAACACGCGGGCGGAGAGGTTCGGCTGGGGCAGGAGCAGGTGTTCCTGTGCGCGGAGGAAGAGAAAAGACAGCTCGTTTTCCGCGGAATCGCCCGCTTCGTTCTGGCCGCCGATGGCGACGTTGAAGCCGATCGGAAACCCGGCGAAATACTTCGCGCTGCCGCTGCTTCTGAGGTAGACGATCTGGTTGAATTTGAGGAACAGGCATTCGATCAGTTCCAGCGCGGCTTCGTTCGTCAGCGCGCCGGATTCCGTGTCCTTTTGATAGAACGGGTAGAGGTATTGGTCCATCCGCCCCGGAGAAAACGAAGAGGCGTTGCTCTCCATCTGGAGGATGACATACAGAAACCAGCTCGCCTGAACCGCCTCGCGGAAGCTTTCCGGCGCGCGCTCGCTGAGCGCGTCGCACACGCGGGCAATCTCCAGGAGCTCCTCTTTGCGCAGGGAAGCCTTTGCCATCTCCCGCGCGAGCGCGGCATAGCGGCGCATTAAGAGGCGCGCGCCTTCCAGCGCGAGGATCAACCCCTCATAAAAATCCGCACGTTCGGGATGGCGTTCCCGCTCCGCTCGGGCTTCTTCGATCAGTCCCGCAGGGCCGTATCTCAGCCAGCGTTCGGTATTGGGGCAGATGTGCCCCTGCGCATGGTCGGTCTGGTTAATCTTGGCGACCTTGCCGATGGCGCGCATCTCGTCTCCGATGCGCTCGTCCAAAATGTCTTCCAGCGTTTTGCCCTGCCAGAAGGGAAAAATCTCTTCTTTGAATGCGCGGATGTCCTCCTCGCGGATCTGGAACGGATCCTGCGGACGTGTCGGGAGGGATTCCATCTCGCGGTCCACCCAGCTCAAGCCCGATTCGGGGAAGATGACGCCCGCGCGGACGCCCGTCGTGCGGTTGCCGACGATCAGCTCGCCTTCGGTGATC
>CAYPEV010000071.1:0-9507 GCA_964409605.1 uncultured Christensenella sp. | reverse complement strand
CGGATCTCGATCTTTGCGAGCGCTTCTTTCAGCGCCAGCGCGCGCAGGATATTGCGCGGCAGATCCGCGTGCGCGCGGTATACGTCCGTAACGATCTTCGCCTGCTCCACAGACGCAAACCGTTCTTCTGCGAACATGATCTGTTTTAATGTTTGAGCACGAAGGCTCAACGGTAGCTGATCGAGCTTGCTTTTCATGCGTTTATCCCTTGTTGTTGCCGTTTGAGAAAAAGTTTGATTTTTTATTTTCGATGTTGAATTTTATATGATCGAACCGTGCTCATGTTTCGTATGAAATCGATGGTCAAATGAATAGAACGAATCTGCTTGTTTCTATAAGAATGCTACCACAAAAAAAACGGTCTTGAAACCGTTTTTTGTGCTTGAAACGTATACTATTATGAACCTTTCCCCTGGTTTTCGCTCTCACTATTACGGTACTCGCGGGTGGACATGCCGGTGTAGGCGCGAAACGCGCGGTAGAAGAACTTTGCGGAGTGATAACCCGTGCGGTATGCGATCTCCTCCGTGTTCATGTTGCTGGCCGCAAGCATCGCCTTTGCGGACTCCATGCGAAGGGAGTTGAGGTATTCCATCAGCGAAAGACCGGTCTTCTGCTTGAACGCTCGGCTGAGGTAGGACTTGCTGACGTATACCATATCCGCGAGCTGCTGGACGGTGATGCTCTCGGTCAGATGATCCTGCATGTAGAGAAGCACGCGGCTGATCATATCGCTCTGCGTTTGTTTCTCAAAATAGCAGCGGCCGATGAGCAGGACGACGCTTTTAACATAGTGGTCGATCAGCGCGCGGCTTGGCGTTTCGCTCTTGTATTCCGCATGGATCGCCTCCATGAGCCATTTGAGGTGAGCGTCCTTGTCCTGAATGCGCATGATGTCCGGTATCGCAAGCCCGGGAATATCCACCCAGAGGCAGATGATCTCCTGATGATGGTCAAACTGGAGGCTTTCCGTATGCGGCTTGCCTTTGGGGTAAACAATCATATCGTAAAACGAGGCCTGCACGCTCGTCCCGCCCGTGATCACCCGCGCATTGCCGTATAGAAAATAGATCAGCTCGACGCAATCGTGACAATGCTCGTTGAAATTCCAGATGCTGCTGCGCTCGTCAAACCGCTCGCAAAACAGCACCGGTGTATCGGAAGCGTCCACCGCCGCGCAAAAGCCGTCATATCCGTCCGCAAAGAAGTCCAACCCGTTCTCTCCTTTCCCTGCATCTTCCGCCCGCACGACTTCATGTTCGATAGAGCGAAAAAAGAACGGAGGTCGATCCCCCCGTTCTCCGGCTTACGTGAGAATGATCTCTACGCCGTATTCCTCCAGCGAGGCGCGGCAGTTGTCCGGCACCGCGTCGGTGATCACATGCGTCACCTGCCGCGCGGGCATGAGCTGCACCACGCCGCGCTTGTTGAACTTGGACATATCGGTGAGGATAATCCGCTTGTCGGCGCGCGCCGCCATCGCGCGGACGGCTTCCGCGCGGAGCATATCGACGTTGGAAAAGCCCTGCTTCGGATCGTACCCGTCGGTGCCGATGAAGAATTTGTCGACATAGAATTCCTCGGCGCATTTGCCGACCAAAGGTCCGCTCATCACCTGCGCGTCGGGATCATATGCGCCGCCCAGCAGCACCACGCGCGCACCGGGGATGGCGCGCACATAGCCCGCGATGAAGGCGGAATTCGTGATGATGGTCACATCCCGCTTTTTTCTGACGAGCTCCTCCGCGAGCATCGCGCAGGTGGAGCCGGACTCGATCATCACCGCTTCGCCGCTGCCGACCATGTCCGCGGCTTTTCTTGCGATGCGGCGCTTCACCTCATAGTCAAACGTCATGCGATAGCCGACGTCGTTGGGAGAGACACGCATCGCGCAGCCATGCTGGCGATGCAGAAGCCCCTTGTTTTCCAGCAGCGCGAGGTCTTTTCGCACCGTCACGGCGGACACGCCCAAGTGCTCCGCAAGATCGTTGACGTCCAGCGTTTCCTCGCGGTTGAGCATGTCCAGAATGGTCAGGCAGCGTTGATTCATTTCATTGCTCCATTTATCATCTTTCGTTTTGCGGCGGGCTTTTGTTCATATGAAACCCATCCGTGCAAACATTATAGCAGTTTGTAAAATGATTTCCAACAAAAAGCGAAAGCAGTCTTCGACGGAAACCGATCAGAGCACCTGCTCCGTCCTCGCGATGATGTCATCCTTCCCAAATAGGGTTTTTCAAACCCTATTTATCATAATACCTGCTCCGTCCTCGCGATGATGTCATCCTGCGTCTGACGTGAAAGCACGTTGAAAAACGCGGAATAGCCCGCCACACGGACGATCAGATCCTTGTGCTTTTCGGGGTGCACCTGCGCGTCCAGCATCGTCTCGCGGGAGACGACGTTGTACTGCACATGGAAGCCCTTAAGCACGTTGAAGAACGTGCGCAGCAGCAGCAGGAGCTTCTGCCTGTCGCGCGGTTTTTCCAGCATGCTGGGAGCAACCTTTTGGTTTAAGAGCACGCCGCCGGTGATCTTGTCCGTGCGGAGCTTGCTCACGCTCTTAAAGACGCTGGTGGGGCCGTTCACGTCCGCCGCATGCGTGGGCGAACAGCCCTCCGCGAGCGGGTCGCCCTTGTGCCGCCCGTCCGGCGTCGCGCAGGTGCCCGCGCCCTGCGGGACGTTCGCGGAGATCGAGCTGGTGCCCGCATAGTAGCAGCCGCCGATGGGCCCGCGTCCGTAGCGCGTGTTTTTATACTTCTTCAGCTCGTCGATATAGCTGTCGTAGCCCTCCACGACAAGGCTGTCGACAGAGTCGTCGTCGTTGCCGAATTTCGGCACGGCGAGCAGCAGTTTTCGGATCTCTTCCCCGCGTTCGCCCGCAAAGTCGGTCAGCAGCGCGTTCCAAAGCTCCTCGCGCGTCACGCTCTTGTCCTCGTAGACCGTCTTCTTGATCGCGGCGAGCGAATCGCCGAGGTTTGCGATGCCGACCTGCAGATCGCTGATGAAGTCGTAGACCGCTCCCCCCTCCTTGAGGTGCTTGCCGCGGGCAATGCAGTCCTCCGTCAGCGCGGAGCAGAGGATATCCGGCACCTCCTGCTCCAGCACCATATCGGCGGCGGAGTCGAGAATCACCGCCTGACGGCAGAATTCGCGCACGAAGATATCCCAGGCCTTCCTCACGTCGTCAAATTGCTCCATCTGGAGAAAATGTCCTGTTCCCGTGAACACGCGCTTACCGCTGTCGATGTCGACGCCGTCGTTGAGCGCGATCATCAGCGTCTTCGGGAAGTTGAGGAAGCTCATGCCCGTGCAGCGATAGCCCCATTTGCCGGGCACCGCAACCTCGACGCAGCCGATGGCGCTGTAGTTGTACGCGTCCTCTTTCGCAACGCCGATATTCAGGAACGACGGAATGATGATCTCGTCGCTGTTGAAGGCCGGCATGCCAAACCCGCAGCGGATCACCTGAATGCACTCCTGCATGAAGTCATCGCTCAGGCCCTTATGGTAGCGAACCGTCAGATTCGGCTGCGGCAGATGGCAGCGCGCGACCGTGCGCAGAATCAGGTAGCTGAGTTCGTTGACCGCGTCCTTGCCATCGATCGTCTGGCCGGCGACGGTTACGTTTTGATACAGCGGGCTGCCTGCGGAAAAGCGCGTATGCGACCAGGAGCGGATCTTGTTGACCGTAAATGTACGGAGCCAGAGGTTTTCCAGCAGTTCACAGGCGAATGCTTCGCTCATGCCTTCCGCGCGGCTCTTTTCGTAGAACGGGTAGACGTATTGATCCATCCGCCCGTAGGAGAGCGAATGCCCGTTGCTCTCGATCTGGAGCACGACATGCAGCAGCCAGACGCTCTGCAGCGCCTCGTGGAAGCTGCTTGCGGGCTGCATCGGCACCTTGCTGCAAATCCGCGCGAGCTCTAAAAGCTCTCTGGCGCGCTCCGGCGCGGCGGATTTCGCCTGCTCTTCGGCCAGCGCGGCATATCTGCGGGAGAACGCCTCGACGGCATCCAGCACGATCAGAATCGCGCGGTAGAAATAGCTCTTCTTAAGATCTTCAAAGTTTGCAAGCTCCAGCTTTTCCTGCTGTTCCAGCACGCGCGCGCGGTAGCCAGTCAGCCCCTCGCGCAGGATGCGTCCGTAGTCGACGGCGATGTGCGCGTCGCCGGAGGTGATGTTTCCCTCCGTCTTGATGATGCCGAGGTCATAAAAGAGCCGCGCGCGCTCCGGAAACGCGGCATATCCCTTGTCCTGCAGCGTGCGGCCTTTCCAGTAAGGATAGATCTCGCGCAAAATCTGCTTGTTGTCCTCGGTGATGGTAAACCGGTCGCCGTCGCGCTTGTCAAACGCGTCCAGCTCCTTGATCACCCAATCCATCGCATATTCGGGAAAGATCGGCGCGCTGCGGTCGCTCGAAGCCTGATTGCCGACGAGCAGCGCATCCGGATCGATATAGATCCGCATGTTGCGCAGGACGTTGTCCAGCATGTATGCGCGGCGCAGCACGACCTGATCCTGCTCGTGCGCGCGGTAGCTCTCCGTGGTCAGGATGGCGCGCTGGGTGTCCACCGTCGGCTGCGTGTCCAAAAGGCGCGCGCGGATGCGCGCGGTACGCTCGCTGAGCGGGCCGAAGTATTCCTTGGGGTTGCCGTATTCTTTTGCTTGCGTCATTGCTTCCATCTATTTTTCTCCTGCGTGATGTTTCTCTTTCGAAATCTTTCTCTTACGCCTCGCGGACAAACTCCGCGGCGCCGATGAGTCCAATGTCCCCGCCAAGCTCCGCGAGCCGGAACTCCACGGGCAGCGGTATATGGTTATACCGGTCAAACTCCGCCTTTACGCGGTCAAACAATACGTCTCCGAAGTTCGTCAGCCCGCCGCCAAAGACAAAGCGGTTGATGTTGAGCATCTGGTAGATGTTAAACGCGCAGACGCCGAGGTAGTGCGCGATGGTTTCGATGGTCTCGATCGCGAGCGGATCGTTTTGATGATATGCCGTGAGAACGTGCTCTCCGTCCGCCGTCTCCGGCGTCAGGATCGTGGTGTTGCAGTAGGTCATCTGCCCGCGCACGCGCGCGCTCATCGCGCGGCCGCTGGCATAGCTCATAAAGCAGCCGCGGTTTTCACAGCCGCACAGCAATCCTTCGTCCGGCGTGGCGAGCATGTGCCCGCATTCGCCCGCCCAGCCGTAGCTGCCGCGGAAGAGCCGGCCGTTGATGATGATGCCGCTGCCGAGGCCCGTGCCCGCCGTGATGTAGACGAGATGGCGGCTGCCCCTGCCCGCGCCGCGGCGGTATTCCGCGAGCGCCGCCGCGTTGCTGTCGTTGTCCAGCACGATGTCGGTGTTCAGCCTGGCTTTGAGGTAATCCCGCATGGGAAACTGCTTGATACCCGGCATGGCGGAGGTCATGAGCACATATCCTTCGTCAAATAGGATGAACGACGGCATGCAGATTCCAATCCCGTCGAGATCCGTGTCCTTCATGCTGTTTCGCGCGAGGATGGCTGTGATATGTTCCACCAGCGTATCGGAGAAGGATTCGCCCGTGGCGCAGACGTCCGTCGGATGCTGCATGCGGTCAATCCGCTCGCCCGCCGGGTTGAATAGTCCATAGGCAACCTTTGTGCCGCCCGCGTCGATTCCGATGACATATCCGCTCTTCATGCCGTTTCCTCTTTCGCGCTAAGAAATGTGGTGCTTTTCCAGAATCAGTATACCCGCAGGGAAAGACCATGTCAACGAAAAACGTTACTATCATAACGATATTACTTTCATTTGAAACTATTCTATCGATCATTGCATATGAAACGCAAATGCGCTAGAATGATAGCGCGCGGGAAAATCACGCCCGCAGACACGCGCCAGCAGAACAAACGCCGGATCCGGCGAAGAAATACCGCAAGGAGAATCACCCGATTATGAAGCGTTCCGAAATCAACGCGGCGATCCGCCGCATGGAGGCGTTTGCCGCAGAATTCCGCTTTGCCCTGCCCCCGTTTTGCGGCTGGTCGCCGGAGGACTGGCGGGAGAAGGGACACGCGTTTGACGAGATCCGCGACAACATGCTCGGCTGGGACGTCACCGACTATGGCACGGGCGACTTTTCCAGGATGGGCTTCTCGCTCGTGACGATCCGCAACGGCAACTTCGCCAAGCGGGACGCCTACCCAAAGCCTTACGCGGAGAAGCTTCTTTATATTGAAGAAGGCCAGTATTCGCCGATGCACTTCCACTGGAGCAAGATGGAGGATATCATCAACCGCGGCGGCGGTAACGTGCTGATCAGGGTCTACAACGCTACGCCGGAGGAGGGCCTTGCCGACACCGACGTGACGCTGCATTGCGACGGGCGCGCGTTTACCGTGCCCGCCGGCACGCAGATCCGCCTGACGCCGGGCGAGAGCATTTCGATCCAATCGTATCTGTATCACGATTTCAACGTAGAGGCGGGCTCCGGCCCCGTTCTGCTGGGTGAAGTGAGCATGTGCAACGACGACGTGCACGACAACCGTTTCCTGCAGCCGCTCGGCCGCTTTTCCAAGATTGAGGAGGATGAAGCGCCCTATCGTTTGCTGTGCAACGAATACCCCAGGGCGAAAGGCTGACGGCATGGCAAAGATCAAGTTGGCCGCTCTGGACGTGGATGGCACGCTCGTACGGAGCGATCTGTCTCTTTCCCCCGCCGTGGTTCGCGCTGTGGAGTCCCTGCGGGGCGCGGGCGTCATCGTGTCCATCGTCACGGGGCGCAGCATGGGAGAACTGATCGATTTCCGCCGGAGTTTTCCGTGGATTCGTTATTTTGTCGTCAGCAACGGCGCGACGGGATTTGACGCGGAGACGAACGAGGCGTTTTACGAAAACCTCCTGCCGCTTTCCATCGCCCGTGCGATCGAGCGCGAAGCGCGCAATTACCCCGTCATGACCCAGGTCTACGCGGACGGGACTTCCTATCTCGACCAGTCCTGCTGGGAGCACACGGATCGTTACACGGCGGAGCACATGCAGCATCCCTCGCTCATCGCGGGATACACGCCCGTGGACCACGTGGGGAATCTGCTCCGCGTGCGGGAGAGCGACATAGAAAAGCTCTACATATCGTTTGAAAATCTTGCCGATCTGCCGAGGCTCCGCGCGTTTTGCCAAACGTATCCGGTCGATCTGGTCACGTCGATCCACAACGGCCTGGAGATCACCCAAAGGGGCGTTGAGAAAGGCACGGGGCTCACTGCCCTCTGCGCGTACCTCGGCGTTCCGCCGGAAGAGACCGCGGCGGTTGGCGACGGCGAGGCGGATATCGCGATGTTTCGCCGCGCGGGGCTGTCGTTCGCGATGGAGAACGGGCAGGACCTCGTAAAAGCAAGCGCAACGCATACCGCCCCGTCCAATGACAGCGACGGCGCGATCTGGGCAATTCAGCAGATTCTATCGGCAGAATAAGTCTTACTCAATTTCAGAACAGGAGACGCACACATATGAAAAACCGTCTGGTATTTGTCGGCAGCTACACACAGCCCATCGTGCTTGGCACGGGTGAACTGGTCCCCGGCAGCGGAGACGGCGTCACCGTCTATCGCATGGACGACGCGGGCCGCCTCACCCGCCTGTTTGCAGCGGGCAAGCCCAACCCAACCTATCTCGCGCTGAGCGCGGACAAGCGCTTCCTCTACACCGTAAACGAGCTGAAGGAATATCACGAGGAGGCGTCCGCCGCCGTATCCGCCTACTCCATCGATCCCGCTTCGGGCGAGCTGACGTTCCTCAACCGCCGCATGACCGGCGGCGCGGACGCCTGCTGCGTCAGCCTCAGCGCGAACGGCAGCCATCTTCTGGTTGCGAACTTTACCGGCGGCAGCTTCGCGATTCTGCCGATCCTGCCGGACGGCAGCCTCGGCACCGCCTCCTGCTTCCTCCAGCATTACGGCAAGAGCGTCAACCCCGCGCGCCAGGCAGGCCCGCATGTGCATCAGGTCTCGCCCGACCCGCTGGGAAAGCATGTGCTGGTCGCCGATCTCGGCACGGACGAAATCTCCGTCTACGGCATCGACTGGAACACGGGCTGCGTCACGCCCAACGCCGCTCCCGTGATCAAGACCTCCCCGGGCGACGGGCCGCGTCAGTTTGTGTTCGACCGCAGCGGAAAGTTTCTCTATCTTGTCACGGAGCTGAGCAATACCGTCCGCGCCTATGCCTACGACAGCGAGACGGGTAAGGCCACGTTCCTGCAGACCCTGCCCACGCTGCCGAACGAATGCGTAAGCGACACCATCGCGGCCTGCATCAAGCTCCACCCCAACGGCGCGTTTCTCTACGCCAGCAACCGCGGGCACGACAGCATCGCGAGTTACCGCGTGCACAAGGATGGCACCCTGACCCCGCTCGGCATCCAGAAGGCCGGCGGAAAGACCCCGCGCGATTTCAACATCACGCCGGACGGCGCGTTCCTGCTCTCCGGCTTTCAGGATTCCAACGAGCTGATTCTCTACCGGATCGACCCGCTCAACGGCCAGCTCAGCGAAATCGAGCGCACGCCGTGCAACTCCGCCACGGCGGTGCTGTTTGCGGACTACGAATAGACGCCGAAGCAAACCGATCTTGGGCACCCGTGATCCTGTCCCAAAACGCCGCGCAGAAAAAGACCGCCGATTGTCTCGGCGGTCTTTGCATATGCCTGTGGGCCGGCCTTAGAGAACGAGGCTCGGCGGGGTATACATCCGCGCGCCCATCTCCTGATCCAGCATATAAAGCCCTTTGCTGTCTGTGCCAAATAGCTCCATCTTTTTGATGTTGTCGTTGGCGTTGGTCTCCTCCTCCGCCTGCTCCTTGACAAACCAGTCAAGGAACTGCATCGTGCGGAAGTCCTTGTCCTCATATGCGGCTTCATAGATCGTATGGATGGAAGCGGTGACAAACTGCTCGTGCGTAAGCGAAGCGCAGAGCGCGTCGATGTGCTTCTTCATCACGACGTCAGGCTTGCCGATGGCTTCGAGCGTGACCTTGATGTCGTTATTCTGCATATACTTGATGAACAGCAGCGCGTGGTCGCGCTCCTCCTGCGCCTGCACCATGAACCAGTTCGCAAAGCCCTTCAAGCCCTGCTCTTCATAATAGTTTGCGAAGTCCAAATACAGGTATGCGGAGTAAAATTCCTTTGTGATCTGTTCATTCAATAGTTTTTTTACTTTTTCGGAAAACATGTTCTCTTTCTTCCTTTCTCTCGTGTACGCTGTTGCAACCCTACTCTTGTTTTCACATTCAGTATACATCTGCCAGCTCCATATTACCGTGCTTTTGTCACGTTTTGCAAGGGGGAAGAATGGAGCTTCCCCCTATCTTTTCACAAGGTATACCGTAAAATATGTGGTATACTCAGCCTAAAGGGGTGATGCAGAAATGTCGTTCGTGAAAATCGCGGAAACAGGCATGATTCCGGCAGGCGGGAAAAAGAGTTTCCCGCTCGAAGGGAAGACGATTCTCCTCGTAAATTTGGACGGTACGATCTA